>NZ_JAMYUL010000008.1:0-269977 GCF_040322955.1 Mesorhizobium sp. M0077
CCCGCAACCCTGCCCAACCCCCCCCCCCCCCAAAACCCCCCCCCCCCCCCCCCCCCCCTGGGGGGGCGGCCCCCCCCCCGGGCGGGGGGGGGGGCGGTGCCGCACCCCCACCCCGCTGCTGCGCAGCGACCCTCCCCACAAGGGGGAGGGTGAAGAGCGCGACGGTCCCGCCTGGCATTGGATCGATGAGAGGCCGGCCATCGTGAGTTCCAGCCAATCCCATCGTCTCACATCCGGCGGTCTCATCGACCGCTCGGCGCCGCTCAACTTCCGCTTCGATGGCAAGAGCCTCTCCGGCTTCCAGGGCGACACGCTGGCGTCGGCGCTGGTCGCCAATGGCGTCAAGCTGGTCGGCCGCTCGTTCAAATACCATCGTCCGCGCGGCATTCTGACTGCGGGCTCGGAAGAACCCAACGCGCTGGTCGAACTGCGCACCGGCGCACGGCGCGAGGCCAACACCAAGGCCACGACGGCCGAACTGTATGAAGGCCTCGAAGCGGCAAGCCAGAACCGCTGGCCCTCGCTGCGCCACGATGTGATGTCGGTGAACCAGCTGTTCGCACCGATCTTCGTCGCCGGCTTCTACTACAAGACCTTCATGTGGCCGGCAAAATTCTGGGAAATGGTCTACGAGCCGGCGATCCGACGCGCCGCGGGTCTGGGTCGCGCGGCGGTCACCCCCGATCCGGATCACTACGACAAGGCCTGGGCGCATTGCGATGTGGTGATCGCCGGCTCCGGTCCGGCCGGTCTCGCCGCCGCACTCGCTGCAGGCCGCAGCGGTGCGCGCGTCATCCTGTGCGAAGAAGATTTTGCGCCCGGCGGCCGTCTGTTGTCGGATGGCGGCACGATCGACGGTCTGCCGGCCGCGGAGTGGCTGTCGCGCACACTGGCCGAGCTCAGCTCGATGCCGGATGTCCGCATCATGACCCGCACGACCCTGTTCGGCGTCTATGACGGCGGTACCTATGGCGCGATCGAGCGGGTCAACGATCATCTGCCGGTGCCGCCCGAGCATCAGGTGCGCCAGCGCCTGTGGCGCATCGTGGCCAAGCGCTGCGTCGTCGCCGCCGGCGCGATTGAGCGTCCCATCGTCTTTGCCGGCAATGACACGCCCGGCGTGATGATGGCGTCCGCCATCCGCACCTACGTCACACGTTATGCGGCGACGCCGGCAAAGCGGATCGCGCTGTTCACCAACAATGAGGATGGCTGGCGCACGGTCGAGACGGCACTCGGCGCCGGGCTGCAGATCGCGGCGGTGATCGACGCGCGGCCTGACGTCTCGCCTGCCCATCGTTCTCTCGCTTCCAGGAACGGCTTCACCGTGCTGCATGGTTCGGTCAGCGGCGTCGACGGCGGCAAGGACGGCGTAAGAAAAATAGCGGTGTCGCTGACCGGCGGCGCGCGCGCCGAGGTCGAGGCCGACGGGCTTGCCGTTTCCGGCGGCTGGAATCCGGCGGTCGGGCTCGCCTCTTACCATCGCGGCCGGCCGAAATGGCGAGACGACATCGCCGCCTTCGTGCCGGACGGCGCGCCGCCCGGTATGGTCGCCGCAGGTGCGGCTAATGGCGACTTCGGGCTAGGCGCCTGCCTGCGCGCAGGTTTCGAGGCCGGCGCCGCAGCGGCGCATGACGCCAGCCGGATCGGCAATGCGGGATCGGCACCGGTCGCCGACGACGAGGCGTTCTCGCTGACCCCGCTCTGGCATGTCGCTGGCAAAGGCAAGGCTTTCGTCGACCAGCAGCATGATGTCACCGCGTCCGACATCGAGCTGGCGCAGCGCGAGGGTTTTGAATCGGTCGAGCACCTGAAGCGCTACACCACGCTCGGCATGGCGACCGACCAGGGCAAGACGTCCAACGTCGCCGGCCTCGCCATCATGGCGGCGGTAACGGGCAAATCCATTCACGAGACGGGCACGACCATCTATCGCCCGCCCTACGTGCCGGTCGCCATCGGCGCTTTTGCCGGCCACCATCGCGACGAAAATTTCCATGCGACGCGGCTGACGCCGTCGCATCACTGGGCGGCCGAACAAGGCGCGATTTTTGTCGACACCGGCCTGTGGAAGCGCGCGCAATGGTATCCGCGCGCCGGCGAGAAAGACTGGCTGGAATCGGTCACCCGCGAGGTCAAGGCGGTGCGCGGCGGCGTCGGCTTCTGCGATGTGTCGACGCTGGGCAAGATCGATGTGCACGGCCCCGATGCCGGCGCCTTCCTCGACCGCGTCTACATCAACACCTTCTCAAACCTTGCCGTGGGAAAAGCCCGCTACGGGCTGATGCTGCGCGAGGACGGCCTCGTCTATGATGACGGCACGACCTCGCGGCTGGCCGATGACCATTATTTCCTCACCACGACCACGGCGAAGGCCGGGCTGGTGATGCAGCATCTCGAATTCTGCCGGCAGGTGCTATTCCCCGAACTCGACGTGCAACTGACCTCGGTCTCCGACCAGTGGGCGCAATTCTCGATTGCCGGGCCAAGGACGCGAGACCTGTTGAAGGAAATCGTCGACCCTGCCGAGGACCTTTCGAACGAAGGTTTTCCATTCATGGGCGTGCGCGAAGTCGCTTTGCGCGGCGGCATCAAGGCGCGGCTGTTCCGCATCTCCTTCTCCGGCGAGATGGCGTTCGAGATTTCGGTGCCGGCGCGTTACGGTGAAGCGATGGCACGCAATTTGATGCTGGCGGGAAAACCGTTCGGCGTGACGCCGTATGGCACAGAAGCCCTCGGCGTCATGCGCGTTGAAAAGGGCCATGTCGCCGGACCGGAACTGAGCGGCACGACGACCGCCGCCGATCTCGGCCTCGGCAAGATGATGTCGACCAAGAAGGATTTCATCGGTCGCGTCATGGCCGGCCGCGAGGCGCTGGTGGCGCCGGACCGGCAGGTCGTGGTCGGCATCAAGCCGGTCGACAAGGCGCGCCGCCTGCGCTCCGGCGCGCACATCATCCCGAAGGGCCAGACGCCCGGGCCTGATAACGACCTGGGCTACGTCACCTCGGTCTGCTTCTCGCCGACGCTCGACCAGTGGATCGGTCTCGGCCTTGTCGAGCGCGGCCGCGAACGCATCGGCGAGATCGTCCACGCGCATGATCCGCTGCGCGGTGAAGACTACGATATCGAACTCTGCAATCCCGTCTTCTACGATCCCGATGGAGGGCGCCAGCGTGGCTGACTTTTTCTGGGATGTTCGCAGCTCGCTCGAGCGCGCGCTCGCTCCTGGCGCTTGCGGCCCGCAAGGCGATGCCGGTGTGTCGCTGACCGAGATCCGCAATTTCGACCTCGTCCAGGTGATGGCACGGCGCGGCAAGGCGGGTGATTTGGCCGAGGCCACGAACGCTCGTTTCGGCGTCGCGGCTCCGGAAACGCCGAAGGCAGTTGGCACCGCTGATGCGACGCTGATCTGGTCGGGACCGGATCAGTTTTTTGTCCTGTCGAAGGGTGGCAGGACTGAGGTGCTCGCTCAGACCTTTGCATCTTCCGCTTCGCTATCCGACCAATCGCATGCACGCGTGCTGATCAGCATCTGCGGCCTCAAGGCGCGCGCCATGCTGGCGAAACTGTCGTCGATTGATTTGCATCCCGATGCGTTTCCGGTTGGCGCTGCTGCCGCGACCTCGATGGATCACACCAGCGTCACGCTCTGGCGTGGTGGTGACAAGGCGGATGGGCAGGCGGTGTTCAACCTCCTGGTGTTTGCGACGTTTGCCGAAAGTCTGTGGCACACGATGTTGGATTCGGCTGCGGAGTATGGTGTGGCTATCGGGCATTCCGAGGAGCTTTAGCTCGATAGTTTCAGATGTTGGCGCCGCCCCTCATTGCCCTGCCGGGCATTTCTCCCCGTATAGTGACGGGGAGAAAGAAGCTGGTCGCAGCCTCGGCGCTCGTCCTGCAACGTTGGCGATTGGCGAAGCCGGCGACGACAGCGTCCTTCGCCCCGTTTACGAGGAGAAGATGGCGGCAGCCAGATGAGGGGCAGCGCTGACGTTCGGAAGATAGGGCTGATCGGCAAGGTTCGGCCTTAGCGACCGCGGCGAGAACGCCACCCTCCACCTTGCCAAACCCAACCGCGCTGCTATTCTTGCTGCTAAAATAATTTTACACACAGGCAAACTTGTTTCTCGAACCGCAAGGCTGAGATGAGCCAGTCGCCCTACCCCTCTGTCGCAGCCGGACCGCCGCGGCCGAGCCTCATCCTGAGGCCCGGCCAGATCGCGCTGCCGCCGGGCATGGAGCGCCATACTATCCTGGGGAATGGCGCGGTGCTGATCGAGGTCGAGGCCGGCGATACGTTCACCGTGCGCAATGTCGAGGGCGGGCAGGCTTGCGAGTTGCTGGCCTGGGACAGGACCGGCGCCACCGATCCTTCCATCCTCGGCGAAAAGTCCAACAGCAATGCCGCCGGGATCAAGGCGCTTCTGGCCGAGGGCGATGACAGCCTGGCTTCCGTCCGTCGTGGCCTTGAGCGCCGCCAGGTGCAGCTCGACGAGCCCAAGGCGGTGCGTGTGTTCGGCGGCGCAACGCCTGCCGGCACCGAGCAGGCATTCACGGTCAGGCGCGACGGCGCGATGCTGATTGCCGCACCCGGCGGGCCGATGCTCGTCGACAGCCATGATACGGCAACGCCGCTCACCGTCATGGTGCGCCGCGCCACCGTGCGCCTGAAGACAAAGTCGCAGCTGGCCGATCCGCTTGCCGATCCGGTGCTCGATCTGCGCGTCCATGCGGCGACAGCCGAATCCTATTTCGTCAAGGCGGGCGACTACCTGCAGATCATCGATGTCGACGGCCGCCAGTGCACCGATTTCCAGTGCTTCTCGGCGCGCAAGCTGGACAAGGGGCTGGACCATCCGCTCGACGTAACGACCACGCGCACGCTGATGGGATCGAGCTACCCGATGCCGGGCCTGCATTCGAAATATTACGACCAGGACATGGAGCCGCTGGTCGAGGTTATCCAGGACACATGCGGGCGACACGACGCATTCGCGCTGGCGTGTGCCGCCAAATATTACGATGACATCGGCTATCCCGGCCACACCAACTGCTCGGAGAACTTCAATCGCGCGCTGGCCGACAAGGGCGTGACGCCCCGCGCCGGCTGGATGGCGATCAACTTCTTCTTCAACACGGAGATCGACGCCCATGGCGTGATGGTGTCGGATGAGCCGTGGTCGCGCGCCGGCGACTATGTCCTGCTCAGGGCGCTCACCGACATCGTCTGCGTCTCCTCCGCCTGCCCCGACGACACGACGCCGGCCAATGGCTGGGATCTCACCGACATCCATGTGCGAACCTATTCCGGCCAACACAAATTCTCGCGAGCGATCGCCAGACGCATGACGCCCGATTCGGAACCGAAAATGACCCGCGAGACCGCCTTCCATTCAAGCTTCGCCAAGCACACCCGCAACTTCGTGGAATACCGGGGTTATTGGCTGGCCAATTCTTTCGCCAAAGAGGGGCCGATCGCCGAGTACTGGGCCTGCCGACAGGATGCCGTGATCATGGACCTGTCGCCGCTGCGCAAGTTCGAGGTCACCGGTCCCGATTCCGAAGCGCTGCTGCAATACACGCTGACCCGCGACGTCAAGAAGCTCGGCGTCGGCCAGGTCGTCTATTCCGCCATGTGCTACGAGCATGGCGGCATGATCGACGACGGCACGCTGCTGCGGCTCGGCAAGGACAATTTCCGCTGGGTCGGCGGCGATGACCTGTCTGGCGAATGGCTGCGCGAGACGGCAAAGAAGCTTGGCCTCAACGTGCTGGTGCGCTCGTCCACCGACCAGATGCACAATGTCGCTGTCCAAGGGCCGAAGAGCCGTGACATTTTGCGAGAGGTGGTCTGGACCTCGCCGCTGCAACCGTCGATCGACGAACTCGAATGGTTCCGCTTCGCTGTCGCGCGCATCGGCGGCGGCAATGGCATTCCGGTCGTGGTGTCGCGCACCGGTTATACCGGCGAGCTCGGCTACGAAATCTGGTGCCACCCACGCAACGCCGAAAAAGTGTTCGATGCCATCTGGGAGGCCGGCCAGCCGCACGGGCTGAAGCCGATGGGCCTTCAGGCGCTCGACATGGTGCGCATCGAAGCCGGGCTGATCTTCGCCGGTTACGAATTCTCCGACCAGACCGACCCGTTCGAGGCGGGCATTGGTCTCACCGTGCCGTTGAAGACCAAGACCGACGATTTTATAGGCCGCGAGGCGCTGATAAGGCGCAAGGAACATCCGCAGCACAAGCTCGTCGGCCTCGACATCGACAGCAATGTTGCGGTCGGCCATGGCGACTGTGTCCATATCGGCCGCGCCCAGATCGGCGTCGTCACCTCGGGCATGCGCTCGCCGGTGCTGAACAAGAACATCGCTCTGGCGAGGCTTGACGTCACCCATGCGGCCACCGGCACAGAGGTCGAGATCGGCAAACTCGACGGCCACGCCAAACGGCTGCCGGCGCGCGTCGTGGCCTTCGCCCACTACGATCCGCAAAAGACCAGGCCGCGATCCTGAGGGTTGTACCCCCGGCCCTTCGCAGGCTCAGGGCGTTCGAAGCTCGAAAGCAATTGGCTTTCCGTCCGCTACCGCGGACCGCTTCTCACCCCACAAGGGGAGAAGGACAAAGCGAGCGTTTCGCAACCGTGATGTGCACGACGCCACAAATCACTTGACGTGAAAGCGCGCCGGATCAATCTTCACTGTTAAGAAAAAAATACGACTGAGTGGAAACACTGGAGTCGTGCGGTCATGTACCGGGGAACAAGCTTCGCGAAGCCGAGGCATCACCGGCCGGGAACACAAAATGGGGAATTCAGACAGATGAGCACGATTACCACTGCCCTGGAGCAGCCCGCTGAAGGCAAGCTGCTCCGCAACATCGACTGGCGCGGCGCCTTCTGGGTGGCGAGCGGCGTTCCTGCCCTTGTCCTGTTTTCGATCGGCGGCATTGCCGGAACGACGGGAACGCTGGCCTTCGGGATCTGGATCGCTTCCATGATCATGGGCTTCCTGCAATCCTTCACCTATGCCGAGATCGCCGGCCTGTTCCCGAACAAGTCGGGCGGCGCCTCGATCTACGGCGCCACCGCCTGGCTGCGTTATTCCAAGTTCATCGCGCCGCTGTCGGTGTGGTGCAACTGGTTCGCCTGGTCGCCGGTGCTGTCGCTGGGCTGCTCGATCGCCGCCGCCTATATTCTCAACGCGCTGGCGCCGGTGCCGCTGTTCACCGAGGCGTCGCCGGACGTCGTCGCCTATATCGCGGCGCATGCCGGAACGGTGCCTGCCGACGCCATCGCCGCGGTGACCGCGGCGGCCACGCCGGCGATCCGCAACTGGACGCTGTTCAGCCACACGCTAGGTCCTGTCTCCTTCACCCTCAATGCCACTTTCTTCATCGGCGCGGTGCTGATGCTGATCATCTTCTCGATCCAGCATCGCGGCATTCTCGGCACCGCCAATGTGCAGAAGTATATCGGCCTCCTGGTCATCATCCCGATGCTGATCGTCGGTGTCGTGCCGATCGTCACCGGCCAGATCAACTGGGCGAACTTTTCGCCGCTGGTGCCGCTGGCGGCGGCTTACGCGCCGGAGCCCGGCTCGTGGAACATTGCCGGCTGGACGCTGGTGCTGGGCGGCATGTTCATCGCCGCATGGTCGACCTATGGTTTTGAGACCGCCGTCTGCTACACATCGGAGTTCAAGAACCCGGGCACCGACACGTTCAAGGCGATTTTCTATTCCGGCCTGCTCTGCATGCTTCTGTTCATCCTGGTGCCCTTCACCTTCCAGGGCGTGCTGGGCCTCAACGGCATGCTGGCGACGCCGATCGTCGACGGCTCGGGTGTCGCCGATGCACTGGCCGGCATGGTCGGGGGTGGCGCATTGATCCACAGCCTCTTGGTGATGCTGATGATCCTGGCGCTGGTGCTGTGCATCATGACGGCAATGGCCGGCTCGTCGCGCACGCTCTACCAGGGCTCGGTCGATGGCTGGCTGCCGCGCTATCTCAGCCACGTCAACGAGCATGGCGCGCCGACGCGCGCCATGTGGACCGATCTCGTCTTCAACCTGATCGTGCTGGCCATCGCCTCGGCCGACGCGACGAGCTTCTTCTTCATCCTCGCCGTGTCGAACTGCGGCTACATCATCTTCAACTTCCTCAACCTCAATGCCGGCTGGATCCACCGCATCGACAACGGCCACATCAACCGGCCTTGGAAGGCGCCGAGCTGGCTGCTCGGTCTCGGCGCCATCTTCGCCTATGTAAACGCCATCTTCATGGGCGCCGGCGCCAAGGTGTGGAACCCGATGGCGCTCTGGGCCGGCCTGATCACAGCCGCCTTGATCATCCCGGTGTTCTGCTACCGGCACTACGTCCAAGACAAGGGCAAGTTCCCCGACCACATGCTGGCCGACCTCGGCATGGCGGGCGCAGACCTCTCGGTCAAAAAGGCAGGCATGCTGCCCTACCTGACGCTGGTCGCCGGCCTGGTGGTGATGCTGCTCGCCAACTGGTACTTCGTCATCTGAAAGTGATGGCTTGAAAAGAATGGGCGCGCTTCGGCGCGCCCGTTTCTTTTTGTGGCAGACGTCAGCCGGCCTTGCGGATGACCGCTTCGGAGCCTTCGAAGAACCGGTTCGGCGGACGCTTCAGGCCGAGATTCTCGCGCAAGGTCGTGCCCTCATACTCGCGCCGGAAGAGCTTTCGCCGCTGCAGCTCGGGCACCACCTTCTCGGCGAAGTCGTCCAACCCGGCTGGCAGATAGGGGAACATGACGTTGAAGCCGTCTGACCCCTCGGCAAGCAACCATTCCTCCATCGCGTCGGCGATGGTTTTAGGCGTGCCGACGAAGGCAAGGCCGGAATAGCCGCCGAGCCGCTGCGCCAGCTGGCGGACGGTCAAATTCTCCCGGCGCGCCAGCTCGATGACGCGCTCGCGGCCGCTCTTCGAGGCATTGGTTTCGGGGATTTCGGGCAAGGGCGCGTCGGGGTCGAAGGCCGACGCGTCATGGCCGAGCGCGATCGACAGCGAGGCAATGCCGCTCTCGTAATAGACCAGGCTGTCGAGCTTGGCGCGTTTGGCCTGTGCTTCCTCGACACTGTCGCCGACGATGACGAAGGCGCCGGGCAGGATCTTGATGTCGTCGCGCGAACGGCCGAGCTTCTCGGCCCGGCTTTTGACATCGGCAAAGAAGCGCTGCCCGGACGCCAGATCGGAATGGGCGGCGAAGATCACCTCCGCCGTTTCGGCTGCCAGCTGCCGCCCGGCCTCAGATGCGCCGGCCTGGACGATGACCGGCCAGCCCTGCACCGGCCGCGCAATGTTGAGCGGGCCGCGCACCGAGAGATGCTCACCCTTATGGTCGAGCACATGCAGCTTCGCGGGATCGAAATAGAGCCCGCTCTCGGCGTCGCGGATGAAGGCGTCGTCGGCAAAGCTGTCCCAGAGGCCGGTCACCACATCGTAGAATTCCCGCGCATTGTGATAGCGCTCGTCGTGCTCGACATGCTCGTCGAGGCCGAAGTTCAGCGCGGCGTCGGGATTGGATGTGGTGACGATGTTCCAGCCGGCGCGGCCGCCGCTGATATGGTCGAGCGAGGCGAAGCGGCGGGCAATGTGATAGGGCGCGTCGAAGGTCGTCGATGCGGTGGCGACAAGGCCGATATGATCAGTGACGGCGGCGAGCGCCGACAGCAGCGTGAACGGCTCGAACGAGGTCACCGTGTGGCTGCGCCGTAGCGCCTCGATCGGCATGTTGAGAACGGCCAGATGGTCGGCCATGAAGAAGGCGTCGAACTTCGCCGCCTCAAGCGTCTGCGCGAAGCGCTTCAGATGGGCGAAGTTGAAGTTGGCATCGGGATATGAGCCGGGATAGCGCCAGGCCCCGGTGTGAAGACTGACCGGACGCATGAAGGCGCCGAGCCGCAATTGCTTATTGTCTACCATGGGATGATCACCTGATGCGAATGAGCGTTGCCGCTCCGATATGTAAGCAGGATCGGACGGCTTTGCCGTCCTGGAAAGGAATTCTGTTTTGCAAAACCGGCGCCGCGAAGCATTTTCATACAGGTGGCCGTTCAACCTATTTTGATGAACCCGCCTGGTGTTGAGATACTTGCCTGGGTGCTCGGTGCCACCGGCAAGGCGAAAGCCAGAACGCCGCACGTCAAGCGTACGGCGTTCCAGCATTTTCCAAGGAAGATCCTGTGCCCCAGCAGCGCCTACTCGGCGGCCAGCGCCAGTGGCGGCCTGTCATTGTCCTGCACCGCCTCATCAGCCGGCTTCCTGCCTTTCTTCGGCTCGCGGCCGAAGAACAGCGCGTAGCCTGCCGGCAGCACCAGGATGGTGAGTACGGTGGCGACGAGGATGCCGCCCATCATGGCGTAGGCGAGCGGTCCCCAGAACACCGCACGCGAGATTGGGATCAGCGCCAGCACCGCCGTCATCGCCGTCAGCACGATTGGCCGGAAACGGCGCACGGCCGAGCCGATGATGGCCTCCGATCGGTCCATCCCCCTGGCGATGTCCTGATCGATCTGGTCGACCAGGATGATCGAGTTGCGCATGATGATGCCGAGCAGCGCGATGACACCGAGGATGGCGACGAAGCCGAACGGCGCGCCGCTGATCAACAGAGCCGCCGCCGCACCGATGATGCCGAGCGGACCGGTGGCGAGCACGAGCATCGCCTTGCCGAAATGCTGCAGCTGGATCATCAGGAGCACGACGATGACGGCCAGCATGATCGGCGCCTTGGCGGCAATCGAGGCCTGGCTTTCGGCGGAATCTTCCGCACCGCCCTGGATCTCGATCTTGTAGCCGGGCGCCAGGCCGGCGCGCATGCCCTGCATATCATTGTAGAGCTTGGTGACGACGTCGTTCGACTGCACGCCATCCGGCAGCGTGGCGCGCACCGAGATGGTCGGCAGGCGGTCGCGCCGCCATTCGACGCCCTGCTCGAGCACCGGCACCACCTTGGCCACCTGCGACAGCGGCACGAAGCCGCCGAAATCGGTCGGGATATAGACCGAGTCGACCGAGGACAGCAGGCTGCGGCTGGCGTCCGGTTCGCGGGCGACGATGGAAACCGTCTCCTCACCATCACGGAAGTCATCGAGCGGCGCGCCGGACATCGCTGCCTGCAGCATCTGGCGGATGCGCTGCGAGGTGACGCCAAGCGCACGGGCGCGGTCCTGGTCGATGACCAGCTTCATCGCCGGTACCGGCTCCAGCCAGTCGTCATGGACGGCGCCGAGGAGCGGATTTTCGGCGAATTTCGCCTTCACCTGGTCGGCGATGCGGCGCACCTCCTGGCGGTCCGGACCCATGATGCGCATCTGCACCGGCCAGCCGGTCGGCGGGCCGAGGAACAGACGGTCGACCTTGGAGCGGATCGAAGGGAAATCCTGCGCCAGGACTGAGCGCAGCTTGAGGATCAGCCGCTCACGTGCCGGCTCGTCATTGGCCATCACCAGAAGCTGCGCATAGTTCGGATTGCGCAATTGCTGGTCGAGCGGCAGGAAGAAGCGCGGCGCGCCTTCGCCGATATAGGTGGCGATGAAGCGCTTGTCCTTGTCGTCCATCATCCGTGCTTCCAACGCTTTGGCCTGCGTCTCGACTTCCTTGATCGAGGTTCCCTCAGGCAACCAGAGATCGACGAGGATTTCCGGCCGCGAGGATTGCGGGAAGAAGTTTTGTGGGATGAACTGGAACGCCCACAGGCTGGTGGCGAAGGTGACCAGCGTCATCGCCAGAACGATGATGCGGTGGCGCACCGCCCAGCCGACCGTGGCGCGCAGCCGCCGGTAGAAGCCGGTGTCGAAGGCGTCATGATGGTTGCCGGCATGCTTGCGCTGCTTGAGGATCATGTAGCCCAGCCACGGCGTGAAATAGACGGCGACGAACCACGACACGACCAGCGCGATCCCGACGACATAGAACAGCGTGCGTACATATTCGCCGGCGGTCGAGGCGGCGAAGCCGACCGGGATGAAGCCGGCGATGGTGATCAGCGTGCCGCTCAGCATCGGGAAGGCGGTCGAGGAATAGGCGAAGCTCGCCGCCTCGATCTTGACCAGCCCCTCTTCCAGCTTGCGCTCCATCATCTCGACGACGATCATGGCGTCGTCGACCAACAGCCCGAGCGCGATGATCAGGGCGCCGAGCGAAATGCGCTGCAGATCGATGCCGAGCTCGTACATGATGGCGAAGGTGGCGGCCAGCACCAGCGGAATGGCAATGGCGATGACCAGGCCGGAACGCCAGCCGATCGACAGCAGCGAGACAGCAAGCACGATCAGCAGCGCCTCGCCGAGCGCCTCCATGAACTCGTTGACGGCGTCCTTGACAACCTCGGGCTGGTTGGAAATCTGGTCGACCGCAACGCCGTAGGGCAGCGCTTCCTCAAAGCGCTTGTAGGTCGCCTCGACATCCGTGCCGACGTCCCTGACGTTAAAACCCTTGGCCATGACGACGCCGACCTGGACGCTTTCGTGGCCGTTGAAGCGGTACTTGCGCTGATAGGGATCTTCGAGACCGGAACTCACGGTGGCAATATCGCCAAGACGTGTCACCTGACCACCGGCGCGCAGGCGCAATTCCCTGATGTCGGCAGCCCTGGTGACATCGCCCTCGACCGAGATGCGCACCGAGCGCAGCCCGGTGTCGACGGAGCCCGCCGGATCGACATTGTTCTGGCCCTTGATGGCGTTCTGCAGGTCGGTCAGCGTCAGGTCGCGTTCGGCCAGGGCCTTGGACGAGACGTCGATATAAAGCTTCTCCGGCTGGTCGCCGATGATGACGGCCTTCTCGACGCCCGGCGTCGTCAGCAGCATGTCGCGAGCCTGGGTGGCGAATTTCTTCAGCTCCGGATAGCTGTAGCCGTCGCCGCCGATCGAGTGCAGGGTGATGAAAGTGTCGCCGAACTCGTCGTTGAAATAGGGCCCGAGCAGGCCTTGCGGCAGGTCGCCGGAGATGTCGCCAACCTTCTTGCGCACCTGGTAGAAGGCGTCCTTCACCTCCTCTGCATTGGTGTCGCCCTTGATCTGGACGGTGATGATGGCGCTGCCGGCGCGGGTGTAGGAACGGACGAAGTCGAGGTGCGGCGTTTCCTGCAGCTTGCGCTCGATCTTGTTGACGACCTGGTCTTCCATCTCCTGGATCGAGGAGCCCGGCCAGATCGCCTGGACGACCATGACGCGGAAAGTGAAATCGGGGTCTTCCTTCTGGCCCATGCGCATCAGGCCGAGCGCGCCGGCAATGATGATCAGACCGAACAGGAAGCGCGCGATCGAGGGATGGCCGATGGCCCAGCGCGAAAGATTGAAAGGCTGCTTTTCAGTGCTGTCGGTGGTGGTCATCGGCGTCAGTCCAATTCGTTGATCGTGCGCGCATGCGCTTTGCATGCAGCTAGGATATTCCGATGCTGGCTTCCGGGCGGCGAGGCTTTCCGAGCGGAGAGACACTCATCGCGGTGGGACGCGCGGATCGATGCGGGGGAACTCGATCTTGGCGTCTCGACCATCGGGCGCTCGCCGCCCGGAAACCCTGAATTCGCTTGCCCAGCCCTTTCGCCGAAGCGACGATCAAGCCGGCTTCATGCCTGCGGTCAGCGCAGGGCCTTTGCGGCATCGCCTTCCGCAGAGGCGGCCTGGACCGCATCGCCGGTCAGCTTGACCTTGAGATTCTCGGTCATGAACTGGGTGCCGGCGGCAACGACGACATCCCCCGGCTTGAGCCCGTCGGCGACGCTGACGCCGTCGGCGGTGAACTCCGCAACCTTGACCAGGCGCTCGTGCACCGTCTCGCCGGCGCGGTCGACGGTCCAGACAATCTTGCGACCATCCTTTTCCGCAAGCGCGCTGAGCGGGATCGACACCATCTCCTGCTTCTTGGCCACCGAGGCCTCGATGTTGGCGGTCATGCCGAGCAGCACGCGCGGGTCGTCGGGCAGCGAGACGCGGACGGCAAAGGTGCGCGACTGCTGGTCGGCGCTGCCGGCGACTTCACGCACTTTGCCGGAGAGCGCCAGCGCGTCATCGGACCAGAAGCTGGCCTTGACTTCCTTTCCCGGCTTGAAGGCGGCGATGTCCATTTCGGGAACCGCGATCAGCACTTCCTTTTCGCCGTCGACGGCAACGGTCATCACAGGCGTTCCGGCGCCGACCACCTGGCCGACATCGGCCGAGACCGCCGTGACGATGCCGTTCTCGCTCGCCTTGAGATCGGTGTAGACGACCTGGTTCTGCGCCTGGGCAAGGGTAGAGCGGGCGGCATCGCGCGTCGCTACCGCCTGGTTGTAGCTCAGCGTCGCCTGTTCGAGTTGCGACTTGGAGGTGAAGTTCTTGGCAAAAAGCTGTTCGGCGCGCTTGCGGGACAGATCGACCGTCTCGACCTGCCGCTCGGCGGCGTCGAGGCTGGCCTTGGCGCTCTTGACCGACAGCTCATAGTCCGTGGGATCGATACGGGCTAGCACATCGCCTGTCGTCACATGCTGGCCGATGTCGACCAGGCGCTCAGTGACCTTGCCCGAGATGCGAAAGCCGAGGTTCATTTCGGTACGGGCTCGCACCGAGCCGGAATAGGTGAGTTCGCGACTCTTTTCGGCCTGGCCGATCTCGACCACCTTGACCGGACGGATGATGTCCTGGACCTCGGTCTTCTCCTGGCTGCAGGCGGCGAGCCCGAGCGTGGCGACGATCAGGCCGGCGACCGGCAGCTTGCGGATGATGGAACTGGACAAAGACACTTTCGTGCTCCCGACTGGAGATGAACGGTCGACACCGGCGCCCGGCGGGCGGCGGCTATTACTTCAGAGCCTTGATCGCGTAATCGATGAGATCGTCGGGCATCGCCCGATTGGTCTTGGCAAGGCATTGCGCCACCATTTGGGGGTGACACAGAATAACGGTGGCGGCGCCGAAGCAGCGCGATGCGATGACCGGATCCTGGTCGGCAAACTCGCCGGCCTCGATGCCCTCGCGGATGACCTCGGCAAACAGGTCGTGAATGCTGTCGATATGCTTGTCGATGACGCCCCAGTCGCGCTCGAGCGCCACGATGACCATTTCGTGGACCTTCTGGTCGTCGAGCATGACTTCCAGTGTCATCTTGTACTGCGCATGCACGTAGCGGCGCAGCCGCTCCTCGGCGCTGATCGGCAACCGGGAAATCTCGTAGGCCATGTTGTAGCTGGCGAGGAGCATGCGGCCGCAGACGGCCTGGTGGATTTCGACCTTGGAGGCGAAGAAACGGTAGATGTTGGCCGGCGACATGCCGAGTTCGCGGGCGATGTCGGCGACATTGGTCTTGCCGTAACCATAGTGCCGGAACAGGCGTTCGGCACAGTCGAGAATGCGGGTGACATTCTCCTGGCGGGTGGCGTCGGCCATTATGCTGGCGGCTTCGGACATGGCTCTCTGTCGATTTATTAGTGACGAATTTCAACTTTCGTCAGTCGTAAATCGAAAAGAGGGAAGTGTCAATGCGAATTCGACGTACGCGTATAATTTGGTGACGGAAGGTGACAGAGGGGGTGGGCGCCAACTCGACCTCGCGTGCCGTTGCGCTCTGGAACTAAGATCCCTTCGCCATTTCCCGCAGCTGAAACTTCTGGATCTTCCCCGTCGATGTCTTCGGGATCTCGGCAAAAATCACCGCCTTCGGCACCTTGAAGCGGGCGAGCAGCGCGCGGCAGTGTTCGATGATCTCGGCCTCGCTTGCCGCCTTGCCGGGCTTCAGCTCGACATAGGCGACCGGCACCTCGCCCCATTTGTCGTCTGCCTTGGCGACGACGCCGCAGGACGCCACGGACGGGTGTTTGTAGAGGGCTTCCTCGACCTCGATCGATGAAATGTTCTCGCCGCCGGAGATGATGATGTCCTTGGAGCGGTCCTTGAGCTGGATGTAGCCGTCGGGATGCATGACACCGAGGTCGCCGGAGTGGAACCAGCCGCCGGCAAAGGCCTCTTCGGTCGCCTTCCTGTTCTTCAGATAGCCCTTCATGACGATGTTGCCGCGAAACATGACCTCACCGATCGTCTCGCCGTCGGCCGGCGTCTTCTGCATCGTCCCCGGGTCCATCACGGTCAGGCCTTCGAGTGCGGCATAGCGCACGCCCTGCCTGGCCTTTTTGGCGCTGCGTTCGCCCTTGTCGAGATCGTCCCACGCACTGTGCCATTCGTTGACGACCGCCGGGCCATAGGTCTCGGTCAGCCCGTAGAGATGGGTGACGGCAAAGCCGGCATCGGCCATGCCCGACAGCACCGCTTCCGGCGGAGGTGCTGCCGCCGTATTGAAGGTCACCGTCTGGGGGAACGTCCGCTTGTCCTCGTCCCTGGCGTTGATCAGCACCGACATGACGACCGGCGCACCGCACAGATGCGTCACGCCGTGGTCGGCGATGGCATCGTAGATCGGCTTCGGCCGCACCCAGCGCAGGCAGACATGGGTGCCGGCCTGGACCGCCATCGTCCACGGAAAACACCAGCCATTGCAGTGGAACATCGGCAGCGTCCACAGATAGACGGCGTGCTTGGCCATGCCGGCATGGATGGTGTTGGTGTAAGCCATCAGGGCAGCGCCGCGATGGTGGTAGACGACGCCCTTCGGATTGCCTGTCGTGCCGGAGGTGTAGTTGAGCGAGATGGCGTCCCATTCGTCGTCGGGCATCGACCAGGCGTAGCCCTGGTCACCGCCGGCGACGAACGCCTCATAGTCGATCGCGCCGATGCGCTCGCCCTTGGGATAGGGTGCATCGGCGGCATAGTCGGGATCGTCATAGTCGATGACCAGCGGCTTCACCTTGGCCAGTGCCAGTGCCTGTTTGACGACAGCGGAAAATTCGCGGTCGACGACGAGGACCTTGGTCTCGGCATGGTCGAACTGGAACGCAATGACGGCGGCATCGAGCCTTGTGTTGAGCGAATGCAGCACCGCTTTGGTCATCGGCACGCCGAAATGCGCCTCCAGCATCGGCGGCGTGTTCGACAGCATCACCGTGACGGTATCGCCCTTGCCGATGCCGCGCTTCGACAGCGCCGAGGCGAGCTTCAGCGAGCGCCGCCAGAAGGTACGATAGGTGATGAGCTGGCTACCATGAATGATGGCAACATGGTCGGGATAGGTGCTTGCCGCCCGCTCCAGATATGTGAGCGGCGTCAGCGGCTGGTGGTTGGCGGCGTTCTTGCCGAGATCCTGATCGTAGGGACTGCCCATCCCGTGCTCCCCGAGTTTCATTTGCTGAGAACTTCTAACCACAGGTTCCCGCCACGTCACCATCGGCGATTCCCGACCGGGCACATTTGGCGCAATGATCGTCCAGATTCGAGTGGGCAAAGAGGTATCATGTACCCACGCAAGTTTGACTTTTGTCGAGAGCCGTGAATAATGTCAGCCGAGGAGACGGCATGGCGATCCGACCGGCAGAACAGCTTATCCACAAGGCCGCCTGGCTCTATTACGCCCATGGCCTGCGCCAGGACCAGGTCGCCAGCCAGCTTAACATCTCCCGCGCCTCGGTCGCCATGTATTTGCGCAAGGCGCGCGAGACCGGCATCGTCAACATCTCGACCTCGACGCAGCTGTTCACCGACGACGTATTGGCACGCCAGCTCGAGGACGCGCTCAAGCTTGATGCGGTGTGGATCGCGCCGGAGAATGCCTATGTCGTCGACCCTTCGACGGACGTTGCGGTGCTGGCGGCGAGTGTCTTTCTCGAACTGGTCAAGAAGGGCGACCGTATCGGCGTCGCCTGGGGCCGCACCGTCTACACCATCGCCGACGTCATGTCCTATGCCGACCTGCAGGACGTCACGGTTGTGCAGCTCTGCGGCAATCTCGGCGCGCCCTACTCCTACCGTCCCGACCAGTGCACGATGGAGATCGCCCGGCGGCTCAACGCCAAGGGCCTCAATTTCTACGCGCCGCTGGTGCTGACGACGGAATTGCTGGCGCATGGGCTGCGCGCCGAACCGGTGATCCGCGAACAACTGGCCGATATTGCAAACTGCGATCTGGCGCTCTATTCGGTAGGCACGGTCGATGGCGACAGCCATGTCGTCAAATGCGGCGCGCTCAGCCCCGGCGAGATGGGGCTGTTGCGCGAAGCGGGCGCCGCCGGCGTCGTTGCCGGCCAGATCATCGATGCCGCCGGCAAGGCGCTCGACTGCAGCTACAACCGCCGCGTCATCTCGGCCTCGCTGTCGTCACTGCGCCAGATCGAGAAGCGGCTGATGGTGGTGCAGGAAGACAGCAAGTTCGAACCGCTGCTCGCCGCGCTCGCCGGCGGGCTCTGCACGCATCTCGTCGTCGGCGCCAGCATGGCGCGGCGGCTGCTCGACCATGCCGGAGCCAGTGCGGGGGCAAAAAAGGCTTCCTGACCAACGAAATCCCAGCAGCCGGCGCATTGTCATCAAGGCGTCGCGGTACTCCTGTTCACAGCAACATCAAAGACAGCAAAGCGGACATAGCGACATGAAGAACCTTTGGAATGACGGCGACGCGGAAAGACTGGTTGCCGACTATGCGAAAAAGGGCGTTGCCCGCGACCTCGCGTTGCGCGTCTACACCACCCGGCTGCTCGGCGGCGAGCCGCGGCTGGTGCTGCATGGCGGCGGCAACACCTCCTGCAAGACCAAGGCCACCGATCTCGTCGGCGACGAATGGGATGTGCTGTGCGTCAAGGGCAGCGGCTGGGACATGGGTGTGATCGAGCCGCAAGGCCTGCCGGCGGTCAAGCTCGGCGCGCTGCTGAAGGCGCGTGCGCTGGCCAGCCTCGCCGACGAGGACATGGTGGCGCTGCAGCGGGCGAACCTCATCGACCCCGCCTCCCCCAATCCATCGGTCGAGACGCTGCTGCACGCCTTCCTGCCGCATAAATTCGTCGACCACACGCATTCGACCGCGATCCTCGCCATCGTCGACCAGCCGGACAGCAAGCCGCTGATCAAGACCGTGTTCGGCGACAAGATGGGGTACGTGCCCTATATCAAGCCGGGCTTCGACCTCGCCAAGGTGGCCGCCGATGTCTACGACGCCGACCCCAGCGTCGAAGGCCTGATCCTCGACAAGCATGGCATCTTCACCTTCGGCGACGATGCGAAGCAGGCCTATGACCGCATGATCCATTATGTGAACGTGGCCGAAGACTATGTGGCGAAGAACGGCAAGCCGAAGACAGCGAAAGCCGCACTGCCGGCCAAGCTCGCAACGCCGGCAGCGATCGCGCCGATGCTGCGTGGCGCGGTCGCGGTGGCGCGTGGCGAAGGCCGCTTCGACCGCATGATCAGCGATTTCCGCACTTCGGACGCCATCGTCGATTTCATCAACTCGGCCGGCATTGCAGACTATGCCGGACGCGGCGTGTCGACGCCCGATTTGTCGATCCGCATCAAGACCGGACCGATGGCGGTTCCGGCGCCAGACGCCGACAAGGCCGGCGACTACAAGGCCGTCATCAAGAGCCATGTCGACGCCTTCGCCAACGACTACCGCGCCTATTTCGAAACCAATGACGCGCTGGACGACGTCGAGCGCACCATGCTCGACCCGATGCCACGGCTGACGCTGGTGCCGGGCCTCGGCATGTTCGGCCATGGCCGCACGCTGAAGGATGCGAAGATCGCATCTGATGTCGGCGAGATGTGGATCGAGGCGGTGCGCGGCGCCGAGGCCGTCGGCAGTTTCCATCCTCTATCGAAGGCCGATCTCTTCCCGCTGGAGTACTGGTCGCTTGAGCAGGCCAAGCTCGCCTCCAACAAGCCGAAGCCGCTGACCGGCCAGGTGGTGCTGATCACTGGCGGCGCCGGCGCGATCGGTGCTGCGACGGCAAAACTGTTCGCCGCCAATGGCGCGCATGCCGTCGTCGTCGATCTCGATGCGGCCAGGGCGGCCGAGGCGGCAAAGGCAGCCGGCAACAATTCGATCGGCGTCGGCGCCGACATCACCAACCCGGCCGAGCTGCGCGCCGCCTTCGACAAAGCTGTCGCTGTCTATGGCGGCGTCGACATTCTGGTCTCCAACGCCGGTGCCGCCTGGGAAGGCCGCATCGGCGAGCTCGACGATGCCCTGCTGCGCAAGAGTTTCGAGCTCAACTTCTTCGCCCACCAGTCGGCGGCGCAGAACGCGGTGCGCATCATGCTGGAACAGGGCACCGGCGGTGTGTTGTTGTTCAACACCTCCAAGCAGGCGGTCAACCCGGGTCCGAAATTCGGCGCCTATGGTGTGCCGAAGGCGGCGACGCTATTCCTGTCCCGGCAATATGCGCTCGACTACGGCGCGCACGGCATCCGCTCCAATGCGGTCAACGCCGACCGCATCCGCTCCGGCCTGTTGACCGACGCCATGATCGCCAGCCGTTCCGGCGCGCGCGGCGTGTCGGAGAAGGAATACATGTCGGGCAATCTGCTCGGACAGGAGGTGACGGCAGAAGACGTGGCGCAGGCCTTCCTGCACCAAGCATTGGCCGAACGCACCACCGCCGATGTGACGACGGTCGACGGTGGCAACATCGCCGCAGCGCTGCGCTAGACATAGACCTGGAGCGGTTCATCGTTCACCAAAACGACGAACCGCTCTCCCACCTGAAGGACTCCAGGCGGAGAACTGCTTTTGCAGGTCGTGCTGAAAAACTGCTCGAACTGGTCAAAATCCACTCCAATCCTTGGCCTATTGCTCGACCACTTTAGGGCGCGCCTTGTGTTTCGCATGCGAGCTCCGACCCTGATCCTTGGTGGAGTTGTCGATGGCTGCGAAGAGACTTCGTGTCGGCTTGCTGTTCGGCGGGCGCTCCGCCGAGCATGAGGTGTCGCTGCTTTCGGCAACCAATGTCATAGCCGCGCTGGACCCGGCGAAATACGACGCCGTTCCCATCTTCGTCACCCGCGAAGGCCAATGGCTGCTGAGCAATTTCAAGGACGGCGCGCTGGCGACACCGTCTGATGGGACGCAGCTTTGCCTGGCGCCGGGCGGGCATGGGCGGATGCTGGCGATCCCCGCCAAGGGTGCGCCGCACGACCTGCCTGCCATCGAATATGGTGTTCCGGTACTGCACGCCTGCATGGCGAGGACGGCGCGGTGGCTGGTGCGAGTCGGGCGGTCATGATGCAGGGGCAGATTCCTAACAGATATTGTTAGACCTTGTTGGATGCATTATAATGTGGGTATGAAAAACGAACCTATGCGCACCCTCACCATATCCCTCACCGCGCAGCAGATAGCTCGCCTGCAAAGCGCTATCGAAGGTGGCGGTTATGCTTCCAACAGCGAGATTGTCCGCGACGCCCTGCGCTTATGGGAGCAGCGCGAGGAATTGCGCACGCTCGAACTCCAGCACTTGAAGCGGGCCTATGCCGACGGGATGGGCAGCGGCAAGCCAGTGGCTGTCGACCCCACCGAGTTCATCGGCAGCCTGAAGGCAGAACGCCGCGCCCGTGGCTAGCCATCGGCTCACACCGCGCGCTTCGCAGGATTTGCGAGACATCTGGCACACCACCGCCGCCGACAATGAAAAGGCAGCAGACAGACTGTTGATGCGCATTTTCGAAAGACTGGAGCTGGCGGCGCAGCACCCCAAGATGGGCTGCGCACGGCCCGAGTTAAGCGCAACGGCCCGCGTGCTCGTCGAAGGCCGTTATATCATCATCTACGAGCCGCAGCCCGATGGTGTTATCGCTGTGGCGATTGTCCACGGGATGCGCGATCCAGACCATTGGTTGTAGGCCGGCAGGCTTACGATCAAATGAAAAGAGCGGCCCATGCCGCCCTTCGCATCTATCAGACGACCGATCCTACTTCGCGTTCGGGTTCGGCATCCAGGCCGGCATGGCGACATCGGCATGGGCGAATTGCGGCAGCTTGGCCGACAGGTCCTCCATGTTCTTGATGTCCTTGTCGATCAGGTCCTTCTGGGTGATCAGCGTCGGCGGCACGATGACGTTGTGGCCGGGATCTTCACCGGCGAGCAGCTGCGCCAGCGCGCGCACCGAGACCTGGCCGACGACGGCAGGGTTGGTGGCGGCGGTGGCGGCCCAGGCGCTGTCAGTCTCGCGCATGGCCGCGATGTCCGAGGTAGAGATGTCGGCGGAGTAGATCTTGATCTTCTTGTTCAGCCCCGCCTCGTCGACGGCGATCTTCACACCCTTGGCGAACTCGTCATAGGGCGCGAACATCACATTGATGTCGGGATGCGCCTGCAGCACCGAGCGCGCCTGGTTGGCGACCGAGTTGGCGATCGGGTTGTCGAGCGTGCCGAACATCGCGACTTCCTTGATGCCGGCATGTTTCTTCTTCACGTCGACCCAGGTCTCGTTGCGGCGGTCGAGCGGCGCGATGCCAGCGACATAGACATAGCCGGCGTTCCAGCTCTCGCCATTGTCCTTGACCGCCTGCTCGAGCGCCAGGCGCGCAAGGTCCTTGTCGGACTGTTCGATCTGCGGGATCTTGGGGTTTTCGACATTGACGTCGAAGGCGACGACCTTGATGCCGGCATCGACCGCGCGCTGGGCGGCGTCCTTCATCGATTCCGTCAGGCCGTGCTGGATGATGATGCCCTGCACGCCGAGTGCGATGGCCTGGTCGACCATGTCGGATTGAAGGGCGGCGTCCTGGCGGCTGTCGAGCACGCGCAGATCGATGCCGAGCGCCTTGGACTGGGACTCGACGCCCGAGAGATAGGCCTGGAAGAAATCGCCGGTCGAGAGATAGCGCACCAGCGCGATCTTGACGCCGGGCTTGTCGAACGGCGCCGGCTTGTCGGCGGCAAAGGCCGGGACCTGCATCAGCATTGTTGCGCCGGCCAATCCGAGCGCGACCTTCCCCAAAAGTCTTCTTGTGATGTTCACGTTCTTTCCTCCGTTTGTTGAACCCAAAACTGTCCCGGCAGCCATTCTATCTCCTGCCCCGGCCGGAAAGGGCGAAGGTAAAGACAAGGGCGACGACGAGAACCACGCCCTTGACGAAATCCTGCGTGTAGTAAGGCGCGTTCATCATCGTCAGGCCTTGCAGCAGGATGCCGACGAACAGCGCGCCGATGGCGGTGCCGAAGGCGTTCGGCTTGGCGGCGCCGAGCACCGCGTAGCCGATCAGCGCCGCGGCAACCGCATCGAGCAGCAGATTATTACCCGACGCGATGTCACCGCGTCCAAGCCGTGCGGCCAGCAAAATCCCGCCGATCGAGGCAAAAACTCCTGAAATGACGTAGGCCCAGATTTTGTATGCCTTGACAGGCGCGCCGGCGAGTTCGGCGGCCCGTTCATTGCTGCCCACGGCATACATCATGCGGCCGAAGCGTGTGTATTCGAGGAAGAACCAGATCAGCACGGCGAGCACGATCAGCACGACCACCGAGACCGGAATGAGGTTCGGGATGAAGAAGTCGAAGCGGTGGCGGCCGAGCGCCAGGAAGGCGTCGGAGAATTTGCCGTTGGCGACCGAGCCGTCCGGCATTGTCATACCGGTGGCGATGGAGCGTCCTTCAGTCGGGATGCGCTGGAGGCCGACGAGCAGGAACATCATGCCGAGCGTCGCCAGCAGATCGGGCACGCGCATATAGACGATCAGCCAGCCATTGATGAGGCCGACAAGGGCGCCGATGAGCAGGCAGATGAGGACAGCGACGACAACGTTCTGCTCCAGCACCACCATGACATAGGCAGCCGCCATCATGGCCGATGTGGCGACCGAGCCGATCGAGAGATCGAAGCCGCCGACAACCAGTGTGGCGGTGACGCCCAGCGCCAGCACGCCGGTGATGGCGACCGACTGGAAAATGAAGACGGCACTTTGCGGCGAGACGAACCCGTCGGCGGCGATGGCGAAATACGCGATCAGCCCGAACAGAAGCACGATGAACCCGTAGCGGATAGCGTAATCGCGCAGCGTCATTCAGCGCCCGCCGTCAATACCCAACTCAAACCCGTGCACTCCATTCCAACCCTCAGTTCTTCAATCATCGTGGCTCAGGCCGCACTGTGCAACGGCCCGCCCGCGACTTCGGCCAGCAGACGGTCGAGATCGACATCGGCGTTGCGGTGTTCGCCGACGATGGTCTGCTCGGACATCACCAATATGCGATCGGCCGTCTCCAGTGCCTCGTCGAGTTCGGTGACGAACAGCAGCGTGGCGCGGCCATTGGCGCTGGCCCTCAGCTTGGCGGCGATGTCGCGCCTGGCGGAGATATCGACGCCCTGGAACGGTTCGTCGAGAATGAACAATCGGGCGTCCTGCGCCATCCAGCGGGCCACCATCACCTTCTGCTGGTTGCCGCCCGACAGAGTGGTCATGTCGTCCTTCTCCGAGCGGCAGACGATGCCGAGATCCTCGATCTGCCGGCGGGCAATAGTGCGTTCAAGGCCGCGTTTGAGAACTGAAAAGCGCGACATGCGCTTGTGGAAGGGCAGGCTGATGTTTTCCTGGATGTTGAAGCCGCCGACGATGCCGTTTTCGCCACGGTCCTTGGCGACCAGAAACACGCCGGCGGCGATGGCTTCGCCGGTCGACGCGGGCGCATAGGGCTTGCCATATAAAGTCATCGTGCCGGACAGCGGTTTGCGCAAGCCGAACAGCGTCTCGGCGAGCGCGGTCTTGCCGACGCCAACGAGGCCGGTGATGGCAACGACCTCGCCGTCGCCGAGCGTCAGCGAGAATGGCCGGGCACCAGGGGCGATGCGCAAGGCATCGACGGTCAGGATCGGCTTGGCAGAACTCCTGGCTTCGATCCGGTCAAGATGGATCTTGCGGCCGAGCATGGCGTTAACGGCGCCCTCATAGTCGAGAGGCTTGCTGTCGAAGACGCCTGAGATGACGCCATCGCGCATCGAGACGATGCGGTCGGCCAGCCGCCTGATATCCGACATGCGATGCGAGATGTAGAGGATGGCGACGCCCTGCTCGCGCAAGCGGTCGAGCAGGGCGAACAGCCGGTCGGCCTCGGCGCTGGACAGCGACGAGGTCGGCTCGTCGAGGATCAGCACTTTCGGCTGGTGCGCCATGGCGCGCGCGATGGCCACCATCTGGCGATCGGCCAGCGACAGGTCGCTGATGCGGGCCTTGAGGTCGATGGCGAGCCCCATGCGGTCGGCCACCGCTTTGGCTTCGCGGCGCACCCGGCCGGGGTTGAACAGCAGCGGCGCGCCCTTGCCGCTCAACCGATCGAGCGTCAGGTTGGTGGCGACATCGAGTTCGGCGACGACGCCGTCATTGATGTTTTGGTGCACGGTAACGACACCGGCGCGGATCGCCTCTGCCGGCGTGTTCGGCGCAAAGTTGCCGCCAGCGAGGTGCATGATGCCGCCGTCATGGTCGTAGACGCCGCTGATGATTTTGACGAGGGTGGACTTGCCGGCGCCGTTGGCGCCCATCAGCACAGTGATCTCACCGGCATGCAATTCGAGCGAGACGCCGCCAAGCACCTCGATATGGCCGAAGGATTTCCTCAGCCCGTCCACGCGGAACACGGCATCATTGCCCATTCGTTCCTCCCTGACGATGACGCTATGGGCTACGTCATCAATTGTCAACTCGATTGACAATTGCCAGTCAGCTTCCTAGCTTGGCCTCACCGCCATCGCTCCACTATGATTGGAGCGAGCAAGCGGGAGGGTGAGGAATGACTGCGAAATTGCCGTTTGAAGCACTGTCGGTGGAGACGCTTGCAACGCGCCTCGGTACGAACGAAGCGCTGTGCGCCAAAATCGGCAAGGGCCCTTGGAAGGTGCGCGAGGTCGGCGACGGCAATCTGAACCTCGTCTTCATCGTCGAAGGCGGCTCGGGTGCGGCGGTCGTCAAGCAAGCCCTGCCCTATGTTCGCCTCGTCGGCGACAGCTGGCCGCTGCCCTTGAAACGTTCCTTCTTCGAATATCACGCGCTGACGCGGCAAGAGGCGCGCGCGCCGGGCTCGGTGCCGGCGATCCTCCATTTCGACGAAGCCCAGGCGCTGATCATCATGGAATATCTGGCGCCGCCGCACATCATCCTGCGCCGTGCCCTGATCGACGGCCGAGAGTTGCCAAATATCGCCCGCGACATCGGCCTGTTCATGGCCCGCACTTTGTTCCGCGGCTCTGATCTCTCCATGCCCACCAAGGACCGCAAGGCCGACCTGGCGCTGTTTGCCGACAATGTCGAGCTCTGCGGCATCACCGAAGACCTGGTGTTTTCCGACCCATATTTCGATGCCAAGCTGAACCGGCACACCTCGCCGCAGCTCGACGGCCTGGTTGCCGAACTGCGCGCCGACCGCGACCTCAAGGTCGAAGCGCAGCGGCTGAAGCATATCTTCGCCGCCAACGCCGAGACGCTGCTGCATGGCGACCTGCATTCGGGCTCGATCATGGTCACCGACACCGAGACGCGGATGATCGATCCGGAGTTCGCCTTCTACGGTCCGATGGCCTTCGATGTAGGCATGCTGCTTGCCAATTTCTGGATGTCCTACTTCTCGCAGCGCGGCCATGAACAGAAGGGCAAGCGTGACGCCATGCGTGCCTATCTGCTCGGGGTGACCAACGACACCTGGACGGTGTTCCGCGCCGAGTTCTCGCATCTATGGCGCACCGAGCGCACCGGCATGCTTTACCAGAAGAGCCTGTTCGAGGATCAGGGCGACATTCTCGCCTCGGAGCAGGCGCTCGACCATGTGCTGCACCAGATCTGGACCGACCTCTTGGGCTTTGCCGGCATCGAGGTGCACCGGCGCATCCTCGGCCTCGCCCACAATGCCGATTTCGAGACCATCGAGGACGAGGATCTGCGAGCCTCCTGCGAGGCCAAGGCGCTGAAATTCGGCCGTCACATCGCCGTCAACCGGCGCCAGATTCACGGCATGGACGAGGTCAATAATCTGGCCGCTTTGATCGAACGGGAGAGCAGGATTTGAACGTCGGCGAGCGCCACTACCGCACCATCTGGCTGAGCGACGACCAGCGTTCGGTCGAGATCATCGACCAGCGCTGGCTGCCGCACGAGTTCCGGGTCGAGACGATCGGGAGCGTTGCCGGCATCGCCACCGCGATCCGTGACATGTGGGTTCGTGGCGCGCCGCTGATCGGCGTCACCGCGGCCTACGGCGTCGCCATCCAGATGGCGGACGATCCGTCTGACGAAGCGCTCGACGCGGTCTGGGAGACGCTGCACAAGACGCGGCCGACTGCGATCAATCTACGCTGGGCACTGGACGAGATGCGGCGGTTCCTCAGGCCGATCGTATTGGGACAGCGCGCGGAGGCGGCCTATAAGCGCGCTGCCGAAATCGCCGACGAGGATGTCGATCTCAATCGCGCCATCGGCGAGAACGGGCTTGCCATCATCAAGGAGATCGCGGCACGCAAGAAGCCGGGCGAGCCGGTCAACATCCTCACCCACTGCAACGCCGGTTGGCTGGCGACGGTCGATTACGGCACCGCCACGTCGCCGATCTATCTCGCCGTCGAGGCCGGCATTCCGGTCCATGTCTATGTCGACGAGACGCGCCCGCGCAACCAGGGCGCCCAGCTGACCGCCTGGGAGATGGCCGGCCACGGCGTGCCGCACACGCTGATCGTCGACAATGCCGGCGGCCATCTGATGCAGCGTGGCGCGGTCGACATGGTGATCGTGGGCACCGACCGCACCACGGCCAATGGCGACGTCTGCAACAAGATCGGCACCTATCTCAAGGCGCTCGCCGCCTCCGATAATGAGGTGCCCTTCTACGTCGCTCTGCCCTCGCCGACCATCGACTGGACGGTGGGTGATGGCCTTACCGAAATCCCGATCGAGGAACGCTCCGGTGACGAGGTGTCGCTGGTCTGGGGCAAGACGGCGGACGGCAAGATCGCGCAGGTTCGGGTTTCGCCCGAAGCGACGCCGGCGGCCAATCCGGCGTTCGATGTGACGCCGGCACGGCTGGTGACGGGGCTGATCACCGAGCGCGGTGTGGCCAAGGCTTCGCGCGAAGGCTTGAAGGCGATGTTCCCCGAACGCGGATAATCTCCCCCCTTGAGGGGGAGATGTCGCCAAAGGCGACAGAGGGGGTCGGCGCGTCCTGACGCGACCTCCCAGCACCGACAGATGATGCTAGCGCTCCAGTCGAACCGACCCCCTCTGGCCTGCCGGCCATCTCCCCCTCAATGGGGGAGATTAGCGCCTCACCGGCTGGCTACCGGATTTCAGCCCTGCAACAAGAATTGCGGCCTCGATGGCCGCTGACGGTTGCGGTTCTGGCGAAATCCGGCCAGAAGCATCTAGGCCGGCAATCGGCCGGCCCGCGACGTTGCGCTTGAAACCAGATACGGGAGACTATTGGGTGGCTCGCATAACACTGAGACAATTGCTCGACCACGCCGCCGAGTACGGCTACGGCGTACCCGCTTTCAACATGAACAATATGGAACAGGGCCTCGCCATCATGGAGGCGGCCGAGGAGACCAAGTCGCCGGTCATCCTGCAGGCAAGCCGCGGCGCCCGCGCCTACGCCAATGATGTGGTGCTGGCCAAGCTGATCGACGCGCTGGTCGAAATCCACCCCGACATCCCGGTCTGCATGCATCTCGACCATGGCAACAACGAAGCCACCTGCGTCACCGCCATCCAGTACGGCTTCACCTCGGTGATGATGGACGGCTCGCTGAAAGAGGACGGCAAGACGCCGGCCGACTATGCCTACAATTCCGGAATCACCCGGCGCGTCGTCGACATGGCGCATTGGGGCGGCGTGTCGGTGGAAGGCGAGATCGGTGTGCTCGGTTCGCTTGAGAGCGGCGGCGGCGAGCAGGAAGACGGCCACGGCGTCGAAGGCGCCATCAGCCACGACCAGCTCTTGACCGACCCAGTGCAGGCGGTCGAATTCGTCAAGGACACCCATGTCGATGCGCTGGCTGTCGCCATGGGCACCAGCCACGGCGCCTACAAATTCTCGCGCAAGCCGGACGGCGCGGTGCTGGCGATGAACGTCATCGAGGAAATCCACCGCCGCCTGCCCAACATGCATCTGGTCATGCACGGCTCGTCCTCGGTGCCCGAGGATTTGCAGGAGATCATCAATAAATATGGCGGCCAGATGAAGCCGACCTGGGGCGTGCCGGTGGAAGAGATCCAGCGCGGCATCAAGCACGGCGTGCGCAAGATCAACATCGACACCGACAACCGCATGGCGCTGACCGGCGCCATCCGCAAGGTGCTGACCGAAAACCCGAGCGAGTTCGATCCGCGCAAATACCTGACGCCGGCCATGGCCGCGATGCGCAAACTGTGCAAGGAGCGCTTCGAGCAGTTCGGCACCGCCGGCAATGCCCAGAAGATCAAGCCGCTGCCGGTAGCTGAGATGGCCAAGCGCTACAAGTCGGGCAGCCTTGATCCGAAGTTTGGGTGAAGTCCCCTGGCGCCTCTTCCTTCTCCCCTTGTGGGGAAGAAAGAAGAGCTATTGACATAAAAAAGGCCGGGCGCGAAAGCGGCCCGGCCAAAAGAAGGTCAAGAACCTTCAGAGGGGAACACCGCTCGGTGGAATGGGAGGAAGCCGCCGAACGATAATTCCTATATGCGCGTATTCGCGGCAGATGGCGACGAACGGCTTTCTAAAACAACGCGAGATTCGGAAATTTCGATCTCGTTTTGAAAGATTTCAGCCGGTGAGGCGCCGGTTTCCAGAAGATCGGCATAGTGCCGGCGCGCCACGTCGGGATGCGAGCGCAGGCGGCTCTTCAGCACATTGGTGCCGACATTGCGAAACAGTGGATTGTCGGGATCGCTGGCCGGCCCGCGCGCCTCGGCCGACAGATCCTCGGGCAGGTCGAGCAGCGGAATCGTGGCGTCGAGCCGGGCGCTGAAGAAGAACGGGACCGAGACGCGCTCGACGCCGGCCGGCGGTGTCACCACACGGTGGACTGTCGCCCGGAGATAGCCGTTCGACGCCAGTTCGAGCAGTTCGCCGATGTTGACCACCAGCGTGTCGGGCAGCGGATCGACGTCGACCCAGGCACCGTCATATTCGACCTGCAGCCCCTTGTTCTCGTCCTGCAGCAGAAGCGTCAGGAAACCGCCATCCTTGTGCGCACCGACGCCCTGGTTGTCGCCGGTGGCGTCGCGGCCGGGGTAGCGCACGATCTTCATGCGATGGTTGGGCTCGGCCCGGTAGATCGGATCGAAGGCGTCCTCGGCCTGGTCGAGCGACAAAGCGAAGGCCCTAAGCAGCCGGATCGCCACCGCGGTCGCCTTGGCCTGCCATGCGAGCAGCGCCGGCTTCAGCTCGGGCAGCGTGGCCGGCCACTGGTTGGGCCCTTGCAGCCGCGTCCAGGCGGGCACGCCGGGGCCTTGTTCGATGGCCGGGCGTTCGACGCCGATGTCGAGCTGTTCGCGCCAGTCGGCCTTGCCTTTGGTCAGCTCGCCGCCGGCGCGCGTGTAGCCGCGGAACTGCGAGGACTTGACCATTTCAATTGCCAGTTTGTCGGCTTCCGGCAGGGCAAAGAAGCGGCGCGACGCGTCGAGCACTTCTGCGGTATCCGCAGCCGATATGCCGTGGCCGGTCAAATAGAAGAAGCCGACATCGCGCGCGGCCGTGCGCAGGTCGAAGAGAAACGTTCGCCGCTCGGAAGCGCCCTGTTCGAGACGGCCGAGATCAAGCACGGGTACGATCCTGGGCATGGTCAAGCTCCTTGTTCCGCTGTCACGGTGGCACGCAGGCCGGTCCGATCAAAGCAACGCGCAATCCAATCTCGGCGCCGATAGAGAAAGCCGGCGCTGCGTTTGGCAGCCTGCCGACAAATAACGTTCGTGGCGCTCATCCGCGCCGGTCCAGCCTGGCGACCAGCCGGTCACCGACCCACTGGATGCCGCAAACGAGGATGATCAGCACAATGACCACGGCGACCATGACGCTGGTCTCAAAACGCTGGTAGCCGTAGCGGACGGCGAGGTCGCCAAGCCCGCCGGCACCGATGGCGCCGGCCATGGCCGAGGCGCCGATCAGCGTTACCAGCGTCACCGTGAAACCGGCGACGATGCCGGGCAATGCTTCGGGCACCAGCACCTCGCGGATGATCGTCCAGCGGTTGCCGCCCATGGCGCGCGCCGCCTCGATCAGGCCGCGATCGACCTCGCGCAGCGACACTTCGGCGATGCGGGCATAGTAGGGCGTCGCCGCAATCGACAACGGCACGATCGCCGCCCAGGTGCCGATCGAGGTGCCGACGATCAGCCGCGTCACCGGGATCAGCGCCACCAGAAGGATGATGAAAGGCACCGAGCGGAAGCCGTTGATGACGGCGCCGAGCGCGCGGTTCACCCACAGGCTTTCGGCAATGCCGCCGCGCTCGGTGGCAATCAATGCCAGGCCGAGCGGCAGCCCGAAGACGAGCGAGATGAGGCCCGATGCCGCCGTCATCAGGACCGTCTCCCAGATCGAACGCAGCAGAAGTTCAAACAGAACCGGCGACATGGCCAAGCACCTCCACCCGCGCGTCGCGGGCCTTCAGGAATGCGATTACTTTCGACAGATGTTTCGGATCGTTGCCCGCGACCGCAAGGAACAGCGTGCCGACCGGCTGCTGCTGGACATGGTCGATGCCACCATGGACGAGGCGGAAAGGCCCCGGCACCGCCACCGCAAGATCGGACAGCAGCGGACCGCGCGCGGCCTCACCTGCGACGTCGACCCTGAGGATGAGCTCGGCGCCGCCTCCGGGAGCAAGCCGGCCGGCAATCTCGGCCGGCAGTTGCGGGCGGATGCCGCCGAGCAGGCTCCTGGTGATTTCGGAACGCGGCTCGGCAAAGACCGACCACACCGGGCCTTGCTCGACGATGCGCCCTGCATCGATCACCGCGACGCGGTCGGCGATCGAGCGGATCACCTCCATCTCGTGGGTGATGAGCAGGATGGTCAGGCCGAGCTGCCGGTTGATGTCTTTCAGCAAGGCCAGGATGGAGCGCGTCGTCTCCGGATCGAGCGCTGAGGTCGCCTCGTCGGACAGCAGCAGCGCCGGCCGCGCGGCCAGCGCCCTGGCGATGCCGACGCGCTGCTTCTGGCCGCCCGACAGCGAGGACGGATAGGCCTTCGCCTTCTCCGACAGGCCGACGAGGTGGAGCAATTCGGCGGCGCGCGCCAGCCGTTCGGCCTTTGGGCGGCCCTCGATCTTCAGCGGCAGCGCGACATTGTCCTCCACGGTCTTGGCCGACAGCAGATTGAAGTGCTGGAAGATCATGCCGATGCGACGCCGCAACGGCTGCAATTCACGCTCGCCGAGCCGGCCGATCTCGCGGCCCTCGATGAAGACGTCGCCGGAGTCCGGCCGCTCCAGCCCGTTGAGGCAGCGGATCAGCGTCGACTTGCCGGCGCCGCTGCGGCCGATGATGCCTAGGATCTCGCCCTTCTTCACCGTCAGCGACACGCCGTCGAGCGCAGGCGTCGCGCCAAAGCGGCGCTTGAGGTCGACGAGGCGTACGACATCTTCTTGCCCGGCCGATATATTGACCGGACCGGATGCCCCGGCCGTGACGTGCTGGTTCATCTCACTGTCCGTTTCAACGCTCGACAAATGCGACAGCGGCCCGCTCAACAGCGGGCCGCCTGCTCCTGACAACCAGGCGCCAATCAATAGGCGCTGATCCCGGTGCCCTTGTAGACCTTGTCGAACTCGGCCTTGACCGCCTCGTTCTGGTAGGACGCGACCAGCGTCTTCACCCACGCCTCGTTCTCGTTGCCGGATTTCACGGCGATGAAGTTGCGGTAGGGGTTGTCGGCCACTGGCTCCTGGGCGATGCGGTTGTCCGGGCCGAGACCGCTCTTCAGCGCCCAGTCGGTGTTGACGACAGCCGCGTCGAGATCCTCGACCGAGCGGCCGACAATGCCGGCGTCCAGTTCCTTGATGACGACCTTCTTAGGGTTCTCGGCAATGTCGGCGGTGGTCGCCAGGATGCCGGTGCCGTCCTTCAGCTTGATCACGCCTTCGTTCTGCAGAACGCGCAACGCGCGGCCCTCATTCGAGGGGTCGTTGGGCAAGCCGATGACGGCGCCTTCGGGCAGGTCGGCAACCTTGGTGTATTTCTTGGAGTAGAGGCCGATCGGCCAGACGCCGGTGTAGCCGACGCGCACGATGTGGTACCCTTGGGTCTTGATCTGGTTGTCGAGATAGGGCTGGTGCTGGAAGGCGTTGGCGTCGATCTCGCCGCGCTCGAGCGCCTCGTTGGGCTGGGTGTAGTCGTTGAACACCACGGTCTCGACGGTCAGGCCTTTTTCGGCGGCCTGGGCGACGACGACGCGCCAGACATCCTCATCCTCGCCGCTGATGATGCCGACCTTGATAGACTTCTTGTCCTCGGCGAAGGACGGCGTCGGCTGAGCCAGACCGGCAAGCGTGACGGCCGAGGCAAAAAGTGCCGCAAGGGCAGCTCGCCGGCTGATGGCTGAAAAAAGAAGAGAACTGGAAGCGTTTCCGCGTTCGGACATTGTCGATCCCTCGTAATCCTGAAGTCATTGCGGCGAGGTGGAATACCAAGCCTTGACGACATCATCGGCAATGCTGCTTGCCGGATCAAAGAACCGCATTTCTTCTCAAACACGAAGCCGGGAATATTCTCTCAAAGATTTCGCAATTGCGAGAACGGTCACGCCGGACCGGTCAGAATGTCTCGACAAAGGGCCGCAGCTCGACCTCGAAGCTCCAGGCGCTGCGATGCTGGCGATGGGTCGCGAGATAGGTCTGCGCGATCGCATCGGGCGACAGCTGGCTGTCCGGTCGCTCGGGCTTCGTCCCGACCGGCTCGATCTGGCCGTCGATAATGAAATGGGCGACATGGATGTTCTTCGGGAAGAGTTCGCGCGCCATCGACTGAGCCAGACCGCGCAGGCCGAATTTTGGCATGGCAAAGCCGGCGGAGTTGGGAAAGCCCTTGATGCTGGCGGAAGCGCCGGTGAAAAGAATCGAACCGGAGCCGCGCGCAAGCAGCCGCCGCGCCGCCTGCTGGCCGACCAGGAAGCCGCCATAGGCGCCAACCAGCAGCGCCTGTTTGACCGCATCGGGATCGACCTCGGCGATCGGGCCGCGCGTGCGGCCGCTGGCGTTGAAGACCGCAAGCGCCAGCGGACCTTGCTTGTCGGCGGTGTCGAACAGGCCGGCGACGGAGGCCGGGTCGGCGACGTTGGTTTCGACGGCCAGTGCGCCGGTTTCCCCGACCAGCGCCGCGAGCTTGGCCGTGTTGCGGGCGGCCAGCACCACGCGGAAGCCTTCCTTGGTGAGAAGACGGGCCAGCGAGCCGCTCAGGCCCGCGCCCGCGCCCGCGATCACTGCGACTTCGGATGCCATGCCGTTTCTCCCTGGCGATTGATGTGCTTGTTCCATAGCTGGCGTCTTGAACGGCAAGAGGCAAGAACGGCGTTGCTCGATTTTCGCTGTTCGGTGAAAAACTCTGCCGGCAGGTTCGGAGCAATCGACCGCGGCCAGGGTCTTGCCTGGCGAGACAATCCGTCCGACAGGTGATTGCGTTGGAATCGCAAACGGTGTCGCAAGGGAGTCGACCGTGGAACCAATCTGGGCCGTCGGCCTGATGACCGGCACCGTGCTTGACGGCAATATCGACGTGGCGCTGATCAAGACCGATGGCGAGCGGATCGCCGATTTCGGCACCTATACGCTGGCCCCCTACCCCGCAGCGATCCGTGCCTTGCTGGAGGAGACGCTGCGTCAGGCCCGGGTGTGGAATTTCGACGGGCCGGAGCCGGCGATCTTTGCCGAAGCCGAGGAGGCGCTGACGCGGGCGCAGTCGGCGGCGGTGAAGGACCTTGTCGAAAGCTACGGCCTGACCATGGGCGATATCGGCGTGGTCGGCTTTCACGGCCAAACCGTGCTGCATCGTGCCCCGCAACCCGGGCGGCGCGGCGATACGCGCCAATTGGGCGACGGCGAGCTGATGCATTCGATCCTGGGCGCCAAGGTCGCCTATGATTTCCGCTCGGCCGATGTGCGCGCCGGCGGCCAGGGCGCGCCACTGGCGGCTGCCTATCACGCGGCGCTTTTGAGGGAAGCCGACGCCAGCGGCGACACCGCTGTGCTCAATCTCGGCGGTGTCGGCAACGTCACCTGGTGGGACGGCAAGGACAACATCGTCGCCTTCGACACCGGCCCGGCCAACGCGCCGCTCAACGATTTCATCAAGGCAAACGGCCTCGGCGAGATGGACCGCGACGGCGCACTGGGCGCGGCCGGCACCGTCGATGAAGTGCGGCTGGCCAAATTGCTGCAGCATCCGTATCTGACCAAGCCCTATCCGAAATCGCTCGACCGTTTCGACTTCGGCGCCGCCATGGCCGACGGCCTCAGCGCAGAGGATGGGGCGGCGACGCTGACGGCTTTCACCGTTTCGGCCGTCGGCAAGGCGCTCGATTTGTTGCCGCGCCGGCCGAAGCGGCTGGCGGTCAGCGGCGGTGGCCGCCGCAACCCGACGATGATGGCGATGCTGGCAAGCCGTGCCGGCGTCGAGGTGGTGCAGGCCGAGACACTGGGCTGGAAAGGCGATGCGGTGGAGGCCGAATGCTTTGCCTTCCTTGCCGTGCGCGTGCTGCGCGGCCTGCCGATCAGCTTTCCCAGCACCACCGGCGTGCCGCGGCCGATGCAAGGCGGGCGGCTGGCAGGTTAGAGCTTCTTCTGCAGGAAGATGCGGCTGCGGCCGATGGGAAAGTCAGGCAGCTCGCCGAAACGCCGGTAGCCTTGCCGCTCATAGACTTTGGCCGCTGTCGGATTGAACGTGTCGATCCAGGTGTTCTGGCAGCCCCGGGCGACTGCTTCGCGCTCGGCAGCGTCCAGCATGTCGCCGGCCATATGCTGGCCGCGCAGGCGTTCGTCGACCCACAGCCATTGCACATAGAGCCAGCCCCAGGCGGTGTATCCCGAAATGCCGGCGACGACAGCGCCGTGCTCGTCACGAACGAAGACCGCGAGCGGCTTGCGGCCGGAGGGGCCGACATCGCCGTCATTGAACGCCGTCAGCCGCTCGGCCAGGAAGGCGAGGTCGTCTGACGAGGGGTCGGCAGTGGTTTCAAGCGTCGTCTTCATCCGGGCGGGGCTCGCATGGCAAGCCAAGCTCTAGCGAAGGACGGGATGAGGACGCAAGCTTTACGGCTTGATGGGCGGAGGCGACCGCCATGACCCCGCTGCTGCCGCAACCAGCATCAGCACGGCGGCGACGATCGCGCAGATGGCAAAGCCGAACGATGAATAAAGCGGCCCGAAGCTGGTGGTGCCGATGAAGACGGCGAGGTAGGTGACCGAACTGTTCAGGCCCATGATGGTGCCACGGCGCGACGGATCGAGCGCGGTAAGGCGCATCACCAGCACGTTCAGGCCGAAATGATTGGCAAGGCCCCATATGGCGATCATAGCCAGGATCAGCACGAAATTGCTGCTTGCGAGCGCGATGGCGACATAGACGACGGCGACCAGCAGATAGGCGAAGGGCATGACGCGCCGCGCGCCGATGCGGTCGATGACGCCGTCGAGGAAGGCCGCGGCGCCGAAGCCGGCGCCATAGGCGAGCGCGGCCAGCGCATTGGCGCTGACGGGCTCGCCCAGATCCTGGTGCAGATGATCGCCGAGATAGCCGTAGACGCCGTAAAAAGCGGTCATGAAGGCGGTGCAGGCGATGAGCAGCGGCACGATCCCCGGAATGGCCAGCGCAACGAACGGCGACGGTGCCGGGCCGCTCTTCCTGACGTCGCTGAGCGAGGTCATCGACAAGGCAGCAAGCGCAATGGCGGAAAGCACCGCGACGGCGGCGAAGACGGCGCGCCAGTGCACGAGATCGGCAAGCACGGCCGACAGCGACACGCCGGCCACCATGGAGACCGTCCAGCCGGTCAGCACGACGCCGATCGTGCCGCTTTCGCGGCCGGGCGGCGCAATTGCCGCTGCACTGGCATAGATGGCCGGCATGGCGACGCCGGCGGCGATGCCGGCGACGGCCTGGGCCGCGACCAGCATGATCACCGTCGGCGCCAGCGCGCTGGCGAGAAGCCCGACCGCCAGCAACAGCAGAGCGCCCTGCAGCATGCGGCGGGCGCCGACGCCGTCGATATAGCGGGCGAGGAACAAAGCGCTGGCGGAAGTGCCGAGACCGAAGGCAGCCGACGCGGCCATCACCGCCGGCACGCTGGTGCCGAAGGATGCGGCGACTGCCGGAGCAATTGGACCCAGGACCAGCGAGTTCGAGCCGATGACGGCGATGCAGCCGGTCAGGAGGTAGGCCAGCGCCGGGATCGGCTGATGGAGCGTTGCAGCTTGATGCGCGTTCGTCATCGGGTCATAATGGCCGAACTGAATTCCGCGACAACAAGGAATTTCGATATGGACGAAGAAACAGATGGGGTTCTGCAGAACAAGGTAGCTCCCCGCGAGCTCGACGCAATCGACCGAAAAATATTAGGCGTGCTGGTCGAGGATGCGACGATCAGCTACGCCGAACTTGGCGAACGCGTCTGCCTTTCGCCGCCGGCGGCGCATGAGCGGGTCAAGCGCCTGCGGCGCAGCGGCGCCATCCGCGGCACGGCTGTGATCATCGACCCCAAGGCGGTGAAGAAGCCGCTGCTCACCTTCGTGCATATCGATACCAAGGGCTGGGGCAAGACACCGGAGCTGATGGCCGTCTCCCAATATCCTGAGGTCGAGGAAATCCATTCGGTGGCCGGCGACACCTGCATGCTTCTCAAGGTCCGCACCGAGGACACCAGGGCGCTCGAAGGCCTGCTGGCGCGTCTCTACGAAACGCCCGGCGTCACCTCGACGCGAAGCTATGTCGTGCTGTCGACCTATCTCGAGCGCCCGGTGCAGCCCGAGATCACGGCGCAATGGCCGACGCCCCGGCATATGGCCACGCCGTTGTACTGATCTGCGCTATCTTCGTCTTGCCGGGGCCACAACAATCCTTCACAAACGGCACCCTATATTGATGCCAGGCATTGATTTGGGGTGACGAGAGGCGCGGCTTGGAATTCGAACTGAAAACCATCGAGGCGCTGGCCCCCGATCAGGCGTCGCTAAGCGCCGCCTCGAAGCTCACCAAGCGCTCGAACTGGCCGCGGCTGGAGAAGAACGAGCAGCAGGCGCTGATCTGGGGCGAATGCCAGGGCTCGGGATCCAACCCCTATCGCACCGTCGTCGACACCGGCGACCACGGCTACAAATGCACCTGCCCGTCGCGAAAATTTCCCTGCAAGCACACGCTGGCGCTGATGTGGATCGCCGCCACGGCGCCGGCCAGCTTCACATCAGCCGAAACAACGCCGGAATGGGTCAATGACTGGCTTGGCCGGCGCAGGAAGAGTGCGCCCCCGCCGGTCGACGCAAAGTCTGGCAGGGGCGCGTCTGGCAAGAGCATTGGCGAGGCCTCGCACGCAGAGGAAAGCACCGTCGATGACGCCGCCGCGACGGAGCGCCGCGAGACGGCGCAGCGCAAGCGGGCGGAAGATACGCGCACCGCGGTGGCAGGCGCGCTGGACGAACTCGACCAGTGGATTGCCGACCAGCTGCGGCTCGGCCTTTCCGCCTTTGCCGACGCCAGCAGCGAGCGCTGCCGCCGCATTGCGGCGCGGCTTGTCGACATGAAGGCGACGGCGCTTGCCGGACGCATCGACGAAATCCCGGCCCGGCTAATGGCGCTGCGCAGCGAGGAACGGCCGGACGCGGCGATCCGCGAACTCGGCAAGCTGGTGCTGCTGGCCAAAGCCTGGCGCTCGGCGCCCGACGATCCCGAGCTGAAGCGACTGGTGTCGGCGTCCGAAACCCGCGACCAGGTTCTGTCCAGTCCCGACGCGAAGCAGGTCGACAGCCATTGGGAGGTCGTAGGCGAGAAGATCGAGACCCGCCGCGACGGTCTCGTCAGCCATTCGACCTGGCTGCTCGATCTGAAAAGCCCGACGCCGCAGTTTGCGCTGCTGCTCGATTTCTTTCCGGCTTCGGCCGGCCGCCGCTCGGCGGCGTTCACGCCCGGTGACCGGTTCCACGCCCGCCTGGTATTCTACCCGTCGCGCCAGCCACTGCGGGCCTTGGTGGCGGAGCGCAAGGGCGACGTCGTGTCGGGCGCCTGGCCGGATTTCGGCCTCGACGCTGTCAAGGACCCGCTCGCGGCGCATGCGGCGCACCAGGACGCAGCGCCCTGGTCGACCGATAGCCCGCTGATGCTGCCTGCCGGCGCGATCCTGCTCGATGAGCGCGGCACCGCCTGGTGGCAAGCGGCGCACGACCCGCAAGGGATCGCCCTGCCTGTTAGCGGGACCGTCGATCAGACCGTGCTTGGCCTCGACCTCGCGGCCACGGCAGCGCTTTGGAACGGCGCGCGGCTCGATCTGCTGGCCGCGCAAAGCGGCTTCGGGAGGCTCGATCTGTCATGAACGAGCTCGAACTAATCGGCCTGGCGACGATGCGCGACTGCTGGATCACCGGCGGAACCGCGTTCGATCTGGCGCCAACCGCATGGAAGGAGATCGCGGGTGGCGCAAGCCCAGACGAACGGGAGCGACGTCTGCTGGCGATCGCGGCGCAGGCGCTCGATGTCGGCCTGCGGCCGTCGGCGCCGAAGACGCTGAAGCGGCGCCCGCCGCTGCCGAGGCTTGGCCTGCCGCTGCTGCCGGAGCGGTTGCGGCCGCTGTTGCGGGCGGCCCTGAAGAACGCCGCCGATGCGCAGCGCAAGTCGCGTGTCGCGACGCTCGTCGCCAGCCGCGGCTACGTGCTGCATCCGATGGACTGGATGCCGTCGGCATCAGACCAGAACAGCCCTGACATCTATGCGCCGTGGATCGACTGGCAGGCCAGCGTCGAGGGGCTGAAGATTGCCCCGCAGGAGCAGCTGACGGCGCAGAACTGGGATGACTTTTACCCCGCCGCGCGCCGTATCGCGTTGGCCGAGATGCGCCGTCGCGATCCGGCCACGGCCCGCAGCCTGATGGAAGCCAAGGCGACGGGCGAGCCGGCTGAAGTCCGGCTGGCGCTCATCGAACTCATGCATTTCAACCTGACGCCCACGGACGCGCCATTCCTGAAAAGCCTGGCCACCGACCGCTCCGGCAAGGTGCGGGAGCTGGCGGGCCGGCTGCTGGCAAGGCTGGGCGAGCATGGCCGGCCGGGCAACGACGGAGCCGACGGCCCCGTTGCCGAACTCGCCGCCTTCATCACAGAAGGCAAATCCGGCTTCATCCGCCGCCGCACCACATACATGCCGGCAAAACTCAAATCGGCTGCGCAAGAAAGTCGTCGCGTCGACCTGTTCGCAAGCTGTTACCTGGTCGATCTTGCGGCGCATTTCGGCAAAACAGAGTCCGATTTCATCGGGGCATGGCAATTCGGTGCCGATGACAGAGCGGATCTGTCTCTCGTTCGGATGGTCGCCGTGTCCGGCAGCGATGCCACGGTGGCGCTGTTGGCGGATACGCTTGTCGCCGAAGGTGGCAAGTCGGCATTGTTTGTCTTCCACCTCATGTTGCGTTTGGACAGCGGCAGGAAGCGGAACCTGATCAGGCAGATCCTGAAGGACGCTCAAAATCTTGAAGCGCTCAACCTGGTCGAAGGCGCCGAAGCGAGTTGGCTTGAATGGGACGATTTGACAAATGGCAAGGCGCTGTCGGCACTGCGCACCATGGTTGCGGGAAACGACGAGCCCGCGAAGCGAAGCGCGGACCACGCCCTGGAAACGATAGGCTTTCTTGCCACAGCGGAGACCGCTGAACGGTTGATCGGCGACATTGTTGCGGCCGGCATGCTGCCGGCGGCAGCCTCGCTCGCTTTCCTGCGCCTCAACGCGGCAATGACGGGAACCAACACATGACAATCCGGAGAACAGCACCATGAACGCAGCCATCCGCCTCCCTGTCGAGCAGGCCTATGCCGCTGAACTGCAGGCGCTGGCGCGCAATGACGAACGCCAGAAGCCGGCCGGATGGAGCCTGTCGCCGAAGGCCGTGCTGACCTATCTGCTCGGCGGCAAGGCAAGCGACGGCACCGTGATATCGCCGAAATATGTTGGCCGCCGCCGGCTGATGGAAACCGCGGTGGCGACACTCGCTACCGACCGCGCGCTGCTGTTGCTCGGCGTTCCCGGCACCGCCAAGTCCTGGGTGTCGGAACATCTCGCCGCCGCCATCATGGGCAACTCGACGCTAATCGTGCAGTGCACGGCCGGCACCGACGAGAACCAGGTCCGCTACGGCTGGAACTATGCGCAGCTTTTGGCCAAAGGGCCGAGCCAGGAGGCGCTGGTGCCGACGCCGCTCTACCGCGCCATGGAGAGCGGCAAGCTATGCCGCCTGGAAGAGTTGACGCGCATGGGCTCCGATGTACAGGATACGCTGATCACCGTGCTGTCGGAAAAGATGATGCCGATCCCGGAACTCAACACGTCGCTCTATGCCCAGCGCGGCTTCAACATCATCGCCACCGCAAACAACCGCGACAAGGGCGTCAACGAGCTGTCCTCGGCGCTGAAACGCCGCTTCAATGTGGTGGTGCTGCCGCTGCCCGAGGACATGGCGGAAGAGGTGGCGATCGTCTCCAAGCGGGTCGACGAGATGGCCGGCGGGCTCGACCTGCCGGTGCCGAAAAATGTCGGCGAGGAGATCGCTCGCGTGTTGACCATTTTCCGCGAGCTGCGCTCGGGCGCAACCGCCGACGGCAAGGTGACGCTAAAGACGCCTTCGGGTTCGCTCTCGACCGCCGAGGCGATCGCCACCATGGTCGGCGGCCTCAGCCAGGCGGCGTGGTTCGACAGCGGCAAGCTCGGCGCCGAAGGCCTCGCCGCCAGCCTTGTCGGTGCCATCGTCAAGGACCCGGTGCAGGACAAGGTGGTGCTGGAGGAATATCTCGAAACGGTGCTCAAGAAGCGGCCGGACTATGCCGGCTATTACGCGGCGCTGAACGCAGCGATCTGAGGTCATGAGCGACGTCGCCTATTTCGGCATCCGCCATCACGGGCCGGGCTCCGCCGACAGCCTGGTGCAGGCGCTGCGGGACTTGCAGCCGGTCGCGGTGCTGATCGAAGGGCCGAGCGACGCGTCCGCCCTGCTGCCATTGCTGGCGCGCCCGCAGATGCAGCCGCCGGTGGCGCTGCTCTGCTACCCCGAGGACGATCCGGCCGCGACAAGTTTCTGGCCGTTCGCCGAGTTCTCGCCGGAATACCAGGCGGCGGTGTGGGCGGTGGAGAACAAGGCGGCATTGCGGTTCATCGACCTGCCGTCATCGGCACGGTTCGCGGCACCGGCAACCGACGACACCGACAAAACGGCTGACGCCGACAAGCCCGAACCCAAGGACGAAACCGGTGAGGATGGCGAGCCCGCATCGCATCGCGACCCGATCGGCACGCTGGCTGCGGCCGCCGGCTATGAAGATGGCGAAAGCTGGTGGGCCGACATTATCGAGCAGAATCCGCAGCCGGGTCCAATCTTCGCTGCCATCACCGATGCGATGACGACGCTGCGCGACGGCGAAGGTGCGATCGCGCCGTTCGAGGCCAAGCGTGAAGCGCATATGCGATTGGAAATCGCCGCCGCGCGCAAGGAATTCGCCGGACCGATCGCCGTCGTCTGCGGCGCATGGCATGTGCCGGCCCTGCAGGCCGCGCACACGCAGAAGAACGACCAGGCGCTGATCAAGGGAATTGCCCGGCGCAAAAGCATCATGACATGGGCGCCATGGACCGGGCCGCGTCTTGCGCTGGGCTATGGTTATGGCGCTGGCGTCGTCGCGCCCGGCTGGTGCAAACATCTGTGGCTCACACGAGGGCGGCGCGACGCCGCGACGCTGTGGCTGGCGACGATCGCGGCGGTGCTGCGGGCGAAGGGCCATCTGGTGTCGACCGCGTCGCTGATCGAGGCCGAGCGGCTTGCGCGCACACTGGCTGCCATTCGCGAGCGGCCGAAGCCCGGCTTCGAGGAATTGCGCGATGCCGCGATCGCGGCGCTGTTCAACGGCGAAGCGGTGCTGTGGGCGCTGGTCGAGGCCGAGCTGCTTTTGGGCGCGGATGTCGGCGAGATTCCGCCCGACACGCCGCTGGCGCCGCTGATCGAGGACCTGCAGCGCAACCAGAAGGCGGCGCGGCTGAAGCCGGAGGCGCTGGAACGCGAGCTGTCGGTCGATCTGCGCAGCGAAAGCGGACTGTTTCGTTCGACATTGCTGCACCGGCTGAACGTGCTTGGCGTGCAATGGGGCAGGCTGGCCGACGCCGGCCGCAGCCGCGGCACCTTTCGCGAAAAATGGACGCTGGCCTGGGAGCCGGAATATGCCGTGCGCCTGGTCGAGAACCTGATCTACGGCCCGACTATCGAAAAGGCCGCCAATGGCCGCCTGATCCAGATGCTCGGTGCGGCCGCGAGCCTCGACACGCTTGCCGCCCTTGTCCAGAGCGCCATTACCGCGGATCTGTCGGAGGCCGCGAGCGCCGGCCTTGTAGCGTTGGAGGCGCGCGCAGCGCACAGCAGCGAATGCCTGGAGATGCTGGCCTCGGTGCCGCCGCTTGCCGACATCATCCGTTACGGCGAGGCGCGCAAGACCGAAACTAACCGGCTGTCCGGTTTGTTGGAACGGTTGATCGTCGAAGGCGCGATCGCGCTGCCCTATGCGGTGCGCGACCTGGACGAGCAGGCCGCCACCACGCTGGTCGGTGCTGTGCGCAAGGCCGACACGGCGATCCGGCTGGTCGAGCCCGGCGAAGGCGTGCTCGATGCATGGCGCAACGGCCTGACCGGCGTGCTGGAAGGTCCGGGCTCGACGGCGCTGCTCGCCGGCTGCGCCGCGCATCTGCTCTATGAAGCCGGCCAACTGTCGGCAGAGGACGCCGCCGGGCTGCTCGGACGCAGGCTGTCGCCGGGGACGCCGGTCGCCCAGGCAGCGGGGTTCTTCGAAGGTTTCTTCAGCACTGCCGGCCAGCGGCTGATCTACGACGAGGGCCTGCGCGGCGCCGTCGATGGGTGGCTGAAATCGCTCGACGAGGACGCTTTCATCGCGCATCTGCCATTGCTGCGCCGCGTCTTCTCCAATCTGGACTCGATGGAGCGGCGGCGGTTGATCGAGGCCGTGCTCGGCCGCACCGCAAGGTTGCCGGCCGGCCTGACGCCGGCGCCGGATGGCGGCGAGGGCTGGCGCCGTCACCTGGAGCGGCTTGGGCCATTGCTGGCGGGCGGAGTGTGACAATGGATGACGAAGCCGAAGTGCCCGAACCCGGCCCAGCATCCTCCGATAGCGGGCGCGAGCGCCGCTGGCGGCTGGCGATCGGCGCCGATGACGAGGCTTCCTCCGCCCTTTCCAGTGATGACAAAAAACTGTCTTCGGCGCTCGATGCGCTTTACGGCGACGGCGCCAATGCGGATGCCGACCCGCGCAAGCGGCGCGGCGGGCTCGGCCGCTCGGCGCCACGCGTGGCGCAATGGATGGGCGATATCCGCTCCTTCTTTCCCGCCCAAGTGGTCCAGATCGTCCAGAAGGATGCCTTTGAGCGGCTGAACCTGAAGCAGATGCTGATGGAGCCGGAATTCCTCAAGGCGATCGAGGCCGACGTCAACCTCGTCGCCGACCTGATCTCGCTGCGTTCGGTGATGCCGGCCAAGACCAAGGACATCGCCCGCACCATTATCGCCGACATCGTTGCCAAGCTGATGCAGCGGCTGGAGCAGAAGACCGCCGAGGCGATCCGTGGCGCGCTCGACAAGTCGCGACGCACCAACCGGCCGCGCCAACGCGACATCGACTGGCCGCGCACCATCTCGGCCAATCTTCGCCACTACCAGCCTGAGCACAAAACCGTCGTGCCGGAAAAACTGGTCGGCTTCATGCGCAAGCAACGCCGGCTGGTCGATCTCGACGAAGTGGTGCTGTGCGTCGACCAGTCCGGCTCGATGGCGAGCTCGGTGATCTACGCCTCGATTTTCGCCGCGGTGATGGCGTCGCTGCCGGTCGTGCGCACCAAGCTGGTCTGTTTCGACACGGCCATCGTCGACCTGACCGAAGAGCTCAGCGACCCGGTCGAGGTGCTGTTTGGCGTGCAGCTCGGCGGCGGCACCGACATCAACCAGGCGGTCGCCTATTGCGCCGACCGCATCGAGCGGCCGACCAAATCCCACTTCGTGCTGATCACCGACCTCTATGAGGGCGGCAACGGCCAGGACTTGCTGCGGCGGCTTGCGGCGCTGGTCCGGTCCGGCGTCAATGTCATCGTGCTGTTGGCGCTGACCGATCAGGGCCGGCCGGGCTATGATCAGGCGATGTCGGCTTCGGTCGCGGCACTTGGCATACCGGTCTTCGCCTGCACGCCGGACCTGTTTCCCGACATGATGGCGGCGGCGTTGCGGCGCGAGGATATCGGCGCCTGGGCAGCCGGCGCCGACATAAAGCTGATCCGCGCCGAGACGGAGCCGAGCAGTCAGGCCTGACTATTCGAACGAATAGGCAAACCCGTCAGTGGAAGCGCTGACGGTCACCTTGGTCATCTTCTCGCCGTCGAGCGACCGGTTCAGCACGCCGCGGCTGAGTTCCGGCAACAGCGTGTTGGTGAGGATGGCGTCGATCATGCGGCCACCAGACTCGATTTCGGTGCAGCGCGCCTTGACCAGCGCCATGACGCCGTCGCCGATCACCAGTTCGGCGTCGTGGCTGGCGCGCAGCCGCCGCGCGATCTTGCCGAACTGATGGCGGGTGATGGCCTCGATCATCGAATCCGAGAGCGGATAGTAAGGGATGGTCACGACGCGGCCGAGGAAGGCCGCTGGAAACACCTTCAGCAGTGGAGCGCGCAGTGCAGCATCGAGGCCGTCGAGCCCTGCCCTCACCGTGCCGTTGCCGGTCCGCTCCATGATGACTTCGGAGCCGACATTGGACGTCAGCAGGATCAGCGTGTTCTTGAAGTCGATGCGCCTTCCCTCGCTGTCATCCATCATGCCCTTGTCGAAGACCTGGAAAAAGATCTCGTGGACGTCGGGATGGGCCTTCTCGACCTCGTCGAGCAGGATCACCGAATAGGGTTTTCGGCGCACGGCCTCGGTGAGAATGCCACCCTTGCCGTAGCCGACATAGCCGGGCGGTGCGCCCTTGAGCGTCGAGACGGTGTGCGCCTCCTGGAATTCGGACATGTTGATCGAGATCAGGTTCTGCTCGCCGCCATAGAGCGTCTCGGCCAGCGCCAGGGCCGTCTCGGTCTTGCCGACACCTGAGGGGCCGCAGAGCAGGAACACGCCGACCGGCTTTTCCGGCGCTCCGAGCCCGGCGCGGCTGGTCTGCACGCGCTTGGCAATCATCTCCATGGCGTGATCCTGGCCGACGACACGTTCGGACAGCGTGGTGGCCAGCTTGAGCGCCTTTTCGGTCTGGCTGGACAGCATCCGTCCCGTCGGGATGCCGGTCCAGTCCTGGACCACGGCAGCGACCGCATTGCGGTCGACCGACGGCAGGATCAGCGGCGTCTCGCCTTGCGCGGTGGCAAGCTCGGCCATGAGTTCACGCAGCCGCGCCAGATCGGCGACAGGATCTGACGGCGCAGCTTCGGCCGCCGGCGCTTCGGTCTCGGACGTTTCGGCCTTGGGCGTCTCGGCCTTGGGCACCTTGGTCTTTTCTTCGTCCGGCGCTGCCGGTTCGGCATCGGCCTCAGCTGTCGCCACCGCATCGAGCGGGACGCCGTCGCCGCGCAGCCGCGCGCGCAGTTCGAGGATCTCGGCAACCAGCGCCTTTTCGCGCTCCCAGCGCTCCTCGGCGGCGGCGAGCATGGTCCCCGTCTCAGTGAGCCCGGCCTCGACCCGCGCCTGCCGGTCAGTTACTTCGATGCCGATCGCTGCCTCGCGGCCGATGATGCCGCTTTCGACTTCCAGCGCCTGGCGGCGCCGCAAAATGTCCTCTACTTCGGCCGGCGTCGCATGCTGCGAGATCGCGACCCTGGCGCAAGCGGTGTCGAGCAGGCTGACCGCCTTGTCGGGCAATTGCCGCGCCGGGATGTAGCGATGCGACAGGCCGACCGCCGCCTCGATCGCCTCGTCCAGGATCTGCACTTCGTGATGCTGTTCGAGCACGCCGGCTACACCGCGCAGCATGAGCACGGCGACCGCTTCCGACGGCTCGTCGATCTTGACCACCTGGAAACGGCGGGTCAGCGCCGGGTCCTTTTCGATGTGCTGCTTGTACTCGGCCCAGGTCGTTGCCGCGATGGTGCGCAGTTCGCCGCGCGCCAGCGCCGGCTTCAAGAGATTGGCGGCATCGCCGGTTCCCGCCGCACCGCCGGCGCCGATCAGCGTGTGCGCCTCGTCGATGAATAGGATGACCGGCGTTTCGGAGGATTGCACCTCGTCGATCACCGCCTTCAGGCGCTTCTCGAACTCGCCCTTGACGCTGGCGCCGGCCTGCATCAGGCCGACGTCGAGCATGCGCACGCTGATGCCTTGCAGCGGCGGCGGCACGTCGCCCTGGGCGATGCGCAGGGCAAAGCCCTCGACCACCGCGGTCTTGCCGACACCGGCCTCGCCGGTCAGGATCGGGTTGTTCTGCCGGCGGCGCATCAGGATATCGATGATCTGCCGGATCTCCGGGTCGCGGCCGACGACCGGGTCGATCTTGCCGTCATGGGCGCGCTGGGTGAGGTCGGTGGCGTATTTGGCCAGCGCCGAATCCCCGCCCGGAGCGCGCCGCGGCGCCTCCGCGGTGGGAGCCACTGCTGCCATGGCGCCGGCTTCGAGCGAGCCCTCCACCACCTCGGCAAAGCGGGCGATGACCCCGTCGGCGTCGATCTTGTCGAATTCGCCGCTGATCTTCGCCACCAGGCCTTCCAGCACCGGCGTCTTCAGGCAGGCGAGCACGATATGGGCGCTGCGGACCTCCTCCATGCCGAATTCCAGCGTCGCCAGATTCCAGGCTTCCTGGATGGCGTGGAAAATGTGGTCGGAAAATTCCTCGATCGAGGTGGCGCCGTAGGGCAGCTTGTCGACGGCGCGGGTCATTTCGCTGGTAAGCCGGCTGGCATCGACGCCGGCATCGGCAATGATCATCTGCACATCCGAACGCTCGGACAGCACCAGTTGTTCTATGAAATGGACGAGTTCGACGTAAGGATTGCCGCGCAGCTTTGCGCTGTCGGCGGCGGCCTTGAAGGCGCGCAGGCAGACCGGATTGAGCTTGCCAACCAGTTCCTTGCGTTTGAACCCCTGCGACGACCGGCGCTGTTCCATCGAACGTGCTCCTGCAATCTGCCCGTCGACAGCCTGCCACATAAGCAGCCGCTTGACAAAGCGCTTGATGCAGCCGGCCTTTCTCTTTGTGGAGAGTCCCGCGCCGCCAAATGCAGACAACCACGATTTTTTCTAATCCTATGCGATGCGCTTCACATACGAGGTTGGCCAGGCACGCCATGAATTGCGCCATCCGAGACGCAGTTGCACCGACATTCATTAGCGCTCGTTAACTTTTGAGCGGATGGCGAATTGTGGGAATATGCAACCGTGTGCTAACGTTGGGTCACGTACGGTTTTAGAGCCGGTCGCCGGGGGTATCTGTGGTCGATCTCGCACTCTGGCTTGCTCCGCTGGACGGTGAAAATCCGTCAGGCGAAGACTTGCGCAACGATCCGGCTTTTCATGAGCTGGAGCGGCTCACGGAGCCGCAAGTCAAGGTCGTCCATGACGGGCGCAACAAGCCAGCCGCGCAATCGACCATTCCGGTCGACTGGCCTGCCGTGCTCGGCAAGGCCGAGGAGTTGCGTTCGCATGGCCGCGACCTGCGCCTGCTTGTCATTGTCGCCCGGGCGCTCGCCAATGAAGAGGGATTGGCCGGACTGGCACAGGGCCTGACCCTGATTGCAAAGACATTCGAGACGCATTGGGAGACGATGCACCCGGCGCTGCGGGCCAGCCCCCAACCACGCGAGGCCGCCCTGCGCCGCCTCAACGCGCTGGCCGACCTGCAGAACGGCCAGGAAGGCCTAATGGCGAACCTCAGGCAGATGGTCTTCTTCGCGCCGCGTCCCATCGGGCCGATCAGCGGACGCGATCTCGAACAGGGTGCGCTCGATGATCGCGTCATGCTTCAGGAAGCGGCGTCGGGATTGAATGCCACGGAGAAGGCAGCGCTGGTCAGCGCGCACGGACAGCTCCTGAACCGGGTGGGCAGCGGTTGTGCCGCCCATCAGGACCAGGCCGGTGAACAGATGACAGCGCTCATCGCCGGGGCGCACGCAGCGATCGAGGCGCTCGACGCAGTCGATACGGCCCTGAATGCCCGTCTTGACAGCAACGGGGCTGCCGTCCCGGACCTGAAACGATTTTTGCAGCGCGTGCTGACGACGCTGGAACGCAATACGGCGGTCGAGACCACGGAAGAGGCAGCGACGAAGGGAGCCGCCAGCCCGGCTGCTGCCGCGGCAAGCCCGGCCGCGCCGGTCAGAAACGGTCATGGAGCCGAGACGATGGCAAGCTACGCTGAGACCGGTGCGGGACTCCCGGACAGGATTTCCTCGCGCGACGATGTGGTGAAGTGCCTAGACCTTGTGGTCGCGTTCTACGACCGCACCGAGCCGTCGAGCCCGATCCCGCATCTCGCCCGCCGGGTGCGCAGGATGGTGCACATGGATTTCGTTGAACTGATGGAAGACCTCGCCCCGTCGGGGCTCAAGGAATTCCGGCTGCTCGCCGGCGTTCCCGACGCCAAGAAGACTGCCCAGAAGGATGAAAGGTAGCAACACATGCCAGCCGAAAGCAAAGCGAAGGTCATCGAGCGAAATCGCGCCCCGCGCGTGCAGATCGCCTACGATGTCGAAACCTACGGCAGCCCGACGACGATCGAACTGCCGTTCGTCATGGGCGTGATGGCCGACCTGTCGGGCGCATCGCAGACCAGGGAAGCGTCCAAGACGGTGCTCGACCGTTCCTTTGTCGAGACCGATGCCAACCGCTTCCCCAAATTCATGGAAGCGCTGGGGCCCAGGGTCAAGGCGCGGGTGAAGAACACGCTGCCGCAGGCCGAGGGACAGGAGCGCGACGAAGAACTGGCGCTCGACCTGACCTTCACCAAGATGGGCGATTTCGCCCCCGACAAGATCGCCGAACAGGTCCCGCAACTGGCCGAAATCCTCAAGATGCGGCGCCAGCTCGAGGAGCTGCTCGGCTTCATGGACGGCCGCGTCGATGCCGAAAAGCGCATCGCCCAATTGCTGAACAACCAGCCGCTGCTTGGCCAGATCGCCGCCCAGGCGCTGTCCGACGACAAGGGTGAGGAATAGATCATGGCCGAACAGCAAAAGACCGCAGCATCCGTCGCCGAGGCCGAGGCCGTCGATCTCGGTGAATTCAGCCAGCTCTTGGAGAAGGACTTCAAGGTCAAGAAGGACGACAGCGAGAAGCTGCAGCAGCTGGTGCGCAACCTGGCGCTGGCGGCGCAGTCGCGCTCCGAGACGACGACGATCTCGTCCAACTCGATCAAGTCGATCAAGTCGTTGATCGCCGGCATCGACAAGATGCTGACGACCCAGGTCAACGAAATCCTGCACGCGCCGGAAGTGCGGCAGATGGAAGGCACCTGGCGCGGCCTCTGGTACCTCATCAACAACACCGAGACGGATCAGAAGCTGAAGATCCGGGTGATGAACATTTCCAAGGAGCAGCTGGCCGATACGCTCGAAGACTATGAAGGCCAGATGTGGGACCAGAGCCCGATCTTCAAGAAAGTCTACACCGACGAGTATTCGATGCTCGGCGGCGAACCGATCGGCTGCGTGATCGGCGCCTACGAGTTCTCCAACCACCCGCGCGACGTCGGCCTGTTGCGCAACATCTCCGGCATCTGCGCCTCGGCGCACACGCCGTTCATCGCCGCCGCCTCGCCACGGCTGTTCCGCATGGACAGCTGGCAGGAACTGCCCAACCCGCAGGACCTGCAGCAGATCGTCTCCAACCCGGCCTACGCCTCGTGGCAATCGCTGCGCGAGAGCGAGGATGCGCGCTATATCGGGCTGACCATGCCGCGCGTGCTGGCGCGGCTGCCCTACGGCTCGGAGACAGTCCCGGTCAAGGGCTTCTCCTTCGAGGAGGAAGTGCAGGGCGATCACAACAAATATGTCTGGATGAACGCTGCCTTCCCGATGGGCGTCAACATCAACCGCAGCCACAAGCTCTATGGCTGGGGCACCCAGATCCGCGGCGTCGAAAATGGCGGCACTGTGCTTAACCTGCCGGTGCACTCCTTCCCGACCGATGACGGCTCGATCGCGATGAAATGCCCGACGGAAGTCGCCATCGACGACCGGCGCGAGGCGGAACTGGCCAAGCTCGGGCTGATGCCGATCCTGCACCGCAAGAACACCGATCTCGCGGCCTTTATCGGCGCCCATTCGCTGCAGGATGACGAGACGCGGGCCGGCCGCCTGGTCGACCCCGACGCCCAGTCCAACGAGCGGCTCTCCGCCAACCTGCCCTATCTGTTCCCGGTCTCGCGCTTCGCCCACTACCTCAAGGCGATTGCGCGCGACAAGGTCGGCTCGTTCAAGGAACGCACCGACATGCAGATCTGGTTGACCGAATGGATCAACCGGTACGTGCTGGCCAACCCGGCCTTCGCCGACGACAAGGCGCGCGCCAAGCGTCCGCTTGCCGCCGCCGAGGTGCAGGTCGACAGCGTGGAGGGCCGGCCGGGCTACTACAACGCCCGCTTCTATCTGCGCCCGCACTACCAGCTGGAGGGCATCAATGCCTCGCTCAGGCTGGTGTCGGAATTGCCGTCCGTGAAGACCTGATTGCAGCAACCAAACCTTTGTTTGAAAGCGTGGAGAACGAAAATGCCCACAATGAAGATCGACGGTTTTCTGAAAGTTCCGGATATCAAGGGGCCCAGCACGCGCGACGGCCATGACGACGAGATCGAAATCCATGGCGTCGATTACAAGATGGTCGCGCCCTACGACCCCAATTCCCTCTCGCGCCGAGGCCGCGTGTCGATGGGCATGATCAAGTTCACCAAGCACTACGACAAGGCCTCACCCTATCTGGCCAAGGCCCTGTTCGAAAACAAGGCGCTGGACGAGGTCAAATTCTCCGCTCGGCGGACCATCGACGGCGAGAGCAAGGACTATCTGGTCGTTACCCTGACCGACGCCTCGATCATGGAATACGACATGTCGCAGGCCGATGATGAAGCCGACCTGATCCAGGAGGAAGTCTCCTTCGCCTACAAGAAGATCAAGTTCGTCTATGACGACAATGACGAAGCCGAAATGGATGTCTATGTCGGCAAGTGAGGGGCGAGCAAAGCGCCCTGCCGCCGACAAGGTACAGGCGGGCGGTTCACGGGCCAAGCGCGAGGCGGTACAGCCTTCGCTGTGGGACCGCCTCGTCAACGATCTGCCGGGCGTGAGCTCGGAGATAGACGGGCTCAGGCAGGCTCTGCAGGAGGAGCTTGGCGCAGAGCGCCTGGACGAGCTGCTGGCAGACGGACCGAGGCGCATCGACGCCGATGACGCATTGAACCCCGATCAGAAGCGCCGGCTGCACCGGCTGGCGTTTCAGAACCGGCACCGTGGCGAGCTTGAAAGCCGAGGCATCGTGGTGTCGCCCGATGTGCTGCGCGAGGCCGTGCGGCGCGACATCGAGGCGCTGTTCAACACCGAGCGTTTCGAATCCGCGCCGCTGCTATCCGATCTCGAGGCCGAGCAGATGACCGACAGTCCGACATCGCTGGCCGACTTTCCGGAGGTGCGCCGCAGCGTTGTCAATTATGGCGTGCCGTCCTTCTCCGGCCGGTCGTCGCGCGACTTCGATCGCGATGTTCTGGCTCGCGAGATCCGCGCCGTGCTCGCCGCATTCGAGCCGCGGCTGAAGGAGAGCGCGACGAAAGTCACGGTCAACCTCGGCGACAAGACCGGCCTGAAGATCGAGATCGACGCCGTGCTGATCATGACGCCGACGCCCGAGCGCATGCGCCTGCGCACGACGATCAATCTCGACAACGGACTGGCGCGCACCGAGTTCAGGGAAGCCTGAGAGATGGACCGGGTCTTCGTAGAATATTACGAGGAGGAACTGTCCCACATACGCGGGCTGGCGGCGGAGTTCGCCGACATGCATCCGGCGGTTGCCCGCAATTTGTCGCTGGATACGGTGCCGTGTCCCGACCCCTATGTCGAGCGGCTGCTCGACGGCGTCGCCTTCCTCGCCGCGCGCACGCGCCTGAAGGTGGATGCCGAGCGCTCGCGGTTTTCGCGCAGCATCCTCGACGTGCTTTATCCCGATCTCGTCACGCCGGCGCCGGCAACCGCCATGGTGGTGCTGAAGCCCGGCCAGCAGGTGCAGACAATGCTTGCCGGCCATGTCGTCAAGCGCGGCACGCGGCTGGTCTCCAGCTTGCAGGCCGGCCTGTCGACGCGCTGCACCTTCACCACCGCGCAGGACATGACGCTGTTTCCGATCGCGATCAGTTCGGTCGGCTATTTCCAGGACCGCAGCGCGCTTGCCGCCGCCGGTATTGGCCCGATCAGCGGCAAGGGTGGCGAAGCGGCACTTCGCATCACGCTGGCGCGGACCGGCAAAGGCAAGCTCGACGAAATGGCGCTCGACCGGCTCGACTTCTATTTCGCCAACCGCACCAAGGCGCCGCTGATCTTCGACGCCATCTTCGGAGTCTGCTCCGGTGTCGGCGCTCGACCGGAAGGCAAGACCAATCCATTGTCGCCGCTACCGCCGCCGGAGATGGTCGGCATTGCCGATGCCGAGGCGCTGATGCCGCGCACGCGGCCGACCTTCGAAGGCTACCGCCTGCTGCGCGAATATTTCATGATGCCCGAGCGCTTCCATTATGGGCGCGTCACCGGCTTGCTGCCGGTCGTGCGCAAATGCCAGGCCGGGCTCGAAATCATCTTCCTGTTCCGGCGTCCGGTGCCCGAACTCGCCGATCTGACGCCGGCGGATTTCGATCTCTTCGCCACCCCGATCATCAATCTCTTCGAGCGCGAGTGCAACATCGTCGAGCTCGACCAGCGCAAGACGCGCCAGGTGCTGCATGCCGACCGCACGCGGGCGCGCGACTTTGAAATCTACCGCGTCATCCGCGTCGAAGACGCCGATGCCGAGGGACCCGACGCGGAGATACCGGAACTCTTCAGCCTTGGGCAAAATCGCGGCAGCGGCTGGGTCTATTCGACGGAGCGGCGGCCGCGCCGGCCGACCGAGGACGAGCGGCGCCAGGGCGTGACGCGGACCTCCTATGCCGGGGACGACGTCTTCCTGGCGGTTTCGCGCCCAGTCAACAGTCAGGCCAACCGGCCGCTCAAGCGCGTCGACGTCGTGGCACTGTGCACAAACCGCGATCTTGCCATCCTCGACGACACGCCAACGCTGACGCTGGAAGCGGGCGACCCGGTGGAATCGGTCAGGCTGCTCGGCGCGCTGCGTTCGCCGCAGCCGGCCATCCCGGCAGCGCTGCCGACCGGCGCCGACAGCGAGTCGCGCGCCGACGACCTGGCCTGGCGGCTGGTCTCGCAGCTGGCGCTGAACTTCCTCAGCCTGGCCAAGGAAGGCCGCGGCGTCGATCCGCTGCATGCGCTGCTCGATCTCTATGCCGAACGCGGCGATCCCGGGCTCGCCCGCAATGTGCGCTCGATCGTGCGCATCGATTCGCGCGCGGTGATCGAAAGGCTGGCGATCGAAGGACCAATGTGTTTTGGGCGCGGCACGGAGGTGACGCTGCATGTCGACCAGTCGGTGCTGGCGGGACAGAGCACTCTGCTGCTGTCGGGCCTGCTGTCGCGGCTGTTTGCCCGCCATGCCGGCATTAACGGGTTCGTGCGCACGCGCACGCGGTTGCTCCAGAAACAGGAGGATGTGCCATGGCCGATGACGCCCGGCAATCGCTACCTGATCTAGAGCGAGCCGCAACCCTGTCCGAGAGTTTCGACTTTTTCGAACTGCTGCGCCGGCTGGAGCGGCAAGGCGGCCTGTTCGGCCATTCCGGCCGGCCGGACCGCGAGCCGGCAAGGCTCGGCCAGAATGTGCGGCTGTCCTTCGCAGTGCAGGACGTGGTGGATTTCCACGAACCGACGGACAAGTCGCCGGCGCGGGTGACGGTCAACAATCTCGGCCTGCTCGGGCCTGAAGGGCCGATGCCGCTGCATCTGACGCGCTGGGTGCTCGATCGGCTTTCGCAGCGCTGGTATGCAGGCGCCGAGGCGCGGCAAACGAGCGACACGACCTTCGTCGATTTCGTCAACATCCTGCAGCACCGGATGATCGCGCTTTATTATCGCGCCTGGGCGGATGCGCATCCGGCCGTGCAGGTCGAACGCGGTGTCGGCGGCCGCGTCCGTTCGATGCTGGAAGCGATGGCCGGCATCGGGCTGCCGGGCACCCAGGACGCCGAACTCGATGCGGTAAAGCTTCGCCAGGCCGCCTCGCTCGCCAGCCAGGTCGAGGGTCCCGAACGGCTGACGCTGTTCATTGCCGAAGCCTTCAAGGTTCCGGTGGTGCTGAAGGAATTCGTCGGCGCCTGGATGACCATTCCCAAGGCGCTGCAGAGCCGGCTGGCCGGCAGCTATGCCACACTCGGCCGCAGCGCCACCATCGGCCCGCGCAGCTTCAGCCGGCAAAGCCGAATCGAACTGCGCATCGGTGCGCTCAGCTATATCGACTACAAGGCGTTCCTGCCCGGCGGCGAGCGGCTGAAGTTGTTGAAGCAGGCGGTGCGCGACCTGATCGGCGAGACCATCGATGTCGATCTCAGGATCGTGCTTGCGGCAAAGGCAGTGCCGCCGGCAAAGCTCGGCACCGTCCAGCTTGCCCGCACCACCTGGCTGGCGCGCAACCCTGCGCGAGGCGATGCCGAAGACATGCGGCTGCGCACCATCGTCGGCTGGCGCGAAGAGGTGGCGGCATGAGCCTGCTGCTGACGCTCGAACAGGGACCCCGCGCGCAAGTCACGCGGCAGGCGCGGCTGGACGAGGGTGAGCTGGTGATCGGCCGCAGCGCCGACGCCGACTGGCAGATCAACGATCCCGACATGTTCGTCTCGCGCGCCCACTGCAAGATCACCAGCAAGCAGGGCGGCTATTTCGTCACCGATACTTCCAGCAGCGGGCTGTTCATCGACGATGCCAGCAGCCCACTCGGCGCGGGAAATACCGAGCGCCTGCAAAGCGGCATGCGGCTGCGGTTGGGCGACTATGTGGTGTGCGTCGATTTGCAGACGGCGAAGACCGAGGCGCCGGCCTTGAGGCCTTCGATGCCCGCCAGCAAGCCGGTGGCGTCGCGGGCGCCGGTCAGTCTCGGCGGCGACGATTTCTTTTCGTCCACGACCCAAGAAGAGCCGGGACGGCCACGCCCTGCCAACCTGCCCGATCCGTTCGAAAAGCCGGTGCCCGGCGCGTTCGCGCGTGCGGATGAACGCAGCTCGCAGGCGTTCGACGATCCATTCAGCCTCGACCCGGTGGCGACGCCGGCGCCAGAGGCCGTCACCGACAAAAGCGGCGGCAAGCCGCTGTTCGACGACCCCTTCGGCCTCGACTCCGCGCCGCTGTCGAGAGAGCCTAGCAGATCCAATTCCGAGCAGCCGCCGGCCTACGATGACGGGTTTGGTTTTGGCCCGGCCGAGTCCACCAGCCTCGACGCCGGCGTGACGGATGGCGGCGCAATCGATGCGGCCTCGCCTGCTCCCTCCGCGGCGCCGTGGGAGCTGCCGGCTCGCGCGGCCGAGCCATCGCCAAAGCCAACCCCGCAACCACCGCCCCGCCCTCCTGTCCGGCAAGCTGCAGCACGGCCATCGACCGGACAGCCGGACGCGGACTTTCGCGCCGCTTTCCTGCGCGGCATGGGCATGGACGAGGCCGATTTTCCCGGCGGCGATCCGGTGGCCGACATGGAAAAATTCGGCCGCGAGTACCGGCTGATGATGGAAGGGCTGATGCAGCTTTTGCGCAAGCGCGCCGAAGAGAAGGGCAACGCTCGCGTCGCTCAAACGGTGGTTGGCGCATCCGAAGTCAACCCGCTCAAATTCCTGCCCTCGGTCGACGATGCGCTGGTAACCATCCTGGCCGAGCGCAGCCCCGGTTTCCTCGGCGCCGAGGCGGCGATCAAGGACGCGGTGCGCGATCTGGCGCAGCATCACGTTCGCGCCTGGCGCGGCGTGCAAGGCGCGCTCAAGCGCATGATCGACCGCTTCGATCCGGCGGCGATCGAGCAGGAACTGAAGTCGAGTTCGGCGATCGGCAATCTGCTGACCGGCGGGCGCGGAGCCAAGCTCTGGGAGTTGTACCAGAAACGCCACCGTGAAATCGCTCGCAGCGCCGAGACGCGTTTTCTGGGCGAGATCGGCGCTGATTTTCGTGATGCATATGAGGAGGACTGAGACATGATCGACAGACGCGAATTTATCCTTGCCATCGGGGCGACGGGACTGCTGACGGCTTGCCAGAGCGGCCCGCCGAAACCATCCGTCATCACAGTGAATCTTGCCGGCGGCGCCGGCATGAACCCGGGACCGGGCGGCGGCGACAGGCCGGTGACGGTGATGATCTTGCGCCTGAAGAGCACCGGCGCCTTCAACTCGGCCGACTATTTCGCCCTGCAGGGCGGTGCCGGCGCGGCACTTGGCGGCGATCTCATCGGCTCCGACACGGTTTCCGTCGGACCCGGCAAGACCGCATCGAAGACCATCACGGTCGAGCCGGAAGTGGCAGCACTCGGCTTCGTCGCGCTGATCAGGGAACCCGGCGGACGCAACTGGCGCACGACCAAATCGGTTTCGCCGGGATCGAAGTTCACGGTCAAAGTGAAGCTCGGCAGCGGCGGGATTTCCGCCTAAAGCGCGTCGCGTTTGAACGGATTCAGGCGACGCGCTTTAGGTCTTTGTTTTTATGCATGTCGTTCTCTCAAAACCGTGACCACTTTTGAGCGACATGCATTGGGCGGCGAATCCGCAAAGCCGCGCGAGGCGATGAGCAGGAAGCAGAGAGTGCCGGCATGAACGATGCAAACAGGGTGCTGTGGTCGGAGGGACTGTTCCTCCGCACCCAGCATTTCCAGCAACAGGACCGCTTCTTCGAAGCGACGGTGCGCGGCGCCTTGCAGGCCGGGCATCTGCATACGTTCGGCTTTCGAACGCTGATGCTCGATCAGGCACAGCTCGATGCCGGCCAGATTTCGGTGCTCTCGGCACGCGGCATCTTTCCAGACGGGACGCCGTTCGCGATCCCCGAGACGATGGATGCGCCGCGGCCGCTGGCGGTGACGCCGGAGATGGGCGCTGGACCGGTGCTGATAGCGCTGCCGCTCGAGCCGCCAGGCGGCGTCGGCTTCGACCCCGCTCACGCCGAGCCGTCCGGCGCGCGCTATCGCGGCCGGATCGTGTCGGTGCGCGACGCCGTGCATGGCGGCTCCGATCCCGAGGAAATCGAGATCGCACGGCCGCAGGCGCTGTTGCTGGCGCCGGGCACGGCCGTCGGCGGCTACACCGCGCTGCCGGTGGCCGAACTCAAGGGCGTGCGCGCCGATGGCGGCGTGGCCTTGGACGACACCTTCCTGCCGCCGACCTTGGTCATCGGCGCGGCGTCCTGGTACAGCCGGCTGCTGCAGGAAGTGGTCACCGGCCTCGACCAGATCGCCGAGGCGCATGGCAAGATGGTGCTGGGCGGCCCCGGGCGCAGCGTCGAGGATCTTCTGATCCTCAATTTGGTCAACGCCGCGCGGCCGCGGCTGGCGCACATGCTTGTGCAGGATGTCTTCCATCCAGCCGAGGTCTATATGGAGCTGGCTGGCTTAGCCGGCTCGATGGCGACCTATGGCTCGAGCGCAAGGCGGCTCGGCGAACTGCCTGTCTACGACCACATGGCGCCCGGACCCGCCTATTCGGCGCTGGCCGATGCGCTGCGTTCGCTGATCCTCAGCCTGCGCTACATCGAGCCGAAATCGCGCGCCCTGCCGGTCATGCGCCATGCCACCAATGTGTGGAAGATCCGCATCGACAACCCGAAACTTCTGGTGGCGAGCCGCATCGTGGTGCGGATCGGCTCCGAACTCTCGGAGGATGCCTTGCGCAAGATTTTCGTCAACCAGGCGACCGTCGGCTCGGCCAGCGAATTCGAAGGGCTGTGGAAATCACGCCTGCCCGGCATTCCGCTGAAGCCCCTGCATTCGCAGCCGCGCGAAATTCCCTATGACGGCGACCGGCTGTGCCTCGAACTGGACCAGAAAAGCGAGCACTGGGCCTCGCTGCTCGAAGCGCCCGGGTTTGTGATCGGCGTTTCGGGCGTGCTGCCCAGCGAACCGCAGGTCGACTGCTACTCGGTCAACAGGTGAGATGATGAGCAGGGACGATCCATTCGGACTGTCCGAGGATCGGGAGCGGACGCGCATTCGGCTGAGCGGAGCGCCAACGCCGCGCGCCATGCCGCTGCCGGCGTCAGGGGTGACCGCGAAACGCTCCGCGCGCGCGCATCCGAACGTGCTCGTCAACGCGTTCTCGCCGCTGCTGGAATTTGCACCCGAACTCGAAAACGCGCAGCCGCCTGAGAACCCGGAAGCCCTGCGCACCAGGCTGCTCGACGAACTCGTGCGCTGCCGCGACGCCACCATGGCACAGGGATCGTCACTTGAGCGCGCCGACCAGGCCGCGTGGCTGGTGGCCGCGTTGCTCGATGATCTGGCGCTGAACACGCCGTGGGGCGGCGCCAGCGCATGGCCACGCCAGCCGCTGGTGGTGATGCTGCGCGGCGACGTCGATGCCGGCGCGCAGTTCTTCGCCCGTCTTGAAGAGCTGGAGCGCCATCCCAATCGCGACCGCGAAATGCTGGAGTTGCAATATCATTGCATGGCGCTCGGCTTCCGCGGCAAATATCGCGTGCCGGGCCGCTCCGGCGACCGTTCGCTCAATGCCGTGCGTGTGGCCGCGGCGCGCTTCCTGCGCGACAGCGACGCCGAAGGCGCACAGCTTTCGCCCAACTGGAAGGGCGTGATCGCCTCCGACGAGCCGCAGCGCTTCATCGTGCCGATCTGGGTGATGGTTGCGGCAGCGGCGGTGATCGCCACCGCCATTCATATCGGGCTGTCGATGAGCCTGAGCAGCCAGGCGGTCGAGCTTTCGGCGCTGGTTCGCGCCTTGCCGCCGCCGACGCGTACGGATGTCACCCGCGCTTCGCCGAAGGTCGACGCGCCGCCGCCGGTGGCGGTGGATTTCGCGCTGCTGCCGGAATTCCAGGCGGCAGCACCCGACGAGCTCAAGAGAGCGCTGAGCGGCACGGAGAGCGTGTCGCTGGCGCGGCTGGTCATCCAGGCCTCCAATCCCGAACTCTTCCAGTCGTCGCGCGCGCAGCTGACAGACGGCTTCGATCCGCTCATCGCCTCGGTCGCCAAGGTGATCCTCGAGAACCAGGAGCTGATCGGCGATATCACCGTGGTCGGCCACACCGACGGCGTTCCGTTGCAGAAGACCAACCCACTGTCCACCAACCAGCGGCTGTCGGAAGCCCGCGCCGCGGAAATTGCCGATATCCTGATTCAGAACGGCGTGCCGAAGGAGCGCGTGCGCTCCGAAGGCCGGGCCGCCACCGATCCGGTGGCCGACGACGGCACACGCGAAGGCCGGGCCTTGAACCGCCGCGTCGAAGTGCTGGTCGAAAAGAGGCTGTGACATGTTCATCCTGCGCTTCCTCTGGGCGGTCCTGACTTCGCGTTTCCTGTGGACGCTGATCGGCCTGGCGCTGCTGTCGCTGATCATCTGGGTATTCGGCCCGATCGTACGGGTCGGCGACTATGTGCCGATGGCGTCGGAGACGGTGCGCATCGTCATCATCGCTCTTCTGGTGATCTTCTGGCTGATCTGGCTGATCGTCGCGCAGCGCCGCGCGATCCGCGCCAACCGCATGTTCGTCGCCGAGATTTCCGCCCCGGTCGAGGAAAAGCGGCTCAGCCCGGGCGAGGAAAACGTCGCCGCGGTCGGCGCCAAGTTCCAGGACGTCATGGTCGAGTTGAAGCGCCGCAAGCTCGGCGGCCGCAAGTTCCTGCGCGAGATGCCGTGGTATGTGATCGTCGGCCCCCCGGCGACCGGCAAGACGACGGCCTTGCGCCAATCCGGCCTCAACTTTCCGATCGACCTCACCGACGATCTGCAGGGCATCGGCGGTACCCGCAACTGCGACTGGTTCTTCTCCGAAAACGCAGTGATGATCGACACCGCCGGGCGCTATGTCCAGCAGGAAAGCCAGCCCGATGTCGACGCCGTGGAATGGCTGGGTTTCCTCGATCTGTTGAAGAAGCATCGTGGCCGTCGTGCGCTGAACGGCGTCATCGTTGCGCTTGGGATCGACGCGCTGTCCGAGGGCGACGAAGCCGTCAAGGCGCATGGCCGCAAGATCCGCAGGCGCCTGGCCGAGCTCGAAGAGCGGCTGGAAATCCGCCTGCCAGTCTATCTGATGCTGACCAAGGCCGATCTGATCAGAGGCTTCGAGGCCTTCTTCGGCGGCCTGTCGACGGCGGCGCGCGAACAGGTATGGGGGACGACCTTCCCGCTCGATGCACGCGTCGACGCCAAGACGATCGCGGGTGAAGTCACGACGCTGTCGAGGGAGCTGGAAAAGCGGCTGGTGCCGCGGCTGGAAGACGAGGATAAGCTGGCCGAACGGGCCGAGATCTTCCGCTTTCCCGCACAGCTGCAAAGCCTGTCCGAGCCCATCCAGGTGCTGGTCGAGGCGATGTTCGGCGAGAGCCGCTACGAGGAGGCAGCCTGGCTGCGCGGCCTCTATCTGACCTCGGCGACCCAGGAAGGCGCGCCGATCGACCGGCTGACCGCGGCGCTCGCCTCCTCCTTCGGCCTGCCGGCACGACGCACGATGCCGGCGCAGCGCTTCGAGAAGCGCAGCTTCTTCCTCAAGAACCTTTTGACCGAGGTGATCTTCAAGGAGGCCGGGCTCGGCACCTTCGATCCGCTGGCGCAGCGCCGCCGCAGCTGGGTCTGGCGCGGTGCCGCCGCTGCCAGCGCGGCTGCGGCCATACTCGCCGGCGGCCTGTTCACCTGGTCCTACTACGACAATCGCAACGCCATCGCCGCGCAAGCCGGCCAGTTCGAAGCACTGCAGGCGCCGCTGACGTCGACCGCCGCGACGCCCGCCTCGGTGCTGCAGCCGGCTATGGACGTTGCCCTGACCGCCATGGACGAAGTCGCCAATGCCAGGACTGCGCCTCCCAACAAGGCACAGGACCTGCTCGGACCATCGGCTTCGGCCGAGATGATGCGGGCGCAGACCGACACCTATGACCACGCTCTGCGCAACGTGCTGGAGCCGCGGATGGTGGCGCTGCTCGAAGCGACCATGTGGCGGCAGATCCGCGATCCGGACTTCATGCTGGGCGCACTCAAGACCTACCGCATGATGACCGGTCTGTCTCAGATGGACTCCGACTTCGTCGAGAATTGGTGGGTGAACGACCTGCCCGAATTCGCGCCGGCCGCGCCCTTCCCGACCGCCGATGCCGAAGAACACCAGTTGGCCGCGATCCGGCGCATGGCGGTCGATGATAGCTACATCACACCCGACCAGGCGCTGGTCGCCGAAGCGCTGAAAACGGTCTGCACGATCTCGCTGCCGGCGCGGGCCTACAAGCAATTGCTGGCCGATCCGGCGGTGGCCGGATTGAAGGAATGGATCCCCGCCAATTTCGCCGGGCCGAACGGCGCCAAGGTGTTTTCGCGACGCTCCGACAAGACGCTGCGCGTCGGCATATCAGGCGCCTTCACCTATGACGGCTTCCACGACGCGATCCTCGACCGGGTCGAGGATGTCGCCGCCCAGGCGGCACTCGACCGCGCCGTGTTTGCCGGCGGCTGCTCGGAAAATTCCGAGACGTCGGTGTCGGCGCTGTCGGAAGATATCCTGAAGCTCTACTATGACGACTATATCGCGCAGTGGGACAGTTTTTTGCGCGACATGCGGCTGGCGCCGCTCAGCGACCTCAACATTGCCAGCGAGAATCTGAAAGACCTTTCCAGTGCCGATTCCGCGTTGAAGCGGCTGTTGACGGCGGTGGTCCAGGAGGTCGACCTCACCCGCTCGGACGACGCGCCGGCCGGTGACGACAAGGCGGCGGCGAAGGGCGGCTCGAAACTGCTGGGCAAGCTCGGCAAACTGGGCAAGATCGTCAAGACCGGCGCCAAGCTATTGCCGCGCGCAGGATCGGCCAGCGAAGTCGACCTGACCGGCACGCTGGTGGCCGAGCACTTCAAGCCGCTCAAGAGCACGATTGCCGAGGTCGACGGCCAGCCGCCGGCGCTCGATGCCGCGGTCGTCGCGCTGACGGCGCTGTCCAACGTGCTGCAGACGGTGACCGCCAATCCCGACCCGCAGGACGCGATCAAGAAACAGGGCGGGCTTGCCGAACTGACCGGCGCCGTCGCCCGCCAGGCGCAAATCCTGCCCGACCCGGTCAACACCTGGCTTAGCGGCATTGCCGGCGACACCAGCGGGTTGACGCAGAAGGCCGTGGCCTCCGAGCTCAACGCCATCTGGCGCGCCGACATCCTGCCCTTCTGCCAGGCCGCGCTCAACGACCGCTATCCGTTCAGCCCCGACAGCGCGGTCGACGTCAACGTCCGCGACTTCGCCCGCTTGTTTGGGCCGGCAGGGATGATCGACGGCTTCATCAACGACCATCTGCTCGGCTATGTCGACACCTCTGCGCAGCCATGGAAATGGCGTGCCGATTTCGGCCTCGACCCGTCCGCACTTGCCGCCTTCGAGCAGGCGCGGCGCATTCGCGACGATCTCTTTCCCGGCGGCCAGGGCCCGGTGATGGCCTTCACACTCGAGCCGACCGACCTGTCGCCCAACATCACCCGCGTCACCCTCAACCTCGACGGCCAGAACCTGGTCTACTTCAACAATGCGACGCGGCCGCAGCCGATGACCTGGCCCGGCAAGGACGGCACCGGCGTTATCTCGCTCGCCTTCCAGCCGATCGACGGCTCGCCCGAAATCATGCTCAACGAGACGGGAAGCTGGGCGTGGCTGAGGATGCTGCGCGGCGGCCGCTTCACCGGGACGTCGCTGTCCGATGTCTACAGCCTGCGGCTGGGGACGAAAGGCATGTACGCCGATTTCAAGCTCAAGGCGGCGAGTGTCGAAAATCCCTACAACCTCCAGATGTTCAAGAAATTCTCATGTCCGCCGCAGATCTGAACACCGGCTTCTTCGGCAAGATTCCGGCGACCGGAGATTTCGTTGCCGTAAACCTGCCGCGGACCTTCATCGACCGCTGGGACCGCTGGATGTCGATGGAGTTGCGCGAGAGGCCAGACGAGGGGGAATTGGATTCGCGTGTTTGGCGCTTCATCGTCAAGAGCGGCATTTTCGGCGACCGGCCCTGTGCCGGCGCATGGCGCATGAGCGAGGACCGCGTGGGACGCCGCTATCCGTTCGCGATCATCGGGATTGGGGCTACACCGGCACCTGACGATGCATGGTTCGACGGCGTTGCGTCAATCGTTGATGAAGCGGTCGAATTGCAGAGGACGCAGTCCTGGATAGCCGAAGGCTTGGCCAACCTTGCCGCGCCCAGCAACAGCCATGGCGATCCGAACCGGATTGGCTTCTGGCTCGACGACTGGTCGGTGCATGAGTTCGCGTTCTCGGATATTCACGACCTGGCGGCCAACGCCCTGCCGAAAATGCGCGCCCCGCGCCCTGAGACGGAATAGCTCTGATGGGCAGCACAGTCTTTGCTGAAGGCATGGGCTTCTTCCACAAAGGAAGCGGCGGCAAGGGCGTGGCGCCGGGAGATGTGTGCTTGAGCCCGCCTTCCCCGCCGGCAGGCCCGGTTCCGGTTCCATACGTCAACATGCTGTCTTCCAGCGATCTCACCAAAGGCAGTAAGAGCGTCAAGATCGAAGGCAATCCGACCGCGCTCGAAAGCTCGTCGGAGGTTGCGACCAGCACCGGCAACGAGCCGGCCACCCAAGGCCTCGGCGCGGGGGTCATAACGCACAAGATCAAGGGCAAGGGAGTGTTCAAGCTCTGGTCGTTCGTCGTCAAGGTGGAGGGTAAGGGTGTCTGCCGCCATGGCGACACCATGGAGCAGAACACGGCAAGTCCACTCCCGAACACCATCGATACCGCCGCCTTGGTCAACTTCCGCAATGCTCTTCTGGTGAAAGAGAAGAAGAAATGCACGACCGATTATTGCTACGACGATCATTACACCCAGCCAACAGGCCCGCAGAAAGCCAAGGTTCAGAACCGGCCATGCTGGGAATGCAAACGTAACCTTGACAGGTTGAAGAAACGCACGACCGGCAAGAACAAGACCGCGATCAAGCGACTGGAGGCCAAGGTCAACCGGCAAATTTCGGGGAAGGAAGCCCCGCTGATCGCCGATCACCAGCCGACGCAGAAGGCAGCGTGGTACGCGGGTGGATGCAATATAGAGATCGTCCCACAAGGCTTCAAGGATGCGATGAAAGCGCTTTACGTCAGGCCGCATTGCTCCAGCCACAGCAACAGCCAGCCGGGCCGGCAGTCCAAGGTGGACAACAAGGCGATTAGGAAGTTCATGAACGCTCGGGGGATCTAGGCGATGAGTGCAACGGGTTTTGCCGATCTCGACGCTGACTATACGGCGATAATCGATGCGTGGACCGCAGAGCTCCACGCCGTCATGCCGGCGATCGAGGAATGGTGGGGCGCACTGCAGCAGCGCCTGAACGCCTCCGGTGAGAACATAGCCAATCTGCATTGGCCCGCCGGGCTGGTGGCCCATCCACGGATTCTGGCGATCTACCGCAAGCACTACTTCAAGGTTCACGGCCTGAACCTTGAACGGTACGCCCGACAGACCGATGATGACGACGAGGACGATGAATCGAACTGGGGTGAGGATGGCGACGAAGCGGACGCCAGCGGTCCCGTGCCGCCCAATCTGCTGCTGGTCGAAATGATGTCCGAATACGACACGGAACTATTCAAGTACTTCAAGTACTTCGTCTATGTCCCGATCGGCGAGGATCCATCTCTCGAAATGTGCTGAGGCTAGAAGAAGATGGCAATGCGGATTGATCATAGTGTCGAACTCGGCCTGAACCGGCTTCTCAACGCACCCCAGGACGTTGTCGGTCCCGATCATGGAATCCGCCTTTCGCGCCGCGAGGCCTCTGCTGCCTATAGGTCCCTGTTCAAGGCCTACCTCGCTGACTTGCAGGAGACGTTCGAGGTGGCTTCCGAGATCTGGGAAGCTGGCCTCGACGAACTGGTCGATGGCGGCCTGACCGTCAATCAAGCGATCACGGCCCAGCTGGATGATGCAGCGGCCGGCCCGGCGAATCATCCGGCGGTGGTGTGGCTCGTGCGGGAATACTGGCTGCGATGCGTTGCGGTGGGGGAAACGCTGCCCGCGGCCGACCGCCTCGCGCCTGAGGTGTTCCTGCTGCAATGGGTCGTCGATGAAGGCAACAAGGAATATGTAGAACTGCTGACGGCCATGCCCTATTGGCCGATCGGGCTTGATGAAAACGGCCGGTGGTGCTGAACGATGGCCTTCGATGTCTGGCTGGAAAACAGGACACCCTTCGCCGCCGCGACGCACGTCCAATTGAATGCTGACGGCCAAGAAACTCTGATTGTCATGCTATCGGCAAGTTTCACGGCGACGGATGAAGGAAAGGAATTCCAGCCAGCGGCCGAACAGGTGCCGGTGATCTTTGGCGATGAGCCTTTTGGCGATCCGGCCCTTTCATCGACCCGCTACGAAGCGGACATCGCGCCCGTCAAGCCTGGCGCCGAGGTGATCGTGAATGGCGTCGCGCACGCGCCGGATGGAAGGCCGGTACGCGAGATGCAGGTTGGCCTGCGTGTCGGTAACTCGATCCGCAAGGTATTGCAGGTCGTCGGGGACCGGATCTACGACTCCGGCGGCTACAGCGCACCGGCGCCTTTCCGGACCATGCCGATCGTCTATGAACGCACCTATGGCGGCACTTTGGAAGACTTGCGCACGGACCAGCGCAACCCAGTCGGCGTGGGGTACCATAACGCCCGGTCTGCAGATCCTGCGGTCAGAACCGAGGCGCCCAACGTCATGTATCCGGGCGAAGCGCAAGCCCGACCTGGGGAATCCCTGAGGCCGGCGGGATTCGGGACGATTGGCCGGGGCTGGCAACCGCGCCTGGCTTTCGCCGGAACCTACGACAAGGCTTGGCTCGAATCCCAATGGCCGCTCGCTCCCAAAGACTTCGACACGCGGCATTATATGTGCGCCCCAGCCGATCAGCAGATGGCCGGCATCGGCAACGGCGAGGATATCACGGTGATCGGCATGACGGCTTCGGGCAGATGGGATTTCCGCCTGCCGCGCATCACGGCCCCGCTTCGGCTCATTTATGACGACCGTGTAGAAGAAAACGCGTTCAAGCCTGACACCGTGCTCATCGAGCCTGACTTGAAGCGCGTGACCCTTAAGGCTCGTTTGGCAGTGGTAATCCGGCGCAACGTGCCGGCGCTGCGGGAAATCGCCTTCGGCCACATTTCTCCTGTTTGGATCAATGCGCGCCGCAAGCGAAAACTCTATCTCAATCTTCTCGGCGGCGACGGGGCCCTGCGCGATCGCTCGGCGTGGCAGCCGTGAAGCGGCCGCTCTACATCTCGGTTGGTGGCGCCGTCACGCCTGCTGGATTGAACGCGCGCCAGACCATCTCAGCCATTCGCGCCAACCTGTCAGCATTTCAGGAGGTGCCTCTTTCAGAGCCGTTTCCCACCACACAGATCGTGGCACGCATTCCAGCCAAGGCGGGCCTGCGACGCAATGACGGGGTATGGCTCGCCAGCATGGGCGCCCGCGCTCTCAAGGAGGCGATGCTCGACAACAAGGCAACGCCGGACCAGACCGCTGTTCTGCTCGCGCTGCCGGAGAGTTTCCGCGACCATCCGGCGTATGAAGAGGTCGAGCGGGGGCGCCTTTTGAATGCCATTTTCGAGCGATGCGGCCTGCGCTTCAATGCCGGCTCGCGGGTATTTGACGGCGGTGCCGCAGCCAGCGCCGGACTGCTCGACTATGCCGGCGACATGCTAGAATCCGGGACCGTCGCGCAGGTGCTGCTGGGTGGTGTGGACAGCCTCGTCAACGGGACCGACATTGCGCGCTTGATGCGAGCCAATCGTCTGAAATCCGAAAACAATGCTCAAGGGGCAGTCCCTGGCGAGGGCGCTGTCTTCGTGCGCCTGACGCGAGCGCCGGGGAGCGGGCCGGCTGCAATGATTTGCGGGGCGGGCCTGGCTCAAGAGATCGACAGCGTTCTTTCCGAACGCCAGAGTCAAGGCCGTGCGATGGTGGCTTCGCTGCTTGCTGCCTTCAGCGGGTCCGGACCCAAGGAACCCGATATCGAGTTCCTTGTCAGCAATGGAAACGGGGAACGGTACAGCGGGCTCGAACAACTGGTCGGTCGCTCGCGCTTCTACCGCACGCACCGCGAGATATTCCCGACAGCCTACCCTGCGATGACGGTCGGCGACATTGGAGCCGCTAGTGCGGCACTTGTTCTGATGCTGGCGGCCGACAGTTTTATAAGCGGTTACGCGCCGGGCCGCGTCGCAGCCTGCGAGCTTGCATCCGAGGGTGGCAACCGGTCGGCGATCGCGCTTACCGACCTCCGCCAACGCTGAACGGAGGGACAAGCCTTCCCTCGGCGAAAGCGATCACATCCACGCCGGGAACTTGCGTGTCCTGCGCCAGTCTGCCAGCGGCGCCTCGGGCGTGGCGATTGCCGCGCGCAACGCATCCACCCTGAGCCTGCGCATCGAACGGAACAGACGATGGTTGCGCCCGCCGCGCCCTTCGTCCCACCATGCTTCGACGCGATCGGCGGCCGGCAGCGAGCTGTCGTCGAGTTGGGCAAAGCCCTCGCCAAGAACAGCTGGATCGGCAACGAAAAGGTCGGTGTCGCCGAAGTCCACCTCGAACAGATCGCGAAGTGCTGCACCCGCTGCGGATGCCAGTTCCGGCTCGCGCATCTTCTCGATCAGCCACGGCACCACCGCCTGGTCGCCGAGCAGCCCGATCGATGCCGTGGCCGCGATGCGCAAGACAGGCTGTCCGAGACGTGATTGCAGCCAGGCCTTGCCGGCCTTCGGCGGCGTCGTCAGCAGGCGCAACTCGATCGCCGCCTGCGCATGGTCCGTCTCCGTCAGCACGATCTTGTCGATCACCGAGTGCGCGGACCGAGCCTCGCCAAGCAGGCAAGCAGCGAAGGCGGCCGCAAGACGTTCTTTCGTTGTCTCGCCGTCAAGCCCAGCCAGGACTTCCGGAAGCAGGTCGCGCCGCCTGAGCACGCCGGCGAGCCGGACGGCGCGCCAACGCACGTTCGCATTGGAATGGCTGGCCAGATCATGCAGGCGCTGTCCCGGATCGACGCGATGATGCCAGAGCGCAGATAGCCCAAGACAGCGCAGCCGCGCGTCGCGCGTGTCCAGCCACTGCGCCACGAACGGGCGCAGGTTTTCGCCCGGCGTGCGCGCGATCGCGGCAGACAGGCTCGATATGCCGGCGTCACCTAGGCTTGCGCCCGCGTCGATTGCAGAGGTCACCAATTTGGCATCGCTCCAACGCATTGCCAGAGTGCCAAGCACGAAAATCTCGCCCGGTTCGGCGTAGTCGGCGAAGCGCGCTTGAGCAGCTTCCCAACCGGCCTTGCCGGCTGCCATGAGCCCTTCGAGATTGGCTTCGAGACGCTGGTCGATGCGGCCGATATCGGTCTCGTCGAGGATTGGACCGTCGATCTCCAGACGACGTCGAAGCCACAGGAACGCCGCGTCCTCGGCGTGTTGGTCCACGATCGCCGCAATGGTCGCGATGCTGTGCATCGGCAATGCCTCAGTTAAGATGCACGGCCCCGCCGCGGATGCGGTTGGTGCCACTGGCCTGGCTGGTCAACTGGGTGCCACGAATGGTCACGCGTCCATTCTTCTCCAGAATGATCGATGCCAGGCCGCAGCGCAGTTCAATGCGCTCATCGCCGTTGATGACGACACGTTCGCCGTCGCGGACGACTTCGAGGCTCCTGCCGCGGGGCGCAGGATCGACGATGCGCCCGACCACCAGCGGCCGCGCCGGGTCGCCGCCCTCGAAGAGCAAAGCCAGTTCGGATCCGACGGCCGAAACGTCCAGCTCCGTCAGGCTGCGCGCCGCTATCGCGGTCTCGCGCGGATTGCCGACGAAGACAACCAGCGGCGCCCCGCCTTGGAAGCCGATCAGCAGGCCGATCACGACGCCGTCGATACGCTCCAGCACTTCCATGATGATGCCCTCAATTGTTGTTGATCGTGCTGCCCTTGACGATCACCTCGCCGTCGGCCTTGACGGTGATCTTGCCGCTGCCCTTGAGGGTAATATCCTTCCCATCAGCGACAATGGTGCCATCCTTTTTCATCGTGATCGAGGCCGAACCGCATTTGAGCGTGATCGAGTCGGCCGCCTCGATCATCAGATTCTTGCCGACCTTGATCACACTGTCTTCGGCTATCTGGATTCCGCTGCCTTTGCCGACCTTGAGCGCGTGCCCGCCGCCGACATCGGTTGCGTCGTCCGCAGCGATTTTTGCCGACCTGCCCTTGCCGATCTGCGACGACTGTGCCCCGCCGATGGTGAAACTCTGATCGGCGCCAACATTGACGCTTTGCGCCGCCGCGATGTTCCAGCTATCAGCCGCGCCGATATCGTGGCTCTGCGCAGCACCTACGGTGACCGACCGCGTCGCACCGATCGTGTTCGTCTGCGGACCGCCCACAGTTCGGGTCTCGGATGCTCCGACCGAATCGACCCGCGCCGCGCCAACAGTCACCGTCTGCACGATCGCGACGGTCTGGGTGTGGTTGGCGCCGATCGTCTCGGTCGAGTTCGAGCCGATGTTGATCGTCTCATCGACCCCCACCGTCAGTGAGCGGTTCTTGCCCACCGTCTCGGTGTCGTTCGACCCGATATTGGTCGTCTGGTCGACGCCGACCTTGACCGTCTTGTTGTTGCCGACGTCCTCGTCGAGGTTGTGGCCGACGGAGTGCTTGGCGTCGTGGTCGATGCGGTCGGACTGGTCGTGCTGGACCAGCTTCTGGCGATCATTCTTGATCAGAAGGTGGTGGTCCTTCTGCGCCTGGAAGTTGACCAGCTCCGAGCCGGCCTTGTCCTCGAACATCAGTTCGTTGTAGCCGCCACCGCCCTTCGACGAGTTGGACTTCCAGCCGGACTGCGTGGCGTTGCCAGGCAGTCCGTAGGGCGGCATCTGCGAGGCGTTGTAGACCCGGCCGGTGATGATCGGCAGGTCCGGATTGCCTTCGATGAAATCGACGATCACTTCCTGGCCGATGCGCGGGATCTGGATGAAGCCCCAGCCGCTTCCGGCCCAGGTCTGCGACACCCGCACGAAGCAGGAGCTCTTCTGGTCCTTCTTGCCGAGGCGGTCCCAGTGGAACTGCACCTTCACCCTGGCATATTTGTCGGTGAAGATCTCCTCGCCGGACGGACCGACGACCGTCGCCGTCTGCGGCCCGCGCATGATCGGCCTTGGCGTGATGCGCGGCGGCCGATAAGCAACTGAGGTCGGCGCCACACCGAGCACCACCTTGAAATTCTCGCCATCGGTGTCGACGCCGGCGCGATAGCCCGGATCGAACAGCCGGTACTCGGCGCTGATCACCAGATACTCCTTATTCTGGTCGTCGCGCGGAAAGCCGTCGAGCTTGAAGGTGCAGCCGGAAAACAGGCCGCGCACCGTGCCGACGGCGGCAATGCGCAGGTGTGGCGCCTGGATTTCTTCGCGCCTGATCGCCGCCAGGCTGTCGCCGCGCCCGACTTCCAGATGCGCGCCGGGGTGGCGATAGTTCTCGCCCGCGGCCTGCTTGTGGCCGAAGGGCTGCGCCGACTTCGCCATCAAATCGGCGGCGGGTTTTTCGAAGTCATAATCGGTGTGGGCATAGGCGCCGGGGCGCACCGCGCTGCCTGGAATCCAGTCGGTGATGTATTCGACGTCGCGGCGCGAGCCCTGCCCTTCGAACTGATATAGCACCGTCTCATAGCCCGGCGCCGGCTTGAGCTTGCTCATGGCGTCGGCCAGGATCAGTGTGTGCTCACCCTCGGCATGCTCGAAGAAGTACATTATGCCTTCATGCTCGAGCAGCCGCTGCACGAAATCGAGGTCGCTCTCGTCGTACTGCACGCAATATTCGCGCGGCGGATAGGAGCCTTGCAAGCGCTTCTCGAACTTGGCGATGCCGCCATATTTGGAGAAGATCTCCTCCACGATCTCGACGGCAGTCTTGTCCTGGAAAATGCGGCAGTCGGTGGTATTGCCGAGGAACCACAGCCACGGCCTGACGACCGCCTCGTAGTGAGCCAGCCGATCTTCGATGCGGGTAAGGCGGAACTCGGCGATGAGGCCGCTGAACCAGCGCTTGGGGTCGGCCTCGCCTTCGATCGAAACGGCGCCGCCCAGCATCTTCAGCGGGTCGATATCGGCATTGGTCGAAACAAATCCAACGGTGTAGGCAAGGCAGCGGCTGATCTCGTCGCGGCCGACGAGATGCGTAAAGGTCAACAGCTCGGCGCCGACCGGCGTCTGCACAAGCGCGGCGCGTTGTTCACTCGGCATGGGTCGTGCCCCTCCTGAGCGCTAGTGTGGCAGGTTCGAAGCCCTTCTTGTGTTAACGACCTCACGTTCAGGGATATTTCGCAACTTGCCACCCAAGCCATGTTGAGCCTACCACATGTTCTATGGCAGACCAAAGAGGACAAGCGGCAGGCCGTTGCTGTTTGCGCCGCTTTCGCCAGTGTGAAACGCCGCTCTCCCGCTGTGCCCGCAAGCTGCTAGACTGTGGCACATCGGATCAATGGAAACGGCAGCGGTCGACGGACCATAGCGCATGTTCATCAGTCTGCAGATCAGCAATGTCGATGTCCTGCCTGCCGGGCTGCAGCCCGGCTACGCATCGCGCGACCGCGGCTTCGAGATAGGGCGGGAGAACTGTGCCTGGACCTTGCCCGATCCGGACAAGTTCATCTCCGGCCGGCATTGCGAAATCCGCTACGAAGGCGGCGCTTTTTTTCTCCACGACGTCTCGCGCAATGGCACATTCGTCAACGGGTCGAGCCAGCGCCTGACCGGCCCACACCGGTTGGCGCAAGGGGACCGGCTCCGGATCGGCCGCTATATCGTCTCGGTATCCATCGATGACGGGAACCCAGCCTTCGGTGGCCATGGTTCGACGCAACGGCAGATGCCCGTTGGATCCTTTCCAGACCATGCCGCATCGCCACGGTCACCGACCGCGCCGCCCGCTTCGCTCTCCAGCCGGCCGCAGCAAGCCGACGAGATCCTGCGCGCGATTGCCGCCGGCGCCGGCATTCCGCCAGAGGTGCTTTTGCTGCGCCAGCCGCAGGAGGTGGCCGGCGAGATCGGCGCGGTGCTGCGCATCGTCGTCGACGAACTGGTGCTGCTGTTGAAGGCGCGCGCCGCCGCGAAAGTCCTGGCCAAGACCAGCGACCGCACCATGATCAATTCCGCCGACAACAATCCGCTGAAGTTCGTGCCCGGGACCGACGAAATCCTCGACATCATGTTCGCGCGGCGTAGATCCGGCTATCTCGATGCCCGGCACAGCATCGAAGACGCTTTCCACGACCTCAAGACGCATGAATTCGCAACCTTCGCCGCCATGCAGGCGGCGCTGTCGCGGTTGCTTGACGATCTGTCGCCCGAGGCGATTGCGAAAAAACTGCCGCCATCCTCCTTTGCCTCGAAGAAGACGCGCGCCTGGGACGCACTGGTCGCGACCTGGCGGGCCAAGGAGGAAGCGCACGAGAACGGCATGCTGGACATATTCCTCACCTATTTCAGCGAAGCCTATGCCAAGGCCGCCAAGCAGAAGACTGGCAAGGGCTAAGCCCGCGCACTTCTGAAGACACCGTGAAGGCCACCCGGGCACCGGCCGGCGACCAAAATTGCGCCGGGTTTCCATCGCAACCTTCTGAGACTACGATCACATACGACAATTGAGCACGCGGGTACGGTTGGTCGACCTCGGGGTTCTGCGGCACATGTCATGTCACGGCGAGATAGCGTCCTGCGGTCCGCGTTCGCGCGGACATGGCGCTGTGCGTCGCGCCGCGCGGGCGTAGAGGCAGGGATCGGCGATGAGCTCGAAGGATGATCCTTTCGATCCGACCGGCAAAACCGTCATCCGCCCCAGCCGCCCCAATCCCGGCCGCAAGCAAAAGACGGTTCTCGCCCGCGATGCGCCGGCCCCCGGCAGTACGGTGATCGCCCCTGCCAGCGTCCCGGAACCCACGGTTTTCGATCCCAACGCCGGCCGCCAGCCGCCGTCCGACGTCACGGGGACGGTGATCTATCAGGGAACGCCCTTCGCCAACGCGCCGGCCGATCCGCCCGTTCACGGCTCAGCCGGGACGGCTGGGAAAACGCCGCTGGATGCGCTGCTCGGCGCCAGCGATGGCGTCGACTATGGCGCGGCCAACCCGATCGTCGCTGCCGCGGCGCCCTTGCTGATGCTGGTTGGGCATCTGCGGCTGGTGGCCGTCGAAAGACAGGCCGAGAAGCTGGCGCAGCATGTCGCCGGCCTGATCGAGGATTTCGACCGCAAGATCGCCAGGACCGATACTTCGGAAGAGGATGCGCGCATCGCCAGCTATGTGCTTTGCGAAACCGCCGACGATATCGTCGCCAATCTGCCCGGTTCCAGCCGGGATGCGTGGGCGCAGCACGCCATGCTGCAGCGCTTCTTCCAGGTCAAACCCACCGGCGCCGGTTTTTTCCAGGCGCTGAACACGGTGCTGGCGACGCCGGAACCTCATCGCAATCTCATCGAGCTGATGCATGTCTGCCTGTCGCTTGGCTTCGAAGGCCAGTATCGCGGCCAGCCGCGCGAGAGCCTCGAACGGGTCCGCCGCGACGTCTACGAGACATCAGCCTATTTCCGCGTCCTCGGTGACGACGACATCTCGCCGCGCTGGCAAGGCTTGTCGGTCACATCGGCGCAAGGCTCCAGGCGGGTTCCGCTCTGGGCCATAGCCGCTGCAACCGCGGCAGTTTTGACCGCAGCCTTTTTCACGCTGCGCGTGCTCATCACCAATGATGGCGAGGCTGTTGCCGGCGAGTTGCTGGCGCTCAATCCGGCGACGCCGGTCACCATCGAGCGCACCGGTTTCGTGCCGCTGACCGAGGAGGTGAAAGTCGTCGCAGCGCCAACGACCATTGCGCAGGTCGATCGCATCCGCACTGCCTTGGCCAAGGAGATCGAAGGCGGCGGCGTCAGCGTCGGCACCAAGGGTGATTTCATCATCGTGGAAATCAGCAACGCCCTGCTGTTCCAGTCGGGACGAGCCGAGGTCAAGCCGGAGTTCGAGCCGGTGGCCGCCAGCATCGCGGCGGCTCTCGACGCGGAGCGCGGGCCGATCCGGATCGTCGGCCACACCGACAACGTCAAACCGAAGAAGACCAGCGCCTTCAAATCGAATTTCGACCTCTCCGTCGCACGTGCCCAGTCGGTGGAAAAGATGATCGCAGCGCATTTCAGCGGTCCGTCGCGGACAAAGGTCGAGGGCAAGGGCGAGGACGAGCCCATCGCCGACAATGCAACGCCGGAGGGCCGCGCCAAAAACCGCCGTGTCGATGTAATGATCCCGCGGGAGGAGATGCTGTGACCGGCTGGCTGCTGCGCATCTTCAGCGCGCTCGCGCTCGCCGGCTTTGCCGCCGCGGTCTGGTACGCCGGCCCGTTAATCCGCTTTGCCGGCGCCCGGCCGTTGGATCCCATCTGGCTGCGGGCAGCGATCATCGGCATCGTCGTCGGAACGGTGGCGATCATCTATGCAATCCGGTTCTGGCGCAGGCGCAAGGCGCAGAAGGCGCTGGAGGCCGCCATGGCCAGCGCCGAGGATGACGGCAGCGACGCAAAGGTGCTGGAAGCTCGCATGAACGAAGCAGTCGCGACGCTCAGGCAGTCGAGCGGCAAGCGCAACTTCCTCTACGACGTCCCCTGGTACATCGTCATCGGCCCGCCGGGCGCCGGCAAGACCACCGCGCTGGTCAATTCCGGCCTGAACTTTCCGCTTGCCGGGTCGGGCCAGGCGCAGCCGGTGGCGGGTGTCGGCGGTACGCGCAATTGCGACTGGTGGTTCACCGACGAGGCGGTGCTGATCGACACGGCCGGGCGCTACACGACGCAGGATTCCCATGCACGGACCGACAGCAAAAGCTGGCTGGCGTTCCTGTCGCTGCTCAAGCGGCACCGGACGCGCCAGCCGATCAATGGCGTCATCCTGGCGATCAGCCTTTCCGATCTGATGGCGGACAGCGAGCAGGCGGCCCGCGTCGCCGAGATCCGCAGCCGCCTGCAGGAAATCCACGAGGTCCTGAAGGTCCGCTTTCCCGTCTATGTGCTGTTCACCAAGGCCGACCTGGTCTCCGGATTCATGGAATATTTCGGCGGTTTCGACGAAGCACGCCGGCGCAAGGTGTGGGGCGCGACCTTCCAGACCGCCGAGCGCGGCCTGAACATGGTCGCGGAAGCGCCAGCCGAATTCGACGCGCTGGTGAAGCGCCTGACCGAAGAGATGAGCGAGCGGCTGCAGGCGGAGACCGATCCGGTCGCGCGCATCGCCATTTTCGGCTTCGCCGCGCAGCTCGGCGGGCTGAAAGGCCGGATCGTGCATTTCCTCGAGGGCGTTTTCGAGCCGACGCGCAAGCAGCTGAACGCCCCCCTGCGCGGCCTGTATTTTTCTTCCGGCACGCAGGAAGGCACGCCGATCGACCAGTTGCTGGGCAGCATAGGCCGCAGTTTCGGCAGGAATGCCCAGGCGCATCTTTCCGGCACCGGCAAAAGCTTCTTCCTGCACGATCTGTTGAGCCGCGTCATTTTCGCCGAGTCCGGCTGGGTGTCCTATGACAGGGCGGCCGACAGGCGCGTTGCGATCGCCCGCTACGCCGGCCTGACAGCGATCGCGGCCATAGCGATCGCCGCGCTTGGCGTTCTCGGCCTGAGCTTTACGACCAACAAATCGCTGGTCGCCGCGACCGGCCAGGCGGCAGGCCAATACCGCGCGACAGCCGCGCCGCTGCTGGCCAGCACGACGGTGTCGGATGCCGACCTCGAAACCGTCATCGGCGCGCTCGATGCGCTGCGCGGCCTGCCGGCCGGCTACGATACGAGAGACCAGCCCACCCCGGCCACGGCGACGTTCGGCCTCAGCCAGCGTGAGCGTATCCTTTCGGCCTGCGAGACCGCCTACCGGCAGGGGCTGGAGCGCATGTTCCGCTCGCGCCTGCTGTTCCAGCTCGAACGCACGATCGAGGCCAGGATGGCCGATCCGATGGCGCTGTACGAGCCGCTGAAGATTTACCTGATGCTGGGCGGCAAGGCGCCGAAAGTGGATGACGAGCTGGTCGTCACCTGGCTGAAACGGGACTGGGAACAGAACCGCTATCCCGGCGCCCACAATCGCGACGGCCGGGCGCAATTGGAGAAGCATTTGCGCGCCATGCTGGCGCTCGACGATGACCAGGATCCCTCGTTCGAACTCAACCGCGCGCTGGTCGAATCCGCCCAGCGCTCGCTCGGCCGCATGAGCCTTGCCGATCGCGCCACCGCGCTCATCCAGTCGGCCACCTATGCGGCGGCGCTGGACGATTTTTCGGTGTCATCGCAAGCCGGCGCGGAGGCGCCGATGCTGTTCGAGCGCAATGACGGAAACGATCTCGCCGGCCTTCGCGTCCCCGGTCTCTACACCCATGCCGGCTTCGACTTCTATCTGGCGCAACTTGCCAGGAGCGCGCAGGCGCTGGTCGACGATCAATGGGTGATCGGCTCGAGCGGCGAGCAAGGCGGTTTCGACCAGGAATTGCTCAAGCTCGGCCCGGAGCTGCTCGATCGCTATGGCAAGGGCTTTGCGGCGGCGTGGAACGAGGTGCTCGACAGGTTGAAGTTCAAGGCAATGGCCGCCGACAAACCGCAATATCTGGCGCTGTCCGCAGCGGGATCACCGAGTTCGCCGCTGATGCAGCTGTTCGAGGCGATCGCGCGCGAAACAGCTTTGACGCAAGAGCGCAATCCGGCTGCGCCGTCTCAAGACAGCGACCAGGAAATCGCCGCGCGCGCCAAGGGCCTCGCCCACATCGGCATCGAGATTGCGGCGCGCAAATCGCAGAGCAGGGCCGGGACCGCCTTTGTCAGCACCCAGAGCCAGGATCCCGGCGCCAACATCGAAGCCCAGTTCCGGTCTTTCCAGGCTTTGGTGGCCGGGGCGCCGGGGCAGCGGCCGCTCGACGCCCTCACCCAGAATTTCCGCGAAATCTATCAGAGCGTGCGGCTGGCCGCCGATGTCCCCGCCCAGACGGACCAGGCCAACGCCAATCTGCAGCTGCAGATCTCGACGTTGCGCGCCAACGCCTCGCGGCTGCCGAAGGCGCTGGCCAGGATGGTCAGCGCGGCGGCGGACGATTTCGAGGGCACCGTCGCCGAAACATCGACCACGCGTCTCAACGAGATGCTGGAGGAGACCGTCGGCCGTCCGTGCGAGGAGGTGATTGCCGGGCGCTTTCCATTTGCCCCCGCCGGCACCGACGATGTCGCCATGGCGGATTTTGCCAGATTGTTTTCTCCGGGCGGGGTTCTCGACCGGTTTTTCGCGCAGAACCTGGCGTCGCTGGTCGACATGAGCGGCCAGGACTGGGACTGGAAACAGGACACCAGGTTCGGCCGCAATCTGGCGAAATCGACGCTGAAGAACTTTCAGCTCGCGGCACAAATCCGCGCGGCTTTCTTTCCGCTCGGCGGGCCGGCGCCGTCGATCAACATCACCTTCACGCCGCTGTCGCTGCATGGCGATGCCGACATGGCGCTGCTCAATATCGACGGCCAGGTGTTGCAGGCCACCCAGGCCGGCAACACGCCGGGCCTGATTCCGTGGCCGGGCAAGACCGGTTCGGCCAGTCTCAGCCTGACGCCGGAGCTGCCCGGCCGTGAGTCCGCAATCAAATTCGACGGCCCCTGGGCGTTGAAACGATTGCTGGACAAGGGACAGGTCACCGCCAATGGCGACAGTCTCGAAGCGCATTTCGTCATCGGCGGACGGGATGTCGCCTACACGATCAAGACCGGGGAGGACGGCAACCCATTCACGCTGCCGGCGCTTTCCGCCTTCAGCTGTCCGAAGGCTTTCTGATGGGGAATTGCATGGCAGGACCAGCGATTGCAGGACGCAGAGACAGCGGCGGCACCACACCGTCCGTCATCAGCGGCTTAGATTTCGATACTCTAATGAATGGGGCTGTGGCAGACTGGCCAGGCACGTCAGCCAAGGCGTTGCGGAGCGTAGGCAAGTGAACGATGCCGCCTTTGAGAGCTACGGCGTGAGCCACAAGGGCTGCGTGCGCGACCACAATGAGGACAGCTTTCTGGTCGAGCCGCGAATCGGCCTCTGGGTGGTGGCCGACGGCATGGGCGGGCACGAGGCCGGAGAAGTCGCTTCGGCAAGCATTGTCGAGCATCTGGCGACGATCGGCATCGCCAGTTCGGCGCCGGATCTGCGCGCGCGCTTTGAGGATCGGCTGAACCGGGCGCATGCCGAGATTCGCCGGATTTCGCGCTCACGCGGCGTGACCATCGGCTCCACCGTTGCCGCACTGCTGGCCATGGACGGCAGGTTCGCCTGCCTGTGGTCGGGCGACAGCCGCGTCTATCTCGTGCGCAACGCCGCGATCTCGCAGATTTCGCGCGACCACACCGAGGTGCAGGAACTGCTCGACAGCGGCGCGATCAGCGCAGCCGAAGCGGAGAACTGGCCGCGCCGCAACGTCATCACCCGCGCCATCGGCGTCAACGACGAAATCGCCATCGACTTCCAGCAAGGAGAGACCCTTGCCGGCGACATTTTCATCCTCAGCACGGACGGGCTGACGGCGCATGTCAGCGACGCGGAAATTGCGGCAGCAGTGCTCTCGGCAGCGCCGCAGGCTGCCTGCGAAAAGCTGCTTACCATGGTGCTCGAGCGCGGCGGCACCGACAACGTCACCATCGTGCTGGTCAAGATCAGAGACAAAGGCAATGGCCTGTCCCGTGCAGGAGGCCAAGACCGATGAGCTCCGACGACAAGACCCGGCTATTGCCCAACATGGCGGATACCAGCGTCGGCACGCAGCTCAGCGGCATCTACGAGCTCGACGAACGCATCGCGTCGGGCGGCATGGGCGAAGTCTATCGCGGCCACAACATCCAGACCGGCGATCATGTCGCGATCAAGATCGTGCTGCCGGAATTCGCCCGCGATCAGACGATCCTGTCGCTGTTTCGCAAGGAAGCCTCGATCCTCAACCATCTGTCGCATGACGCGGTCGTGCGCTACCACGTCTTCACCATAGATCCCGGCATCGGGCGGCCCTATCTGGCGATGGAATTCGTCGACGGCCAGTCGCTCTACGACATCATGCGCGGCGGGGCGATGGCGACTCCGGATGTGCGCAAACTGTGCCACCGGCTGGCCTCGGGCCTGAGCGCCGTGCACCAGGCCGGCGCCATCCACCGCGATCTTTCGCCCGACAACATCATCCTGCCGGGAGGCCGGGTCGAGCGGGCAAAAATCATCGATTTCGGCATTGCGCGGTCGGCGGCGGTCGGCGGCGAGACGCTGATCGGCGGCAAGTTTGCCGGAAAATACAATTACGTCTCCCCCGAGCAGCTCGGGCTCTATGGCGGCGAGGTCAGCGAACAGTCCGACATCTACAGCCTGGGGCTGGTGCTGGCGGCGGCGCTGCGCGGCAAGCCGATCGATATGGGCGGCTCGCAATACGAGATCGTCGAAAAACGGCGGACCGTCCCTGATCTCTCCGGCATCGATGCCGATTTCAGGGACATCGTCGAAGCGATGCTGCAGCCTGACCCGGATGATCGACCGGCCAGCATGGCCGAAATCGCCCGGTTGACGCGCGACGACAGCGACGCGACCTTGCCGCCGGCATCGCTCGCGCCCCGGCCCGGTCTGCCGCGAACCGGGCAGACCGCAGGGCCTGTCTCGAAGATCGGGGACTCGCCGGCCCAAGGCTTCGGTTCGGCCCCGCCAAGCGCCACGGCGGAGCCGTCTTTCGTGCCGCACGTGCGCCCGGCGCACCTGTCGCAGCCGAAACCGGCTGCTGAAACTCCCAAGCGAGCAAGCACACCGCCGAAGCGTGCTACTACAGGCAGAAATCTGACGATCGCGGTGCTGGCGGCGGTGGCCGTGGTATCGCTTGGAGGGCTCTATGCATCGGGTATCGTGGGATTCGGAGACCGGCCTCGCGTCACCGACACCGGCAAGCCGCTCCAACCCGAACTGACAAAGCCGATCGTCGCTGACAAGCCCGTTTCGGACACTGCGCCGGTCGAGAAGACGGTGCCAAAGCCGCAACCAGCGGAGACTCCGGCTGAAGATCAGGCCAAAGCGCCGGTCGAGCCGCAGCCGACGCCACCAGTCGCGTCGAGCGCTACGGCCCCGCTGCCGGCCGCACCAACCGACAAGACCGTCGCGCTGCAACCGCCATCCGGCCCGTCACAGTCCGATGCCGCGAAGAACCCCGAGCCTGTCAGTCCGCCGGTAGAGCCCAAGGCGACAGCGCCAGCCACGCAAACACCTGAACCGACGGCCGAGGCCCCCAAACCCACAGCACCGACGCCGGAACCCACCGCTCAAGCGCCCGAGCCCAAGGCGCAGGCGCCTGAACCGACCGCGCAGGCGCCCAAGCCGGACACGCAGGCGCCTGAACCGACCGCGGAGCCTAAGCCGAGCCAGCCCGATATCGCCAGCGGTGAGCAGGCCGACAAGCCGGCAGAGCCCGACATTGCCATGAACGTGCCCAAGCCGGAGGTGCCGCCACCGGCCGATGCGGCCGCGGAGCGGGTCACCTGGGTACGCGCCTTCAATGGTGGTGATTGTTTTTTTGCGACGGTGACGTCGGTCGCCGACAAGGGTGTCGCGATCGAGGGCTTCGGCATGTCGGTGCCACCCTTCGAACAGTTGCTTGGGGAATTCCAGGCGAAGTTCCATGTCGAGCCGGATATCAGCGTCCGCCTTATCCAGCCCCCGCAATGCGGGATCACCGGCTTCCTGCGTTTCATGGGCGCGAGCACGGCCGACAGGCCGCAGCTTGTCCTCGACCAGACATCGGTGCCGGACGGCTCGCCGATCGACGGCACGCTGATGACGCATGGCGGGCTGGTGTCGAGCGTGTTCCTGATCGACCACAGGGGCATCGCCTTCAACCTCGACGATCATGTTGTCGTACAAGCCGACAAGGCGACCTTCTCGATCCCGATCGGGCTCGGCGCCGCCGACAAGGCGGCAGGCAAGGCGTTGCCGCAGATCATCATGGTGATCACCGGCCCGGACGACATCAAAGCGGCGGACTTCTCGACGCCGACGCCGGCCTCGGTGCTGTTGCCCAGGATACTCGACGAGATCGGCGCCAGGAGTTCGGCATTTTCGGCGACCGCCAAATACTTCCGCCTCGGCGGCTAGGCACCGACGCCGATGCAACGCCGTCGCCGAGATCCCGTCCTGCTTGCCCGGAACGTGCGCGTGAAGCTCGCCGCGAGCGCGGTCGCGACGCTGTTGCTGGCGCTTCTTTCCACCGGGCAGGCGCGCGCCGAATTCACCGTCTGCAACCAGACGCTCGACGTTGTCAATCTTGCCGTCGGCCAGAAGGTCGACGATGCCGACCAGACCGATGGCTGGTGGACCATCGGCGCCAATCAATGCGTCAACGTCATCCGCGAGGAGCTGACCAACCGCTACATCTACATCTACGCGACGGATGTCTTCGGCCACGCCATCCTGGCAGGCTCCACCGACATGTGCATCGAGCGGCGGCGGTTCTCGATCCGCGGCATCGATGAATGCTGGCAGCGCGGCCATATCGCGGCGAAGTTTCTCGAAGTCGACACGCAGGAACAGGTGCGCTGGACCTTCTTCCTGACCGGAAGCGCACCGTGACGCACAGCATCGACACCAGCTTCAAGGCAAAGAAGCAGGCGCGCGCCGCGCTACGCAGGCGCAGGATCTGGCTCGGGCTGGCGGCTGGCCTGGCGACAATCGTCCTCGCCGCGATTGCCACCGGCTTCTATCTTACCGCCGACTACTGGTCGTTCCGCGACGAGGACGAGGAACTGCATGCCGTCGAAGACTCGGACGACGTGCCGGCCGACGCATCGGTCTACGTGCCGGCCATCATCGACCTTGCCGGCGACCCGATGTGGATCACACTGGCGCCGGAGGCGGGCGCCGCCAAGAGCCGCGGGATGCCGCGCCCGACGGAGCTCGACCAGGCCGGCATCTCCCCTCAGATCATGGTTCTCTCCGACGTGATGCTGAGCGCCAGCGAAAAATTCATGACGACGATCCCCTCGACGCAGGAGGATTTCGCCTTCTTCCAGGCGCAGCGGAAGACCGCGGTCGCGCCACCCGCCGAACCCAGCGATCCGCAGAATGACCTGCAGAACGATCTTCAACCATCGCCCGGCGCGGACGGGGCTCCGGCGGCCTCCGGCCCAGCTCCTGACCCGCAGGTCGCTCCGGGTGCATCGGCGGCGGCCGATGACCCCGAGGCCGGCTGGGGCGAGACCATCGATGAGGGCGAAGCAGCACTCCCCGCCTTTCAGAAAACACCGGTCGAAAACAACACCAGCGTTGCCACCGTCAGCTCGGAATACCAGCGCTTCGAGGCGACCGAGGACATTTTCGTGAAAATCCTCAACGACCGCAGCCTGGACAGCGTGGCGCTCGATGCGCATCTTTCCGCCGACGACGCAAAGCTTGCCGGCGAGGCGCTGAAGGCGCTGTTCGACAAGGACGGCCTGCAGTCTGGTTATGTCGTGGCGATGCGCGGCTTCAGGCCGACGCGCGAGACCACGACGATGTCGCTGATGCAGGTTTCGATCTACGCCAGGAACGTCTTTGTCGGCACGCTGACACGCAACGCGGCCGGTGCCTTCGTGTCGGGCGTCGACCCGTGGGTGCGCGAGGACCTGTTCAATTATTCGGGCGCCGAGACCGAAGGCACGCAGAAACGGCAATACCGCCTGCTCGACGCGATCTATTCGACGGCGGCCCGCAACAATGTGCCGAGCGGCATCATTGGCGAAGCCATCATGTATCTGTCGCGGGGACAGGATCTGGATGCTTTCGCCAGCGAGGACCAGCGTCTTGTGCTGATCTATTCGCAGACGCCGCGCGGCAAGAACGAGACCGACGGACGGGTGCTCTATGTCGGTATCCAAGGCACGCAAAAGAGCTTGGATTGTTTCGTTTTCCAGCAGAGCGACGGCCAGTTTTCCTGCGTCTCGGGCGATGACCAGGTGCGCTCGCTGACGGTGGCCAACGGCATGGTGACGCCGGTCAACGGTGTCATGACGTCGACCTTCGGGCCGCGCAAGCATCCGATCCTGGGCGTTGTTCGCATCCACAAGGGCGTCGACTGGGCGGCACCCGTGGGGACCCCGATCGCCGCAGCCTTCGACGGCGAGATCATCTTCCAGGGCGACGGCGGCGGCTACGGCAATGTGGTCAAGATCGCCCATGGCGGCGGCCGCGAGACGCGCTACGCGCATATGTCGAAATTCGCCATTGCCAGCGGTGTCGGCACCAAGGTGAAGGCCGGCGACATCATCGGCTATATCGGCACCACCGGCCTGTCGACCGGGCCACATTTGCATTTCGAACTCTACCAGAGCGGTCAGGCGATCGATCCGCTCGGAACAGTGACCGCTGCAATCGCCGTCACTTCCAGCGATCCCGCCGTCGAAACGCTGACCGACCGTATCGTCCACGTCGAATCGGGCGGTAGCGCGCGGGCCAAGAACCCGCTGTCTTCGGCGACAGGCGCCGGCCAGTTCATATCCAAGACCTGGATCCGGATGATGAACACCTATCGTCCCGAACTCGCGCGATCGCTGTCGACCGCAGACCTGCTCGCTTTGCGCTACGACGCCACCATCTCGCGTGAGATGGTGCGCAATCTGGCGCGCGAGGGCGAAGCCTATCTCAAGGCGCGCGGCCATCAGATTACCGCCGGCCGGCTCTATCTCTGCCATTTCCTCGGCATGGAAGGCGCACATCAGGTGCTGGCGTCGCCGGGATCGGCGCAGTTGAGCGCCGTGCTCGGCTCGTCCGTTATCCAGGCCAACCCGTTTCTTGCCGGCAAGACCGCCAGCTACGTCGTCGACTGGGCGGAACGGAAGATGGGCCGCAAATTGCCGACGCCCGCCACCACCGATGCGGGCCAGCAGACGACGACGGAAGTCCGCCAGACATCGCCGGAGTTCGAAAAATACAAGCAGGCGATAACGGCACTGGTCGGCTCGATCCAAAATACTCTTGAGCCGGGCTAGAGCTGGCAGTTCGCCCCGGCTTTCGCCAAGCCGATTGGTTCTGAGGCCGGCGAATGGTATGTTTGCGGATATTTGGGAAGGTTTTTGGGTCCTTGTGAACCAAAACTGTGGCTGGGATCACATACGCCCAACAGCCATTTTGGCAGAAGCGATACAGTCGCTGGTGAAATTTAGCATGCGCAGCCATCAATAACGCGCCCCATTGGGGCGGAGGGCCGATCCCATGAAAGCGTTTGCCGTCCTTTTGAGCGGATTTTTTCTGTTAATGCTGACCGCGCTTGGCACCGTCCAGGCGGCGGCGCCGGATGCCGGTGGCGTCAAACGCGTCGCGCTGGTCATCGGCAACAGCAAATACGTCCATGCCGTCGAATTGCCCAATCCGGCCAATGACGCGCATCTCATCGCATCGACGCTGCGCAATGCCGGCTTCGAGGTGATCGAGGGCGTCGACCAGGACAATGCCGGCATGCACAGCCTGATCAGCAAATTCACCGAGCAGTCCTACGATGCCGACCTCGCCGTCATTTTCTATGCCGGCCACGGCATGCAGGTCGACGGCAAGAACTTTTTGATCCCGGTCGACGCCGAACTGACGTCACCTGCCTATCTCAAGACCCGCACCGTCCAGATCGACGACTTCATGGCCGCATTGCCACCCGACCCGGCGGTCGGCGTCATCATCCTCGATGCCTGCCGCGACAATCCGCTGGCACGCACACTGGCGGCCGCGATGCCGAAGACCCGCTCCACCGCGCTGGGCACCGGCCTGGCGCCGATCGACCCTAAATCAGAGGGCGTCGGCACCGGCGGCATCCTGATTGCTTATGCCACCGACCCGGGCGCCATCGCCTTTGACGGCAACGGCGTCGACAGCCCCTACTCGACCGCGCTCGCCAGGCACCTGACCGAACCCGGCATCGAGATCCAGAGCGCGCTGACGCGGGTGCGCGGCGAAGTGGCCGAGACCACGCAAGGCCGCCAGCGGCCATGGCACAACGCATCGCTGGGCCGCGAGGTTTTCCTTGGCAAACCGGCCGCCGAAGCCGTGCCGGTGGCAAAACCGGCCGCCGACGACGCGAACGCCGCGACAGCGCCCGCCCCTGCCCCCGTCACCAGCGAACCGCCTTCGTGGGAAGTCGAGCAGCGGCTTTGGGACGAGGCCTCGAAGCGCAACACCGCGCCATTCTACGAAGCCTATCTCGAACAGTTCCCGAATGGCCGCTTCGCCACGGTGGCGCGGCTCAACATCGATGCGCTGAACGATCCGAAAGCCCAGGAACGGCAGGTGGCAGCGCTCGATGCCGACGAAGCGAACTCGGGTTCTGCCGTGCGCACCTCGGTCGGCATTTCGGACGACATGAAGAAGGTGCTGGGCACCGAGGCGACGGAGAACGCGATCGGTCTCGATCGCCAGGGCCGCATCGACCTGCAATTGCGCGTCGAGGCGCTGGGCAACGAGCTTGGCCGCGTTGACGGCAATATCGGCGCCAAGACCCGGCAAGCGATCGGCGACTGGCAAGAGGGGAACGGGCTGCCTCCGACCACCTTCCTGACGCGCGAGCAACTGGCATTCCTGGTTATCCAGACGGATCCGATGATGGAGGCCGTGCGTGCCAAGCATGAGGCCGACCAGGCCGGCGTGGACAAGCCGAAAAAACAGATGGTGCAGAAGGCCCGCACGCTGAAGCCGGTGGCGGAAAAGCCACGCAAGAAGCAGTACGCCCAGAAGCCGCGCCGACAGCAGCAGTTCGTGCAGAAAAGGCGCAACCGGGAGGTCGTGCGCGAGGATGAGCCGCCGCCGCGGGACAACAATGATTTCCTGACCAAGGCGCTGATCTTCGGCACCGGCGTAGCGGTCGGCGGCGTGCTCAAGAACTGATCGATCACATCGAACGACAAAAACGCCGCGTGTCCGTTGGACGCGCGGCGTTGATGGCCGGAAAACGCAGCCGGCGACGCTACTGCGCCTTGATCCGCATCTCGACCCGGCGATTGACGGGATCGTAGGGGTCGGGGTTGCGTGGATTGGCCTCGCCGAGACCGACCGCCTTGATGCGGGTGGCTTCGATGCCGTTGGATTCGAGGAAGGCCGTCACCGACTGCGCCCTGCGCTGCGACAGCCCCTCATTGTAGGTCGCCGAGCCGGATGCGTCGGTATAGCCTTCGACGACGAAGGACAGCTTGCTCAGCCGATCGTCCTTCAGCGCCTTGGCGAATTCGTCGAGTTCGCTGCGCGCCTTGGCGTCGAGCTCGGACGAATCCAGGCTGAAATTGATCAGCATATCGAGGCCGGTCTTCTCCGGAGGCTTTTCTTTCTGGCCGGTCTTGCTCTTGCACTCGTCCTCGGTGCCGACACAAATCCCGCGTGCCGCGCCGTGATCGATCGTGCCGGCAAAGAACTTCACAATGTCTTCCGATTTCTGAAGTGGGTCGGCATAGACGTGAGTCGAGAAAAGCACGGTCGCCAATGCCAAGACTGAAATGTGCCGCTGCATAACGGTTACTCCCGTTTCGAGCATCCGATTTTCACTCAGGCCCGATCCATGGATCCGGGCCAACTCTTCCTGTTCGACAATGATCTGTCGAGATCACGGTCGGCTGTGGAATATACCAAACCGTGAGGCGTTTGTCTGTGAACAACGTCATGGACATGTGGTGGTCGACAGACTTGACCCGCGCCTCGCAGGCGGGTTGAGTGAGGGCTGGGGGAGGATAACAGCAGCGATGGTCAACGGGCTTCGATTCCAGACCGCACGCGATCTCTTCGCCGCGAACACGGCTGTCGCTCGGGACATGACGGCCGTTCCGACCGACCAACCCTCGCTCGAGTTCTGCCGCCGGCTGATGGCCGGGCGCATCCCCGAGGAAGCGATTACCTTTTGCGCCTATCTCCTGCCTGACCGGGCCGCAATCTGGTGGGGCCATGAGTGCCTGGGGCATCTGACCGAGCTGCTCGAAGAGCAGGACCTCGCAACGCTGACACTGATCCAGGAGTGGGTCGGCGACCCCAACAATGCAACCCGCCGGGAGGCTGTCGCCGGGGCGGCGATGACGCAGCAGCACACGCCTGCCGGCTGGATCGCGCTAGCGGCGCAACGGCACATCAATGGCCTGACGCCGCAGACCAACGGGTCGAGGCTGCGGCCGCTGCCGGCTGCGCATGCCGTCAATGCCGGCATACTGGCCGGACTGGCGCGGGTTGCGGTGGCGGACCGTTTCTCCGTGCTCACCGCCTTTGTCGAGATGGGCATCCATCTGGCCGAAACCGAGGCGCTGCGCCGAGCCTGATTGCTCTGGATCGTGATGAGATTTCATTGAAATCTGATCCAACCCATTGTTGGCGGTCTCATTTGCAGCCGTTTTGCGCCCATTTGCCGAGTGCCACCTTGAAGCGCGTGCCCAGCGGGTGTTGCAGGCGCAACACCGAGGCATCATTGGTGACGTAGGTCTTGGCCTGGTCGCACAGCCGCTCCTCGGTCCATTGATGACAGTTGCTGCACTGGTTGTCCCAGACGGACTTTTCCAGGCCCTCGACCGGACTGAAGTGCGGCTTGCCCTGGATGAGTTGGGCGATGCTCTTGCCGTCGATCGCCGGGTCGCCGAAATTGACCGGAACATCGAAAAGGATTGGCGCGTCCGAGCCCAGCTTCGGAATTTCCTCACGCAGCTGTTCCAGCGCCTGCTCGCCGGCGTCCGTACCCGGCGGATTGGCGGCCGCGCCGGTGCGCGCCTGCGTATCGCCTTCGGGCGCAGCCGGGCCGGAATCGCCGACGATCAGCGGCGCCTTGAGATCGACCTTGTGAAGCACGACATCGGTGGTCAGCGAAACGTTGATCCAGGGCCGCTGGCGTCCGGCTGTGGCCTTGAACACATCCGACGTAACCCGGTTCATCGCTTCGGTGATCGAGACGTTGACCTCGCCGATATGGGCAAGCAGCGCCGCCGAAAATGGCGAGTGCTCGCCCGGTCCGTCATAGGCGAGCTGGTTGGGACTGGCAGCGAAGGCGACCAGCGTGCCGGCGCCGCCATTCTCGATCGGTATTTCGGCAAGGCCGCTGCTTGCCGTGCTGTCGCCGCCAGTCTCCTTGGCAAGCACATCGGCGAGCGGGTTGTCGCGGCAGGCGTCGAGGAACACCAGCCTGATGCTGGTCTCGCGCGACATCTGCCGCAGGATGAAGTCCACCTGCACGGCTTCGAAGTCGAGCGAGGTCTCGTCCTCCAGCGCCGCATCGACAGGCAGCAGGTAATTCCTGCCCGAGACCTGCAGGCCATGACCGGCATAGAAGAACAGCGCGATATCGGCGCCACGCACCTGCCGCGCGAATTGCGCGATCTTTTCCTGCGTCTGCGCCTTGGTGAGATCGAGGCCGGAGACGATTTCGAAGCCCAGCCCCTTCAGGCGATCGGACATTGCCTGCGCATCGTTCACCGGATTGGGCAGCACCGGCGCGTTCCGGTAATGGGAATTGCCGAGCACCAGGGCGATGCGGCGTTCGGCACTGGCCGCGGTCATGGTAATGGTCATGGTCAACGCAAGCGCCAGCACGGCGAGGCCGATGCCGCGCATGAAGTTGCCGCAACTTGCAATCATGTCCAAACGCACCGGATTCCTTTTCGGTCGACGGGCCTTCTCAGTTAAGGACCGGCTCAGTTGGCGAGCGGCGTGGCGGAGAACTCGATCCGCCGGTTCAGCGCCTTGTTCTTCGGCGTATCGTTCGGCGCCACCGGCTTTTCCTCGCCATAGCCGGAAGCCGTGATCTGCGCCGATGGAATGCCCGCAGCGATGATCGCGTCGGCGACCGCCTTGGCGCGCCGTTCCGACAGGTTCTTGTTGGCCGTCGGCGACCCGTCGGAATCGGTATGGCCCGAAACCTCGACCTTCAGTTTCGGACATTTGCCGACGACGCCGACCACCTCGGCCAGCAGTGGGCGGCTCTTTTCATCGAGCCGAGCGCTGGCTGGGCGAAAATAGACGGCGCCGGTGCGCGACAGCACCTCGAACCTGTTCAGGCATTCATCGTCGCTGAAGGACGTCTTGCCTGCATCTGTGGCGACCGGCCCGGCATCGGCTGGGGCTGCGGCCGCGACGGCAGGCGTGGCCGCAGGCTTGGCGCCATTAGCGGTGAAGACGAAATCGAACGACACCGAAGCCGTAGGGACGATGCTGCTGACATTGGCCGCCTGCTGGAGTTTTTCGATGTTGGGCAACAGGCCGAAATCCTCGACATGCACGGCGACCGGCGCCTCCGAGGCGATCGACACCATGCTGTCGGTGATCATGGTGACCACGACATTGGCCTCAAGGTCCTTGTCGACGCCGTGCAGGCTCAGGCGAAACGGGATATGCGCGCTCATGCGCCGTTTGGTGGCGAGATCGGCAAAAGCGGCGGGATCGACTTTCGCCGTCACTTCCGCCGTCGGGAATTTGAAGGTTTCGAAGAACAGGAAGCGCATGCGGACATTGCGAAGGTCGATACCGGTGTCGACCGAGTTGAGGTCGAACGTGACCTTGGCGGCGCCATCCGATGTCAGCGTGCCCGAGAGGTTCCTGATCTTGTTGGTTTCGACAATGGTGTTCTTCTTCACCGATTGATAGGTGAGCGTCGAATTCGCCGGATCGAGCGTCCAGTTCGGCTTCGCATTCGCCACTTCCGGTGCGAGCAGCAACAGCCCGAATACAGCGGCGACGAGAGCAAGGGCGCCGACGATGCGCCGGCCCTTTGAGAACGGCATTCGTTGCCGAAAAAATCCGCCGACCTCGAACATTGATGCCCCGCCTCAGGACAACAGACCTCAGTTCCGATCACGGCTGTCGAACGCAGTGATGCCAGCGAGCATAGAACATATGATTTGGCTTTGCGAGTAGCTCCGCCTGTCTGCCCAAGGGGAGAAGACAGCTCAAAAATCCGTCATCACTGGCAGCTTAACAGGCGTCAAATCCAGAGGCGCCTTGCGCGATCACGAGCGCTTCGGCGGGCCTGTCGAACGCAGAAAATGCCATTCATAGCCTTGAATATACTACAATATTAGCAACTCCTTGACAATCGACCGAAGCTCTGGTTTCTTGACATATTAAACAAAGTTCGTTGCGTTTTTTACGGACGTGTTCCCATGTCGAGCTTGGTAGTCGCGGACCCGCGGGGGGTGTATCTCGCCGGTCTGGAGTGGGTTTTGCGGAAGGCGGGACACAGCGTTGTCGCAGAATGCCACCACACGATTGAGGTTCTCCCCTTGGTGGAGCGCCACCGGCCCGATCTTGTCATCATAGGGTTGGATGGTGTGGACCGGCAGACGGCCGGCCTTTCCGCAAGGCTGAGAGCCACCAGCAGCCCTTTGGGCATCATCTACATCCTGCAGCCAAACGGCGGATTCGACTTCAACGAAATCCCCAAGCTCGATGCCGACGGCCTGCTGATGGACGGCATCAGCCACAGCTACCTTGTCGAATGCGCCAATGCAGTGGCAGGCGGCCGAAAGTGGGTCGACGACCATATCCTCCAGCATCTGCTGACGCCGAGATCGCTGCCTCAGCGCGCGCCAAAGCTTACTGGACGCGAGACGGAAGTCGCCGGCCTTGTTTCACGCGGCCTGCGCAACAAGATCATTGCGCAGCGACTGCATGTATCCGAAGGCACGGTGAAGATGCACCTGCATCACGTCTACGAGAAGCTCCGCCTCGGCAGCAGGGCGGAACTCGCCTGGGCGACTTTTGGCGAAGCTTCCGACCATCTGGGACCAAGTCACAAAAGCGGGCTTTGATCCTACCTTCGGCGAGCTGGCAAGGCAGGCTGCGTCGACAAGATGCCGACAAAAGGCCGGAAACCCACGGCATATCGATCGATCCATACCAACGCGGTTGCCCGCGAGCGCCTGTCGCGGCTCGATCTTTCGAAGGATGTATATCGTTCGATCAGGTAGGGGCATTCACCATAACACTATCGAACCGCGAATGGACGCGTCCTCTGCGTCGGCGGCACAATGGAGGATAAACGGCCGCAATTCTGTGCGCCGGCGGATGCCCTGGGGTAGGTGCATCCGACATCGGGTGGGGGTGAACCCCTTTTCTTGATGTTGTTCAAAAAGGGGAGAATCTCCATGGCAATCGACATCACAGCTCATGACATCATCATCGATGAGAGCGCTGGCCTCACGGACAATGATATTGACCCATCCGATCCGCTGTACAGCACCAACACCACGCTGCAATATCTGCTGAATCTTGGCACCGCGCTGGAGGTCGCCTTCAAGGAGGACTTCGTGGTGGCCTCCGCGGACCCAGGGGAGACCATCACCTCGGTCGTTCTCGCCCAGGACTCTTCGGGAACTGCGTTTTCACCCACCGACGGCGCGGTCACCGGCATCCGGACGGTCGATGGCAATTATGTCTGGCTGTTCCAGGACCCGAACAATGCAGACGTCGTGATCGGCGTCATTGGGACCTCTGACCCGACCTCAGTTGGCGAGCCCGATCCATTACTCGATCCCCTCGCCTTCTCGTTTGCGCTGGACGGCGACGCGGACCTGTACCTGGTCCAGTACGTGGCGTTGATGAATCCGGACCCTGACAACGCGGACGTCGATCTAATCGATCTGGATCAGCTAGTCTACGCCTCGGTCACCGGGACCAGCGTCCTGAATTTCAGCTCGCTTGGTGACGCCCCTCCCGGACACAACAAGTGGTATATCCTCGACGCTGACACGGCGAGCACGCAGAAGATCCTGGTCACGGCTCATGACAATGGCGTACAGGCTGAAGTCAATGTCAGCACGCAAGGCCTGGGCGTCTCATCACAAGACGTGCGCTTTGGCCGTGAGCTTCAGATCGACCTGATCAACGGCGGCACCCAGAGCGCCGGCAAGAACTTTACCAACACGCCGACCGCGCCGAACTACACAGATCACATCGAGACCGTCTCCACCGCGGGTTTCTCGATTTCGCAGTCTACTCCGACCCATACCGTGGCTGACATAGAGGTCCACGCCTACAACAATGATGACAACGCGAAAGGCGCCACGTTACCGGGTGATGACAACGATGCGGAAGTCAACATCGCCTCAGTGACTTTCAAGCTGAACGGCGTGGTAACGGATGCCGCCACCCTGGGCATCACGGTTGATTACACCAACCTGGGAGTGATCCTTCACAATGTCGGCGAGGGTGTGACGGTCGATTTCACCGCAGACGCAACCTTTGACCGCTTCACTATCAAGAACATTGACGAGCAAAAAGACTATTTCGATGTCAAGGAAGTGCATTTCGGCACAGATCAGACCAACGTCGCCAGCGCAGAGGTCGGCTCCTTGATCAACTTCGACGATGACGGCCCATCGATCGTGCCGTCCGGCAATGACGTACCGACCCTGGTGGTCGGCGATTCGGACTTCGTTACCGACGACTCGACCAGCTTCGCGGCGCTGTTCACGCCGAACTTTGGCGTCGATGGACCAGCGGCCACCGACGATGTGACCTACACGCTGGATGTACTCGGCGGCGGCAGTAACGTCGCCAGCGGCGTGTTCGATACGCTCAGCGGCCTTGAGGTGCTTCTCAATGTTGTCGGCGGCGACATCGTCGGCACTGCCGGCACGGATGAGGTGTTCCGCATCTCGGTCGATGCCGACGGCAACGTGACCCTCGACCAGTCGCGTGCGGTTGTCCATGGCGATCCAACCGATCCCGTAGAGGCGGACACTCCGGTCATCCTTGCCGCCAACCTGGTGAGCCTGACCGCAACCGCAACCGACGGCGACGGCGACAGCGCGCACACCTCGGTCGACATAGGCGGTGCCTTCACCTTCGAAGACACCGGGCCGGCAATTGCTGTGGAGAACGCAACCGGTGACTACGACAGTGGCGCCCATGGCACCTGGACGCACGACCCAGGCGCCGACGGGTTCAACCTGCTGGGCGTAACGCTGGACGATTATACAATCGACTCCAACCCGACGGTAACGTCGGGCCTATCCCTGACACCGGACGCGGCAGACCCTTACACCTTCACAGGCTCGATCCACGATGACTTCAACGGCGACGGCACGGCTGAAGACGTGGACTTCACACTGACCTTCGATCCGGTCAACGGCACTTACGACCTTGACGTCGACACCCCTCCCGGAACGATCACGACCTTCGACACCACACAGGGTTCGCTGAAGGCGGGCGGTCCGGACGCGGTGCAAACGCTGCAATTCCCGCCGACCGGTCACGACGGTGACGTCATCTTCTTCAGCAATCTGGTGACCGCTCCCCTGGAGAATGGGGCGGGCAGTTTCCCGAACGACATCGAAGACCTGGTCAACAATGACCCTACCGAGGCAACGCTGGAGGGGTATGGTGCCACTAGCCTGATCAACAGCTCATCGAAGATGAACGTGTCGACTTCGGGCATCGGCGTCAACAACAACAACCTCGACGGCAAGAGCGGGGGTACCCCGCTGTTCGCCGGCACCTCAATCACCTCGGGCGACGAGAGCTTCGTGGTCAATCCCCAGCAAGACGTGGATAAGGTCACGGTCTATATCGACAACTCCGTCGGCGGCTACAACCCGGCTACGGAAGACCTCTATTACATCGTCTACTATACGGACGGTACCGTCAGCGGTCCTACCGACGTGACGGCGGGCATGCTCAGCAATGCCCCGCGCCACGACCCGCTCATTCCTGACGTCGCGGAGGGCGGGAAGTACTTCGAGATCGACGGCGGCGCGAAGCAGATCGAGGCGGTCCAGCTCATCATGGGCGTGGGCACCGTCAAGATCCCCGTGATTCAGTTCTCGCTCGAGCAGGAGTCCAACCCGGCGCCGCTCGACCTGGATTTCACGGCCAATCTCGTCGACGGCGACAATGACAGCTTTACCGACACGTTCTCGGTCCATGTCGACGCCCCGGACGGCATCATCTGACCCGACACCGGGCGGGCGCCTTTCCTGGCGCCCGGCCGGCACAATCCAAAGCATCACAATGGGGGGCGAGCCGTGCCGCAGCCAAGACCGCAGTTCGAAGAGGTAATGCATCTGGCCCGGCGCCAGGCGCCCGCCCTGCTCATCTTCAGCCTGCTTGCAAACGTCCTGATGCTCGCCAGCACCGTCTACATGCTGCAGATCTACGACAGGGTGCTGTCGAGCGGGTCGATCGACACGCTGGTGTGGCTCACCCTGGCGGTGATCGGCGCGATCGCCGTCTATGGCCTTTTGGAACAAGCCCGCCGCATGATCCTCGGCCATATCAGCCAATGGCTCGACGACCAGTTGAACGTCCCGGTGATCGAACGAGCCATGGAGGCTCGCCTCGCGGGTAGCAACGTCGAGGCCGGCCTGAAGGACGTAGCGGACCTGCGCGGTTTCGTCGGTGGCGACAGCATGCTGACCTTTCTCGACGCGCCGTGGACGCCCGTCTTCCTGGCTTTCATGTGGCTTCTGCACCCAGCACTGGGCGTGCTCGGACTCATCGGGGCGATCCTTTTGTTCTGCGGCGCGCTCGCCAATGATTTCTTTACCCGCCGCAGGAGCCAGGAAACGTCGGCAGAGCTGCGTCGCAACCAGGTCGCGGCCGGCCAATACATCGATGGCGCTGAGACGTTGCGCTCGCTCGGCATGTCGGGCTCGGCGCTGCAGCGCTGGGAAGAAAAGCAGCAGTCGTTGATGACCATCCAGGCGCAACTTCTCGGTCGCACGACCAGCATCGGGAGCCTGTCGCGCTCGCTGCGCATGGCCCTGCAAGTGGCCGTGCTGGGACTTGGCGCCTACTTTGTCTTGCGCGGCGAACTGACGGCCGGATCGATGATCGCGGCATCGGTACTGCTGAGCCGCGCGCTTGCGCCGATAGAACGCTCGATCGGAGCCTGGCGCAGCCTGGTTACCGCTCGCACCGCGCGTCGCAACCTCATGCGCCTGTTCGCGGACACCAATTCTAGGCAGGGCGGTGAAGTGACCTTACCCCGCCCGCAAGGCCGGCTAAGGCTCGAGAACGCACACTACCATGCGCCGGGTACACAGCAGGCCCTGATGAACAAAGTATCCTTCAACGTCGAGGCCGGCGAGACCTGCGGCGTGATTGGTCCGTCGGGTTCCGGCAAGACCACACTTTGCCGCCTCATGGTGGGAACGTTGCGGCCTTCGCTCGGTCATGTAAGGCTGGACGGCGCAGAGCTCGCGAGTTGGCCTTCGGACCAGCTTGGAATGCACATCGGCTACCTGCCGCAGCAGGTCGAGCTGTTTCCGGGAACGATCGCCGACAACATTGCGCGCTTGCGCGATGTCGATAGTGCCGCAGTGATCGCCGCGGCGCAGGCCGCAGGTATCCACGAGACGATATTGCGGATGCCAAATGGCTATCAAACGGAGGTGGGGCCGCATGGGGCGCGAATCTCGCGTGGCCAACGTCAGCGCATCGCTCTCGCCCGGGCGCTATTCGGCAATCCCGCGCTCGTCGTGCTCGACGAACCGAACACTGGCCTCGACGGCGATGGTGAAATGGCTCTGTTCAATGTTCTTCACCATTTGAAGGAACGGGGCTGCACCGTCATTCTCGTCAGCCACCAGACGAATCTGCTGCGTACGGCGGATCATGTCGTTTTCATGCACGACGGCACCGTTAAGATGTTCGGCACGCGCGACGAGGTGCTGGGCGCGCTGGGCGGTCACCGCAAACCGACTGCCGTGCCGTCGTCCGGGCAAGACAAGACCAGCGTCGTCGTTCCGGCAAAATTGAAGGCGGCGGAGTGAGCCATGAGCGACCGATTTAGCGACCTGTCGAAGATGATGGACATGCTGATGGCCAGCCTGCGTGACGTGCTGGACAGGTTAGTTGTCGCTGCTGGAGATCTAGCTGCGGCGGCTTCGAACCGTTTCGACAGCCTGGACGTGCCGGCGCGCGCCGCGCTGGCTGCAACTGCCACCGCGCTGTTCGTGCTCGTGCTTGTCGGGCTTGTCCGGCGGCGTTCGTCTGCATATCGCGATAGCAAGCGCGACCTGAATCGCCGGACGCGTCCAGCGCGTATACTCGGCTATTTCTCCGCGCTGTTCTTTGTCGGCGGCATCGCCCTCTGGTCAGACGTGGCCCTCCTGGCCAGCGCCATCGTGGCCCCCGGCATCGTCAGCCCGGACGGCTACCGGAAGACCGTTCAGCATCTGGAGGGCGGCATCATCGGGATGATCCACGTGCGGGATGGCGACAAGGTCACAGCGGGCCAGGTTCTGATAAGCATGAAGACGACCGATGCACAGGGCCGCTACGACGAGCTGCATGAGCGCTACATTCGCTTGCTGGCCGTCGAAGCGCGCTTGGGTGCGGAGCTTGCCGGAGAAGATCAGATCATTTTTCCCAAGGAACTGACATCGGCTGACAACCAGGCCGGGCAGAAAGTGGCCGCTGAAGAGCAGGAACTGCTTCGCAGCCGCCTTGCCACTCGCGAGGGGCGCGAGCAGATCCTCAACAAGCGGATACGGCAGATAGAGGAGCAAATCACCGGGTCCAGGGAAGTGATCGCAGCCGAGGAGGAGCAACTGGGGCTGATCGACCGCGAGATCGCTTCGGCACAGGAAATGTACAAAAAGGGATTGGAGCGCCTGCCGCGGATCCTTGCGCTGCAGCGTGCCCAGGCCGACATCCGAGCGAGCCAGGCGTCGAACCGGTCGCAGGTCGCGCGCAACGAACAGCAGATCGGCGAGACCGAGCTGCAGCTTCTCAATTTGCGGCAACAGGATGGTGAGAAAGCGAACGAGGATCTTGGCAAGGTGCGCGGCGATCTGGCCGAATTGCGGAGCCTGTTACCCTCGCGTCAGGATGTGCTGGCCAGGACTGACATTGTCGCGCCGATCGCGGGAACAGTGATGAACGTGCGTGTCACAACTGAATCTGGCGTGATTTCCAGCGGCCAGCCCCTCCTCGACATCGTTCCGAATGAGTCCAACCTGGTCATCGATTCACGGATCAAGCCGCGGGACATCGACATGGTGCATCCGGACATGCCGGCACGCGTTGTGCTGTCAGCCTATCCAACACGGCATCTTCCGCAAATCCACGGGTTGCTCACCTCGGTATCGGCCGACCGGCTGACGGACGAGAGGACCGGAGAACCCTATTTTCTCGCCAAGATCAAAGTCAATATGGCTGACCTCGCAAACCTCCATGACGTAAAATTGTCGCCCGGCATGCCTGCCGAAGTGATGATCCTGACTGGCGAGCACACACTGCTCGACTATATGCTGGCGCCGGTTCGCGACTCGCTCAATCGAGGATTCAGAGAGAATTAGAGTCTTCTACTTTCCCGTATCCCGACGCCATCCAGTCCTCCGAAAAGCCGCCCGTCGAACGATACGGCTCGAGTGTCATGGCATTGGCGATTCCTTCGCCAGCGCGCCCCCAGCAGTGTCGGGAGCGCCGCTTCGCGGAACTGGACGATCGCTATAAGCAATCCGTCCCACTGCGCTCAGCTTGACGCCAAGCCCGGGATCAGGCCGATCGGCTGGCCCACAGCACCCCACGCTCGAAGATGGTGCGCATTTGCGGCACGGAAAACTCATCCGCGGTGTGGCCGAGCGCGCTGAAGAAGACGCGGCCCTTGCCGTAGCGGCGCTTCCAGACCACGGGCATGACGACGCCGTCGATGAAGTCGAGATGCTCACCGCTGAACGTCGTCGTCGCCAGCACCTCGTTGCTCGGGTCGACATGCATGTAATACTGCTCGGAATGGTAGGCGAAACCCTCGATACCCCTGACGATCGGATCGTCGCTGATGATGTCGACACGGTAGTCGATGATGTCGCCGGGGTGCGCGACCCATTGGCCGCCGGTCATGAACTGATAGGCCGGCTCGTTGCGAAAACTGTCGCCCATTGTGCCGTGGAAGCCGGCAAGGCCGGTTCCGCCGCTGACGGCGGCGGTGAGGTTTTGCAGCTCCGGTTTCTCGATCGTCGACATGGTGATCACCGGCACGATCAGATCGATGACCGGGAGCTGCGGATCGGCGAGCGCCGATGTGCCCTCTTCTATCCGCACTTCGAAGCCATGCCCCGTCAATATATCGCTGACGACAGCGGCGCTGCGGGCCGGCGTGTGACCCTCCCATCCGCCCCAGCAAATCAGTGCCGTCTTGCTCATGCTCGTCTCTCCTTTGGTCGGCAATATTGATAGGCAAGCGGAACGCTTTTGTCTTCCTTCCATGATGGGCATTCTGGGACGGGCATTTCTGGTCGGAAATCACGACCCGGCGATGAATTCCGTGGATGAGGACCGATTGGCCGCGCTGGCGTCTTGTTTCAATACCGGGCTGCACTCAAATCAGCTGTCTTCGCGTTTGCGCAGACATCGGTCCGATGCGCCCGCAACCAGCCGGAGCCTTCCGGGGAGACCGCTTTATGAGTTTCGACCAGACGACTGTCGCCGCCTATCTGGAAGTCATCACCATCAACCTTGTGCTGTCTGGCGACAATGTCGTGGTGATCGGCATGGCGGCCGCAGGCCTCGCCAAGGCGTTGCGGCAGAAGGCGATCATCGCCGGCATTGCCGCGGCGGCGGTGATCCGCATCGTCTTTGCCGTGATCGCGGTGCAGCTGCTGGAAATTCCTGGGATCATGCTGGTCGGCGGCATGCTTTTGTTCTGGGTGTGCTGGAACATGTTCCAGGAGTTGCGCTCGGCCGGCGACGGCGAGGACGTCGACAATGAAGCCGCAGCACTTGCGACGGCGCGGCCGGCCAAGGCGCTGCGCACCGCGATCCTGCAGATCGTCGTCGCCGATGTCTCGATGTCGCTGGACAATGTGCTGGCAGTGGCGGGCGCCGCCGCCCACGACATGAATGCGCTGGTGTTCGGTCTCATCCTGTCGGTGGTTCTGATGGCGGTCGCCTCGACGCTGGTGGCGGCGCTGCTTGCCAGGTATCGCTGGATCGGCTGGCTCGGTCTGGCAATCATCGTCTATGTCGCGGGAAATATGACTCTGGACGGCGTCGAGCAGATGAGAACGGTCGACTTCCACGCGCTGCTCTCGCCAGTTGCAAGCTAGATCCTCCCGGCGATCAAATGATATCGAAAATCCGCCCTGGGTTGAGAATGTTGTGCGGATCGAACGCCACCTTCAGCCGGCGCATGGCCGATATTTCGGCGTCGCTGCGCACGAGGTTCAGCCATTTCTTCTTGTCGAGGCCGATGCCGTGCTCGGCCGAGACGGCGCCACCGCATGCCGCCACGCCGCGATAGATGATCTCATAGGCGGCCGCCGGTTCCGTGGTGTCGACCTGATAGTGCAGATTGCCGTCGCCGAGATGGCCGAAGACGTAGATCTCGGCGCGGCTGTCGACGGCGTGGATCGCGGCTTCGGCGTTGCGCAGGAAACCCGCCATGGTCGCCAACGGGATGCTGATGTCGACGCCGATCATGCCCTCGATCGCAAACAGGAATCGGTTGGCCTCTTCGCGCACATCCCATAGCGCACGGAATTCGCGCGGCGACTGCGAGACGACCACGTCGTCGACGATGCCGTCCTCGACCGCCTGCATCAGCACCGAAGCGAAACGCTCGCCGTCCAGCTCGGCCTGGTTGCCCTGGATCTCGGCCAAAACATAAACCGGCGCGCCGGCAGGCAGCGGCGCCGGCGCCGCCATGCCGGCAATCATGGCGCCGTAGAGCGGCGAGAAGTTTACCTCATAGGCCGAAAGCAAGGGCCCGAGCCGCTGCTTGAGCAACCCCAGCAACGCAATCGCCGCCTCCAGCGAGCCAAGGGCGCAAAAGGCGGCAACCTCGGTGGCGGGCTTGGGATGCAGCCGCAGGCAGGCGCGAGTAACCACGCCCAGCGTGCCTTCGCTGCCAATGAAAAGCTGGTTGAGATCGTATCCCGAATTGTCCTTGGCCAGGCCACGCAACGAAGTCAGGATCGAGCCGTCGGCAAGCACGGCCTCCAGCCCCAGCACCTGGGCGCGGTACATGCCGTAGCGCAGCACGCGAATGCCGCCAGCATTGGTGGCGATGTTGCCGCCGACCGTCGCCGTGCCGCGCGCGCCGATATCGACGCCGAACATCAGGCCGGACGCATCGGCCGCTTCCTGCACCATTTGCAGCGGCGCGCCGGCTTCCGCGATGATGGTTGCCGCGGCGCGGTCGGGCGCTTCGACCGCGGTCATGCGCTCCAGCGACAGCACCGCTTCGCCCGGCTGCACGCGCGCGCCGCCGGCCAGCCCGGTGCGGCCGCCATGGACGACCAGCTTCTGGCCGATACCACTGCATAGGCGCAGGATTTCGGCGACGTCGGCGGCGTTGCGCGGACGCAAGACCAGTTCGGGCTGGCCGCCGCCCTTGCCGGAGAGGTCGTCGCTGTAGCGCGGATCGATAGCATCGCCGATCACAACCGCGGCGGCATCGAGCCGACGATAAAGCTGGGAAAGAAGCCGATCGATCTGTTGTGTCATGGTGCCTGGACTTTTCAGCGCTCTTTGTGACCGAGACTTTGATGCGCGACAATTTTCGCGTCAATTGAACAAATTTACGCACGGTATAATCTGTCATTGCGCGTTGAACCCACTGACGTTTCCTGTAAATTTCGTCTGCCGTTGCGTGGCGGACGCGCCGGCTGCAGGACCGTGGGCAGCGTCAAGGGATGACCGAGGTTCTGGCGCGTGCCAGACGAGGATTGAATGCCAATGACGCACAAGACGATGGAGGATTTCGCCCGCTCCTGCGGCGTCTCCAGGCCGACGCTGTCGAAATATTTCGACGATCCGACCAGCGTCAAGCCGGCAACGCGCAAGCGCATCGAAGAGGCGTTGCGGTCGTCCGACTACCAGCCCAATCTGTTTGCCCGCAACCTCAACCGCAAGCGCACCCGCGCCATCGGCATTGTCGTACCGACGGTCACCGATCCCTTCTATTCCGAAATGGTCAGCCGCATCGAGCTCAGGCTGCGCGACGAGGGCTACTGGCCGATCGTCATCTCCTCGCATGGCTCAACCGAGCTCGAAATGGAGGCGACACGTACCATCCTGTCGCTGAAAGTTTCGGGCGCGCTGATCGCGCCGCTCGGCTTGCGTTCGGACCGGCGCACGCTGGAGAAGCTGACCCAGACAATGCCGGTCGTCTATTTCGACACCTATCTTGAAGGCGGCACGCCCTTTGTCGGCAACAACAATGCCCAGAGCGTCTCGACCATCGTCGACTATCTCTGCCGCTCCGGCGACGCCCCGATCTATTTCGACATCCCGCATGTCAATCACAATTCGCCGGAGCGCCTGAACAGTTACGTCGCCGCGATGCGTCAGCTTGGCCAGGAGCCGGTGGTTATCGGCAACACCCGAGACTACACATGGGATTTCGAGCGCATCGGCTACGAGCAGATGGAACAGATGCTCGGGGCCAGCGGCCTGCCGGGCAAGACCAGAGGTCTGCCCGGCAAGACCGGGGGTCTGCCCGGCAAGACCATACTGTGTGCGAATGACCGCCTGGCCTTCGGCGTGATGGCGGCAGCCTTCGCGAAAGGGCTGAAGATCGGCCGCAAGGCCGATTGCGACCTGCGTATCGCCGCCCATGACGACCATCCGCTGAGCCGCTACACCTGCCCCGCACTGACCACCATCGCGCAGGATTTTGCCGCCATGGCGGGGCGCAGCGTCGAGACTCTGCTCGCTTTGCTCAACGAGGATAGGGCAAACGTCGCGCCGAAGGTCAGCCTCGACGCCGCCCTGGTGATGCGTCAGTCCGCTTGAGCCTTTCCAAAGGCAGGATCGAAGCTTCGCCACGCGGCAATGGCGGCGGCAACCGCCTGTCTCGCTGCCGGGCCGTGACGGCCCATCGAGACGAAGCCGTGGATCTGACCGGGCCAGTGTTCCAGCACGACCGGCACGCCGGCCTGCTGCAGACGCCTGGCATAGGCCTCGCCTTCGTCGGCGAGGATGTCGTGACCGGCGATGGCGATGAAGGTGGGCGGCGCACCGGCGAGGCTTTCCGCCTTCAGCGGTGAGGTACGCCAGTCGCCGATGTCGGCGGCATTGCGGACATAATGGTCGCGGAACCAGGCCATGGTCGAGGCGGTCAGGCCAAAGCCTATGGCGAAGCGGCGATAGCTGTCCGTCGTCTGCCCGGCATCGGTGTTGGGATAAAACAGCAGCTGCGCTGCCGGCGGATTTTTGTCCCCCCGCGTGAGCAGGCCGAGCACCGTGGCGAGATTGCCGCCCGCGCTGTCGCCGGCAACCGCGATGCGGGCAGCGTCGATGCCGAGTTCGTCCGCGGCGCTTTGCATGAAGGCAAGTGCCGATCGGCAATCCTCTATTGCCGCCGGGAATTTGTGTTCCGGCGCCAGCCGGTAGTCGACGGAAACGACGACAGCGCCTGCCTCGTTGGCGAACCAGCGGCAGATCTCGTCATGCGAGTCGAGATTGCCGATCACCCAGCCGCCGCCATGGAGATAGAGCAGCGCCGGAGCGCCTGCCGAAGGCGCGCCCTGCCCGCGATAGATCCTGAGCCTCAGCGGATCGCCGGGTCCGGCGATGATGCGCTCGCTGAGTGCTGCGACCGGTTCACGCTCGCCTTGCAGGTTTGGGAAGCCTTCATTGTAGGCACGGCGCGCCTGTTCTGGCGTTCCCGTTTCGAACGGCGGCGCACCGGCTTGGCTGCCGAGCTCGAGCACATGCCGGGCCTCCGGATCGAGTGTCGGCAGGGACGGTGGCGATGTCACGGACGAACCTCCCGTCAGGCAAGCAGGGTTGCCGCTTCCTCTTCGCCAAGCAGCGGCGGCTGGTCGACCGTGCCGTTGACGGCAACCGAGCCACGGCTTTCGCCCGAAGCCAGGATCGCCTCCATGATCTCAAGCACATGCAGCGCCAGCTCACCGGAGGCGCGCGGCTTTCTGCCCGTGGCCAGCGCGCCCGCCAGATCGGCGACGCCGAGCATGCGGTAATTGGCGCGGTCGGGCGCGGAATAGGGCCAGTTGCGGGCGCCGTAGAGTTCGCTGTCGCTGGCGAAATCGACCCAGTCGGCGCCACGCTCCGACAGCGAAACGGTGCCGCCGAACGTGTCGGGGTCGGGCAGCCTGAGCGAGCCTTCGGTGCCGTGCAGTTCAATCGGATGGTTGGAGTGTTTGAAAACATCCCATGAGGCGCCGAAGGTGACGGTGGCGCCCGAGCGGAATTCGAGCAGCGATATTATGTTGGTCGGCGTGCCGACCTTGAACGTCGTGTTCTTGAACGGCCCGTCGGCCGTGATCAGCCTCTCCTCCTGGCCGCGCGTCGCCATCGCCATGACGCGCTCGACCGGCCCGAGCAGATTGACCAGCACGGTCAGGTAATAGGGACCCATGTCGAACACCGGACCGCCGCCGGGCTGATAATAGAATTGCGGATTGGGATGCCAGTGCTCCATGCCCCGTCCCATCATGAAAGCGGTGCCGGTCACCGGCTTGCCGATGGCGCCGTCATCCATCAGCCGGCGCGCGCGGCGGCCGGCTGCACCCAGGAATGTGTCCGGCGCCGAGCCGATCAGCAGGCCGCGCTTCGCGGCCTCGGCGACAAGCCGGCGGCCGTCGGCGGCGGAGGTTGCCAACGGCTTTTCGGTGAAGACGTGCTTGCCCGCCGAAAGCGCCGAGAACGAAATATCGAAATGCGCCGCGGGGATTGTCAGGTTCAGCACGAGGTCGATATTGGGGTCGGCCAGCAGCGCGTCAACGCCGAGGGCGCGGATGCCGTATTCCCTGGCGCGCAGCTCGGCCATGTCAGCGGAAATGTCGGCGCAGGCGCGTAGCTCGACACCACCAAAGAGCGCTGCATTGCGCAGATAGGTCATCGAGATGTTGCCGCAGCCGATGACACCGATGCCGAGCTTTGTCTCTGATTTTCCGTGCATTTCCAGCTTTCCTCCGAAGCCAAGGGCATGCTGCGCAACCGTTGCAGTTCCCACGACCCCCCGCAATCCGCTATACAGGACTTTAAATGTTGACGCGCGTAAAATTTTTATAGAGCTTATGAGAATTCTGGCGTGCACTGGGAGGCCGCCAGCGTGAGGAGGAGAACATGACCGGCATGAAAAACGGCCGACGGCCGCTGCGAAGCCCGTGGCTCATGCGCGCTTTCCGTCGCGCATCAGAGACCGGGATGGGTTCAGGCATAGATCACCTTGGCCCCGATCCTATCAAGCTCGCTGCGTATTGGACCGGGCAGGCCATCGTCGGTGATCACCACATCGACGGCCGACAGCGAAAATGCCTTGGACGTCCCGCTGACGCCCCATTTGCTCGAATCGGCGAGCAGGACAACGCGCCGGGCCATGCGAACGAGGTTTCGCTTCGTTCGCGCCATGTCTTCGTTCACGTCGACCACATCCAGTGACGAGTCTATCGCATGCGCTCCAACAAAGACCTGATGCGCTACCAGGCCGCCGAGAGCCGTATCGGCATCGGTGATCAGCGTGCTCACCGTGTCGGGATAGACCCGGCCGCCGATCATATGAACGTCGAGCCCGGGACGATGCATAAGATGCTGCACGATATTCATGGCCGTGGCCGCGACCACGACATTGCTGAGCGGCGGTAACTGCATGGCAAGCTGCATCAAGGTCGAGCCGCCGTCGAAGATGACTGACTGGTTGTCCTCGAACAGGTCGAGCGCCGCCCGGGCGATGCGCTTCTTTGCGTCGAGGTTCGTTTGCATCCGCCGGGCGAACGCGGCCGTCGTCGAATCGGTGGTCCGGGTCACCGCCCCTCCACGGGTCTTGGTCAGCAGTCCCTTGCGGTCCAGTATTTCGAGGTCGGAGCGCACCGTGACCTCCGACACGCCAAACCCGTCCGACAGGTCCTTGATGCGAACCTGTCCGCTGCGTTGCACCTCGCCCAGGATCGATTGGCGTCTCTGCTCCGACAACATTGCCCGGCCCTTGCCTGCCTGCGCCGAGCAATCGCGCCGGCCTCGGCTCACCTTACCGGAAATATGCAGATTCGAAAGCTTTCGAAAGATTGTTTTTCCTTTTTCTTTCGGAAACACTGGATCGAGCTTTTTTAAATCAACCGATCAGGGAATTTTGGACTCATGAGCCTAGGAACCAAGGTGCGTCTCGCGCGCCTCTTCTCGCATCCATCGGGGAACCTTTTTGGCGGCGCGGTCGACCACTTCGTCGGCTATGGCGACGTGCGCAAAGGCGGCCTTGCCGACCTGCCGGGTGCGCTCGCACGCGTCATGGCGGGCAAACCCGACTACGTCAGCATCCAGCCTGGCACCGCGCGCCATCTGTGGCCGCAATATGCGGGCAAAGCTTCCCTGGTGATTCAGGCGGGCTGCTTCACCGCGGACGATCGCATCAGCGAGTTGATCGCAACGCCCGAGGACGCGGTGCGCGCGGGGGCCGATGCGTTGGCCGTGGCCATTCCGGTGCGCGGCGCGACGGAGGGCAAATACATACGCTGGCTGACCGATTCGGTGAATGCGGCGGCCCGCTACGGCATGCCTGTGGTGGCGCATATCTACCCTCGCGATTTCACCGACGGAGCAAAGATCGTCTTCACCCCCGACGAGATCGCCTATGCGGCGCGCATCGGTTACGAGTCCGGCGTCGACGTGATCAAAATCGGCTACACTGGTGATTTCGAGTCGTTCCGGGAGACCGTCCGGACCTGCCCGGTGCCGGTTGTCATCGCGGGCGGTCCAAAGACCGATACGCTGCTCGGCGCGCTTCAGCAGACGGCGGACGCCATCCGTGCCGGCGCGCACGGCGCCGTGGTCGGCCGCAATCTCTGGGGGCACGGCGATCCGGAGAAGGCAGCGCTTGCCTTTCGCGGCGTCATCCATGACGGCCTTTCGGCGCAAGACGCCCTGGCGAAGGCGGGTGCCTGAACGATGCCCACGATCCCCTCGATCCTCGGCTTCGGCGCTATTGCGATCGACGACATCGTCTACGTCGATCAGCCATTGTCGGCGGGCAAGGGTAAGGTTCTGCAAAGTACCCGCGCCTTCGGGGGAAATGTCGCGACGGCGCTGGCCGCCGTCGCGCGGCTCGGCGGAACCGCCGGGTTCGTCGGATGGCTGGCCAGTGCCTCGGACAACGCGGTGCAGCTCGATCTCGTGGCGAGCGGTATTGAAACCGCATTCGCGCCGCGCCATCCCGACGCGCGCCCGGTGCACTCGCGGATCACCGTCGGCTCGGACGGGGAAAGGTTCATCGCGTATGACGACGATGCGATGCTGGGCACCGCTCCGGACTTTCCGGACGATATCCTCAGCCGCGCAACCGTCCTGATCGTCGATAGCTATGCGACCGGGTCGCTGGATGTCGTGGCTCGGGCTCGCGATCTCGGCCTTGCGATCCTCGGCGATATCGAATGGAGCAGCGGCCCCGCCACGGAGCGGCTGATCGCGCTCTGCGACCATCTCATTCTTCCACTTAGCTTTGCACGGACTGCCACGGGGCGCCGATCGCCTGCCGAGATGCTCGATGCCTTGTGGTTGCCATCGCGATCCGCCGTGGTTCTGACCGATGGAGGCAGGGGTGTGTACTATCGCGGCCGTGAAGAGACAGGTCTCTGGCACCTGCCCCCGCACCGGGTTGCGGTCGTCGACTCCACAGGCGCGGGTGACTGCTTTCATGGCGCCTATGCCCATGCGTTGACGCGCGGAGCCGACACCGCGGGCCGGATCGCATTCGCGGCCGCGGCGGCGGCCGTTTCGATAACGGGGCGTGGCGGGCGCGAGGCGCTTCCGACCGAGGACCAGGTCACGCAACTCCTGGCATCGGCGAACGCGCCGTCAGCAGTCGACCTGAAAAATGCGCATGTGGATGCTGGAGCATGACCTGAAACGATCCGACGAAACATTTCGCAGGCGAACACAAGCCCAGGAGAATCATAAAAATCAGGGCTTATACTTGTGGAGGGAGGAATATGGCAGAAGTCATTCTTGAGAAGATCTGCAAAACCTACGGGAACAGTTTTCGCGCAATCGACCAGTTGAACCTGTCGGTCAAGGACGGCGAGTTCTTGATCCTCGTCGGGCCTTCCGGCTGCGGCAAATCCACGGCGTTGCGAATGATCGCGGGGTTGGAAGACATCACCAGCGGCAGCCTTCGGGTCGGCGGGGTCGACGTCGTCGACATGCCGCCCAAGGACCGCGACATCGCGATGGTGTTCCAGAGCTACGCGCTCTACCCGCATATGACGGTATCCGAAAACATCGCCTTTTCGATGCGGCTGGCAGGCAAGCCGAAGGCCGAGCGCAAGAAGCGCGTGGACGAGATCGCCAAAACTCTTCAGCTGACGTCTTTGCTGGACAGCAAACCCGCGAACCTTTCAGGCGGGCAGCGTCAACGGGTTGCCATGGGCCGCGCCATGGTGCGCGAGCCGGCCGCCTTTCTCATGGACGAGCCGCTTTCCAATCTGGATGCGAAACTGCGTGTGCAAATGCGCGCCGAAATCACCAGCCTGCAAAAGCAGCTCGGCGTCACGACCATTTACGTGACCCACGATCAGATCGAAGCGATGACGATGGGGGACAGGGTCGCGGTGTTGAAAGGCGGTGTGCTGCAGCAGGTCGACACACCCAAGAGGCTCTATGAATCGCCGGTTAACGCCTTCGTTGCCGGCTTCATCGGCTCTCCTTCGATGAACCTTTTCGAGGCGACCCTGAAGGGCGACGAGCTCGCTTTTCGCGACTTCGCAGTCCGGCTGCAGGATGCAGCCTTCGTGCGCAGGCCGGCCTTGAGGTCGTATGCGGGGCGCAAGGTCGTGTTCGGGATCAGACCGGAGGATCTTTATGACAGCAGCCTTGAATCCGGTCGCAAGTATCAGACGATACCGGCCAGGGTGACCTCGATCGAGGAACTCGGCTCCGAACAGATCGTCCACATGAACATCGACGCGGTCCGGGTGGACTCCGGCGATCCGGATGCGGTGGACGATTTCGGCCTGGCGTCGAACGCGGTGGCGAGGTTCGAGCCGATCAGCGCCGTCCGCTCCGGCTCGGAGATCCGGTTGGCCGTGGATGATGCCAAGTTCCATTTCTTCGATCCCGAAACGCATCTGGCGATCTGAAGATCTGCGGAAGACCGCGGGCGGGAGCGAGGTGCCTGCGGAAGATACAAGAAGGCTTCTGAATGAACAGACGATCGTCCGCATTGTGCGGCCGATCTTGAAGAAGGAGGAGAAAATGATGTTTCGGATACGACCCGCGATGCTGAAAATAGCCGCGGCCGCATGGTTGCTTGGTGCAACCGGCGCCATGGCGGACACCACGCTGGAATTCACCCAATGGTGGGAGCCCGAATTGCCGGGCGGCTCGCTCAGGGCAATCATGAACGACTTCGAGGCTGCAAACCCCGGCATCAAGGTGACGCTGGTCAGCGGTCCCTATGCGACCACGCGAGACCAGATCTCGGTCGGCGCCGCAACCGGAACGCTTAGCGACGTCGTCGGTCTCGACGGCGCCTGGGTGAACAATCTGAACGCGCAGGGTGCGCTGGCCGACATGAACCCGATGATGGATGCGAGCGGGTTCGACAAGACCCAGGTCGCGGATATCATCAAGGTGGACGGCAAGGCGGTGATGTTTCCCGTGGCTTCGTTCGTCTATCCGGTCTTCGTCAATCTGGACCTCGCCGCCCAGGCAGGCGTGACCAAGCTGCCGTCGACCCGCGCGGAGTTTCTCGAAGCCGCCAAGAAGATGACCCACGCCGACAAGAACCAGTATGGCTGGGTGCTGCCCTTGTCGCTGCAAACGCCGTCCGGTGTCCAGAACGACCTAATGTCGTGGGTCTGGGCCTCGGGCCAATCGATGATGGTTGAAGGCAAGCCGGCTCTCGAGGGCAAGCCGGTCGTCGATATGCTCACCTTCGTCAAATCGCTGAACGACGCCGGCGTCATCTCGCCCGGCATTGCCACCAAGACCGAGCAGGAAAAGGTCGAGGAATTCGTCAACGATCGGGTGGGAATGATGATCGACTCGCTCGCGCATGTGAATCTCATCCGCAAACGCAATCCCAAGCTGAACTTCGACCTCATCCCGGTCCCGGTCGTGGCGGACTACAACGGCAAGCGCGGCCTTCCCTATGCCTCCTGGGGCATCGGCATCTCCGCCGCCTCGAAACATCAGGATGAAGCCTGGAAGCTCGTCCAATATCTGATGAGCGAGAAGGTGAATGCCAAGCTCGTGTCGCTTGCAAATGCTTTCCCGGGCAACGTCAACGCCAAGCCCGATTTCGTGACCTCGGACAAGGCTTTCGCCAAGGCTTTCGAAATCTTCAAGACCGGCTATCTCGCCAACGAGTTCACGGGGCTGCCGGTGGCCGAAGACCTGATGACCAAGTTCGATGTGGAAGCCCAGAAGATGCTCGCCGGCGAGCAGTCTCCGGAACAAGCCGCAGCCAACGCTCAAAAGGGCTGGGTGGAGAAATTCTGAGCGGCCCATTGCCCGTTTGCTACCTTCCACCGGGTGGCCCGGCCTCGGCCAGGCCACCCGTCAACAACGGATCGGCAATTGAGATGGACCTGTTTTTGAAGCGCACCTTCCTCTTGAAGGCACATCCCAGGGGTCGCACATGACCGGGCAGAAGCGCTCCCACCATCGACTGAAACGAGCGGTCGCACCCTATCTCTATGTGTCACCATCGCTCCTCATAATCGGCCTTCTGATGCTGCTGCCGATGGTGACGGTGATTGGCTATTCGTTCCAGAACAGCGCGGTGCTGCGTCGCGACCCGTCCTTTGCCGGACTGAAACACTACCAGGCGATCTTTGCCGATCCGGTGTTCTGGGCCTCGCTGTGGCACACGCTCTACTTCACCTGCATGAGTGTCGTCTTCCATATGACCATCGGCATGGTCTTCGCACTCATGCTGAACAGCGACCGCATCAATCCGACGCTGCGCAACATCCTGCGCGTGCTCTACATACTGCCCTGGCTGTTCACCGCGGTGATTATCGCGGTGATCTGGCGCCTGCTGCTTGAGCCGAATGGTGTCGTGAACAGTGTTCTCATGCAGATGGGCATCATCGGTTCCAAGGTCGAGTGGTTTTCCTCGCCCGCGACCGCGCTGCACGCCGTCACCTTCGCCAATATCTGGGCGGGCTACCCGCTTTTCATGGTCAGCCTGCTCGCAGGCTTGCAGGGCATTCCCAAGGATTTCTACGAGGCCGCCGATATCGACGGCGCGAAGGCCTACCAGAAGCTGATCTTCATCACCGTTCCGCAGCTGATGCCGATCATCATCAGCATCTCGCTGCTCGACTTCATCTGGACCATGCAGGTCTTTCCATTGATCTGGATAACGACGGGTGGCGGTCCGATCTACTCGACCGAGGTCCTCAGCACCTACACGTACAAGCTGGCGTTTTCGAGCTACAACCTGTCGCAGGCCTCGGCGAGCGCCGTGGTCATCCTGCTGATCTCTCTCGGCCTGACGCTGTTCTACATCCGCTATCAAAAGGCTCGGTAGTCACATGAGGAAAAGGCACACGCCGAAAGACAGGCTGATCACCGCCGCGCTCCATGTCGCGCTTGCCGCAGGGCTCTTTTTCGCGGCCTTCCCGATCTACTGGATGCTGAGCAGCTCGTTCAAGTCGAACACCGAAATCTTTGCCCTGCCGCCAACCATCCTGCCGAAGGCCTTCACGCTGGAAGCGTATGCGGCCATCCTTGGCGACCCGGTAAAGCTGCGCTTCTTCTTCAACAGCTACTTCGTGGCCGGAGCAGTGACCGTGCTGACGGTGCTGATCGCCTTGCTGGCGGCCTACGGGTTCAGCCGTTTCAATTTCCGCGGCAAGGGCAGCCTCAACACGCTCATCATCAGCACGCAGACGATCCCGCCGATCACGCTTTTGATCCCCTTCTTCGGGCTTGTCGTCTCGTATGGCATCTTCGACACCTATGTCGCGCTGATCCTGACCTATCTGGTGTTTACGCTGCCCTATGCGATCCTGCTGATGACGGGATATCTGAACACCTTGCCCCGCGACCTCGATGAAGCGGTGGCTGTCGACGGCGGCACCAGTTGGACCGCACTGTGGCGGGTGATCGTCCCGATTTCACTGCCTGGTATCGTGGCGACGTCGGTCTACACCTTCCTGTTGTGCTGGAACGAATTTCTCTTTGCGCTGACACTGACGAAGTCGACGTCCATGCGCACCGTCCCGATCGGCATCCAGTTGTTGATGGGGCAACACGCCTTCGAATGGAACCAGATGATGGCGATGAGCGTGCTCGGCTCGCTGCCGCTCCTGGTCATCTACCTGGTTGCCCAGAGGTTCTTCCTCGCCGGCATGACCGCAGGGTCGGTCAAGTAGGATGTCCCTCCAACGGAGGTGGAATCAAGGAATGAAAGGATGACCGTGAAAGACCTGGAAGTCGGTTGCCAGACCTTTACCTGGGAAATGCTCGGCGACCGTTTCGCCGGCGGCCCGGACGATCTGCTCAAGGCGATCGCCGATGGCGGCTATGCCGGGATCGAGATCACCGACACGATGATCGGCCGCTATGCCGCCAAGCCAGCGGAGTTCGCCGCCGCGCTGAAGTCATCCGGGCTGACGCTCGTCTCCTTCGCCTTCGGCTCCAAGAGCGGTTTCACGCTCAGGGATGAGATCGGCGCCGACCTGGAGACCGCCAAACGCTGGATCGACTTCGCCGCCGCCTTTCCCGGCGCGCTGGTGTCGATGGGCTCGGCCACGATCGTTTCCGACGGGCCGCGCGACGACAAGTTTGCCATCGCCGCCGAGGTCTACAACAAAGCCGGCGAGCTCGGGCGCGAGGCCGGCGTCCAGGTCGCGGTGCATCCAAGCTCGCATCACAACACGCTGCTGTTCGACCGCGCCAACTACGACCGCATCTTCGGGCTGCTCGACGCCTCGCTGGTGGGCTGGGTGCCCGACACCGGCCACATCTTGCGCGGTGGCCAGGACATGGCGGATACGCTCACCACTTATCGCGACCGCATCCGCTATGTGCATCTGAAGGATGTCGACGCGAATGGAACCTGGGCGATGCTCGGCAAGGGCGTCTGTGACACGGCGAAGGTGATCGAGATCGCTGGTGCTGCACCCAATTTCAACGGCTGGCTGGTGCTGGAGGAAGAGTCCGAAACGGCCGCCGCCGACCCTGCCGGCGCCGTCAAAACCAACCGCCAGACAATGCGCGGCTACGGAGCCTAAGACGATGACGACGAACAAGCCCCTGTCCGGCCCCGCCGCGATCGCTGCCCTGCCGCGCAACCGGCTGATCGGCGAGTTCTCGCTGTGGTCGGCCGACCTCGCCAATATGGAGCACGATTTGAAGCGCATCGAGACCCATGCCGATGTCCATCATATCGACGTCGCCGACGCCCGCTTCACCCCTGGCTTCCTGTTCTTCCCGGACCTGGTGGCGCGCATCGCCAAGCTCACCGCGAAGCCGATCCATGTCCATTTGATGGTCGAAGCCGAGATCGTCGAAGAACAGACGCGCCAGTTCATCGAGGCCGGCGCCGACCTGATCAGCGTGCACGCCGAAAACGGCGAGACCGGCCTGCGCGCCGTGAAACTGGCGCATGAACTCGGGGCCGAGGCCGGCGTGGTACTGCGGCTGGAAACACCGGTCGCGGCCGTCACGCCCTTCCTGGCGGAAGTGGCGTTCGTGACGCTGCTCGGCACCTCCATCGGCGTCAAGGGCCAGAGCCTGTCGGAGCAGGCGTGTCCGCGCCTGATCGAGGCGCGCGCGCTGATGCGCAAAGCCGGCCGCGAGGCCGACATCGTGCTTGCCGCCGATGGCGGCATCCGCCACGAGACCGTGCCGCTGCTGCGCGCCGCAGGTGCGGAGACCGTGGTGCTGGGCTCGCTGGCCTTCGGCGATCCCGACCTTGCCCGGCGCATGGCCTGGCTGCACGGGCTGGAGGTCGCCGCCTGATGACCAAGCTTGCGCTCGCCTTCGATCTCGGTGGCACGGCGCTGCGCGGTGCGCTGGTCGAGAGCGATGGCCGTATCGTCGCTCATGCTTCGGCGCCGACGCTTGCCGGTGCGGGATCGGAGGCGGTGATCGGCCAGATCGTCGCTCTGGCAGGCACGCTGCTTAGGGAACACCCGCAGGCAAACGTCGCCGGCATCGGCGTCGGTGCGCCGGGGCCACTCGACCCCAAGGCGGGGATCGTCATTGCGCCGCCAACGCTGGCCGGCTGGCACGACGTGCCGCTGATCGACATTCTGGGGCGGCATTTCGGGCTGCCGGTGCGGCTGGAAAACGACGCCAATGCGGCGGCGCTCGGCGAATGGCGTTTTGGCGCCGGACGTGGCAGCGGATCGCTGGTGTTCGTGACTGTGTCCACCGGCATTGGCGGCGGCGTCGTCGCCGATGGCCACATCTATCACGGCAGGCGCGGACTGGCGGCCGAGATCGGCCACATGACCATCACCGGTGAAGGCGACCGCTGCTTTTGCGGCGCCATCGGCTGCTTCGAGGCCGTTGCCTCCGGAACCGCGCTCGGCCGCCGCGCCACGCGACTGACCGCGCCGGGCGACGGCTCGCTCTTACGACGGCTGTCAAATGACGGCGACGTCTCGGCCAGGCATGTCGTAGAGGCTGCCAAGGCCGGCGACGCCAACGCTCTCGACCTGATCGAGGCGGAAGCACAATGGCTGGGCATCGGCTTCACCAATGTCTTGCATCTCTATTCGCCCGATCTGATTGTCATGGGTGGCGGCCTTTCCAACGGGTTCGACCTTCTGGCACCGTCGATCAGAGCGGTCATCCAGCAGCGGGCGATGCCGGCCTATCGCGACGTGCCGATCGTGCAGGCTGAACTCGGCGACCGCGCCGGGCTGATCGGCGCCGCCAGCCTGATCCTGTGGGAAGGCGAACCGGGTGCGCCGCTGGCGATGGCGCAGGACGACAAGGACAGAGGCGCGACCGCCGATGCCAGAGAGGCAAGCCACGGCTGAGCTCAAACTGCGCGGCGCGCAGCGCCAGGGTCCCCGAAGAGGACCCCTACCCTTCGCGATTCCAGCTGGCGTATTTTCGGATCGTTTGCCGCTTGTCTTCCGACAAGCCAACAAAGAGATTCTCCTCGAGATAGCCTTGCCGGATGAGATTGGCGAAGACCTGTATTAGCTGTGAATAGCGATAGTCGAACATCTGGTCGATCTTCCGTCGCTGCTGCCGCAGAAAGTCTTCGACGTCCCACATTTCGGAAGGCGTTGCCGCAACGTGGGCCCTGCTCTTGAGTTCAGCCAGCGTCTTGTCGAGCGCCACCTTCAGCGCTGCGTCATAGGCTCTGCGAGCGGCCTTCCTTTCGGACGGAGACCATTTTTCGACGGTCATCGGCTATCTCTATCGAGTTCGCGGTGGCCGGCATCCGGTAGAACCCGCGACAGGCGCAGGACAGCCCCGCTTTTGGGGCCGTTCTACTTCCCGCAATGGTGATCGTTGACCTTGTTCAGCGCATTCGCGTCCGGCCCGACCCTGTCGTAGGAGCAGGGGCCGGCAGCCGTGGTGACCAGCATCTTATCATAGTAGCGCGGGCCGCCGAACAGGGCATAGAAGAGGTCGCGATGGGCGGGAACGTAGCGTTGCTCCGGTTCCGGCTGGCGATGGCGGTGCTTCTTCTCCTTGGCGAGCGCTGCGGTAGACAGGCTGCAGCCAAGCGCGAGAACAAGGGCGGAGGTCGCGAGGATCTTGATGGTCATCGGCAATACCCTTCTGACGGTTCGGAATCGCAGCATATCCAAAAGCGTGGGCCGAACAAAGGTTCCCTGATTACCATAGCCAGCGCCGAAATCAGCCTGTAACGGCACTGCGCGCCCGCCGCCTTTCCGCCGCAACCAGCAAGTCGACGAAAGCGCGCACCTTGGCCGGCCTGAAGCGCGCCGGCGGGAAGACGGCATGGATGCCACCGGACGGCAAGGTCCAGTCCGCGAACACCCGCACCAGCCGGCCGCGCGCAATGTCGTCGGCGACACTGTAATCCGGAAAGATGCCGAGGCCGATGCCGGCCAGCACGCAGGACAGAACGCCCGGTGTCTTGTCGCAACTGACGACAGGATTGAGTTCGGCCAGCACCGTTTCCGTGCCCCTCGAGAACAGCCATTGGCCCACCCCGCGCAACTGGGCGTTGCCGACCCAGGGCAGCGACTTCGCCTGCCTGGGCCCGGCATTCCCAGGCAGCATCTCGGCCAGTTCCGGGCTGGCGACAACGAATTGCTGCAGGCTGCCCAGCCGCCGTGCCAGATTGCTGGAATCGGCCAGCCAGCCGACGCGGATGCCAAGATCGATCTGCTCGTCGACCAGGTTGCTGACCGCATCGTCGAAGATCGTCTCGACCCGCATTTTCGGGTATTTTCTGATGTAGGCGGCGATGGTCGGCGCCACCACCTTCTCGCCATAATCGAGCGGCGCCGTCAGCCGCAGCGTCCCCGTCGGCTGCGCCGCTCGCTGCGAAATGTCGCCATAGGCTGCCTCCGCCTCGCGCAGGATGATCGCGGTCCGGTCATAGAACAGACGACCCTCTTCGGTCGCCGTCACGCGCCGGGTCGTGCGCCGCAGCAGCGTTGCACCGAGCTCTTCTTCGAGCTTGCCGACCTGATGGCTGACCACAGCCTTGGCAACGTCGAGACGGTCGGCAGCGGCCGTGAACGAGCCGGTCTCCACCACCGTGGCGAAGTAGACAAGCCGATTGAGATTGAGGAGTTCGGTCACAGGCCGCTCATTGTCTGATTTTATCGGACAGTTTGTATGATTGATCGCTATTTTTCGCAAGCGGTCCAGCTGTCATCTATCGGGCAACAGAATGAGGCCGCCATGACCAATGCAACCCTAACCTATCTTTTCGACCCGCTCTGCGGCTGGTGCTATGGCGCCACGCCGATGCTGGATCGACTGGCCGCCGGCGGGACCGCGCTCCAACTGCTGCCGGTGGGGCTTTTCTCCGGTGCCGGCGCGCGGCCGCTGGATGCAGGTTTTGCCGCCCACGCCTGGGACAATGACCAGCGCATCGCGCGGCTGAGCGGACAGCGCTTCAGCCAGGCCTATCTCGACAATGTGCTCAATGTCAGCGGCACCTTGCTCGATTCTTCCGCTGCCGCCATGGGCATCAACGCCGCCGGGCTGGACGACTGGCGCCAGGAACTTGCGGCACTGAAGGCGATCCAGCATGCGCGCTATGTCGACGGCCGCGATATTGTGACGGTTGACGGCGTCGCCGCGGTACTGACCGACGCCGGCATGAGCGACGCGGCAAAGCTCTTGAAAGCGCCGACGCAGCCGTTTCTGGCGAAGCATCACGACCTGGTCAGCCGCGGGCGGATGTTGTTCCAGCGGCTGCATGCCAATGGCGTTCCCGCGCTGGCGGTGATCGGCCAAACGGCGCCGCGCCTGATCGGCGCCAACGCGCTGTTCGGCAGCTACGACAATCTCGTCGCTCACATCGAGGCGGCGTAGTCCCAGAAATTCTCCCCAGATGAAATTCTCCCCAGACGAAAGGGACATCCCCATGAAAATCGCACTTATCGGCGCGTCCGGCCAGGTCGGCTCCCGCCTGCTTAAGGAACTCTCCGATCGCGGGCACAGCATCACCGCCATTGCCCGGCATCCAAACAAGATCGCGGCACTTCCGGGCGTGACTGCCAAGAAGGGCGACCTCTTCGACAAGGATGGCCTTGCCGCCCTGATCAAGGGTCATGACGCGGTGATCTCCTCGGTTCATTTCCTCGACAGCGATCCCGATACGCTTATCGCAGCCGTGCGTGCTTCCGGCGTCAAACGCTACCTCGTCGTCGGCGGCGCCGGCAGCCTTGAGGTTGCGCCCGGCAAGCGCCTGGTCGACACGCCGACCTTCCCTGATATCTACAAGGCCGAGGCGCAGAAGGGCGCCGACTTCCTCGACACGCTGCGGACGGTCGACGATCTCGACTGGACCTTGCTGTCGCCTTCGGCGCTGTTCGTCGCCGGCGAGCGGACCGGCAAATACCGCATCGGCAAGGACACGCTGCTGACGTCCGACAAGGGCAGCAGCATTTCCTTCGAGGACTACGCCATCGTCATGGCCGACGAGATCGAAAAGCCGGCGCATATCAAGCAGCGCTTTACGGTCGGCTATTGAGCGCACTTCTATTGACAGGTGGGCCACTCGACGGAGTGGCCCGCGTCGGTTCCTATCGACGATAATGCCATCGGAGTCTCCGATGGCACTATCGCTTTCTTCCGTTTCCACGCCTGCCGCCGGCCTGCGAACTCTCGCCCGGAGCGGTTCAGGACAGGAACGGAAACATGGCAGACACAGACATCTCAAAATCGAAAATCGCTATCGTCGGCGGCAGCTCCGGAATGGGGCTCGCGTTGGCAAGGCGGTGCCTGGACTCAGGCGCCGAAGTCATCATCGTCGGCCGCAGTGAAGCCAGGCTCAAGCGTGCCGGCGAGGCGCTGCGGAACCATGCCGGTCTGAGCGCCATCGCGGCCGATATCGCCAGGGAGGATCAGGTCGCTGACCTGTTCAAGCGAATTGGCCGGCTCGACCATATCGTCAGCACCGCCGCCGATATCGAAGGCGCCTATGAGTTATTGCCTGCGATCGACCTGAAGGCGGCGCAGAGAGTCGTCGAAAGCAAATTCTACGGGCCGCTGCTGCTCGCCAAGCATGGCGCGCCGCAGCTTTCGGCCAACGGCTCCATCACCTTCACCTCAGGCATTGCCGCCTACCGGCCGGCGGCGCGCGGCTCGGTCGTTGCCGCCGTCAACGCTGCGCTGGAAGGGTTGGTGCGGGCGCTGGCGGTCGAGCTGGCGCCGGTCCGTGTCAACGCCGTCTCGCCGGGCTGGGTCGACACGCCGATCTGGAGTTTTGTGGCCGGCGACAAGAAGGACGAGACGCTCGATGCAATGGCCAGGCGCCTGCCGGTCGGCCGCGTCGGACAGCCGGACGACATTGCCGATGCCGTCGCCTTTCTGATGGGCAACGGTTTCACGACAGGGACGGTTCTGCATGTCGAGGGCGGTCACCGGCTGATCTGAGCGCAGCGAAATTCCTGGCCGCGGCCGCCAGCAGCAGTTTCAGCGCCGGCGGCTGAACCCGCCGGCGGCGCCAGATCAGGACCAGCGACGCCGTGCGGGCCGACCCCGGCCACGGCAATTCGACGATCTCGCCGCGATCGAGCGCGTCGGCAACGGCCAGCCGCTGCACCAGGCCCATGCCGACACCAGTCGCCACCAGGCCCGCAATGGCGCCGATGCTGCCGACTTCGGCGGCAAGTTCTGGCGCTGCCATCTCGGCAAAGGCAGTGTCGAACAGATGCCGGTAGACGCATCCGGTTTCCGTCACTACGAAACGCATCGCGGCGAGCGCGGCCAGGTCGCTCTGCCCCGATGCGGGCGCATGTTCGGGTGAGGCGACAAGGACCAGCGGCTCGGCCGATATCGTGCGCCGGGCCAGACGTTCGTCCAGACCGCCTTTGTCGAAACAGAAGGCGACGTCGATCTCGCCTTCTTCGAGCTGCCGCAGCAGGGCATCGCTGCCGGCGATTTTGAGCCGCAGACCGATCTCCGGGTGGTCGCCTCGAAAGGCCGCCAGCCATTGCGGAAGTTTGACAGTGGCAATCGTCTCCAGCGCGCCGACCGTAACTGTTCCGGCGGTCATTCCCGTCGTTGCCTCGACGGCAATACGCGCCTCCTCCGCCAGTTGCAGAATCTCTTCCGCATAGGGTTTCAGCGCGTCGCCGGCCGTCGTCAGGTCGAGGCCGTGGCGCGAGCGGATGAAGAGGACGACGCCAAGTTCGCTTTCCAGCGACTGGATCTGGTCGCTGACGCTCGACTGCGCCAGATGAACCTCCCGCGCTGCACGGGTGATATTACGGTGCCGCGCCACGGCGAGGAAGGTCTTGAGCAATCGTGGGTGCATGCCGTTTCCGGATCTGTCTCTGTTCGAAATTTCGGGCTTGGCTGGTCCACTTGCAACCCTGGTCCATTTGCAACCCCGGTCCATTTGCAACCCATTGACGCCGGCGTCATCTGGTTGCGGCAGACCGAAGGGCCAGAATTTCGCGGCAATGACCCGCAAGTTTTCCCACGGCCGGCGCGGTGGCCCAAGAGATCCGCCTCTGGCAGATCGCATCGTACGTATGCTCTATGCCAAGCTGATTTCCAGCACCGATGGAAGGACCGACATGACCCGCCCGCAAGGAACCATCGCCCCGATCCTGACACCGTTCGAAAATGACGGTCGGATTGCTCGTGACTTGTGGATCTCACACGCCAAATGGGTGCTGGGCCAGGGCGCGCATTTCCTGTCGCCGTTCGGCACCACGGGCGAGGCACTGTCGCTCTCGCTCAATGAGCGCATGCAGGCGCTGGAATGGCTGATCGAGGCCGGCATTTCGCCGGCGCGCATGATGCCCGGCACCGGCGTCACCGCACTCCCCGAAACCGTCGAACTGTCGAAGCACGCGGTCGGCCTCGGCTGCGCCGGCGTGATGGTGCTGCCATCATTCTTCTACACGGCCGCCGGGGATGAAGGCCAAGCACGCTACTACAGCGAGCTGATCGAACGGGTGGCCAACCCGGCGCTGAAGATGATTCTCTACCACATCCCGCAGAACTCCGGCGTGCCGGTAAGCCCTGCCCTGACCGCCCGGTTGAGCGCGGCGTTTCCAGAGACGGTCGTCGCCTACAAGGATAGCGCCGGCGACTGGAACAACACGGCGGCGGTGATTGCCGCCGCACCCGACGTCGCGGTGTTCCCCAGCTCGGAGGCGCAACTGACCAAGGGGCTCGCCAGTGGTGCTGCGGGCTGTATCTCCGCGACCGTCAATCTCAACGCTGCGGCCATCCGCGCCCTCTACGACGCGACGATCGCTGGCCAAGACGTCACGGAAGCGGACGCCGCGATCAGGGCGTTCCGCAAGGTGATCCAGGATGCCGGCCTGATCCCGGCGATGAAGGCAGTGCTGGCGGTGCGCTCCGGCGACAAACGCTGGCTGAACCTGCGCGCCCCGCACCAGAATGCAACGCTGGAAAGCGGCAAGGCGCTGCTCACGGCGCTCGGTCCCGCAGCCGATCATATTGGCCGAGGTCACGCATGATGGCGGTTGGCGCAACCCGCATGCTCGCATCTTTTCAATCGGCCTAAAGTGACGAGCCTGCCGCCTCTAACGCCGACACGGGCTTAGGCAGCCGCGGACGATCAGCCCCTTCCAGGCACAGTGCGATACCGCCATTGGCCCTTGAACGGTCAAAATGGAGGCGTACCATCGCGGCATCTGAAACTGAGTCTTCTTCATTCGTCTGGGCTAATGTCCGGACCGGATTGGATATTTCCTTGGCAAGGGACGCAACCAGCGGCGCGGCGAAGCGCGGCAAATCGTTTGCCCATGTGGCGGAGGCGTCCTGGGGCAAGGGCCTCAGCACGCTGCTGCGCATCGTGCGCATGACGCTGCGCCATCCTTGGCAAGTTGCGATCACCATCGCCTCGACTTTCATCGCCGCGACGCTGCAGCTGTTCATCCCGCGCCTGCTCGGCCACGCCATCGACCAGGCGCAAGGCGTGATGGCTGGAGGCGGCGGCGTGGCGGCTGAGCAGGCGCTGTGGACGACGGCGATCACCTTGCTCGTCGTCAGCATTCTGCGCGGCCTCTTCACCATGGCGCAGAATTATTATGGCGAGGCCGTTGGCCACCGCACCGGCTATGAGCTGCGCCTGGCCTTCTACGAGAAGATCCAGCGGCTGAGCTTCTCCTTCCATGACCGGGTGCATACCGGCGACCTGATTACGCTTGGCCTGCTCGACCTCGACGGCGTGCGCATGTTCTTTTCCACCGGCATATTGCGCGTGGTGCTGCTCGGCGTGCTGATCGGCGTCGGCTCCTATCTCCTGATCAGCACCGATCTCGAGCTCGGGCTGCTCAGTCTGAGTTTCGTGCCGTTCGTCGCCTGGCGCTCCTCGGTCACACAGCTCAGGCTGCGCAGCACCTGGCTGACGCTGCAGGAGCGGCTGTCAGTGCTGAGCCGGGTGATGGACGAGAACCTCGGCGGAATCCGCGTCGTGCGCGCCTTTGCGGCGCAGCGGCATGAGCTGGAAAAATTCGACCGCGCCAAGAAGTCGGCGCTGGAGCTTGCCGACCAGCGCGTCGACATCCGCGTCTCTAACACCAGCGCCATGAATTTTTCCTTCCTGGCGGCCATGGGCCTGGTGCTGTGGTTCGGTGGCCAGAAGGTGATCGCAGGCCAGATCAGCGTCGGCACGCTGGCCCAATTCCTCACCTTCATGACCATCCTGCAAATGCCGGTGCGCCAGCTCGGGCTGATGGTCAACTCGTTCGCCCGCGCCTCGACCTGCGGCACAAGGCTGTTCGAACTGCTTGACGCCGAACTTGACATCGAGGATGCGCCTGATGCCAAGGATCTCGTGGTCACCGAAGGCGTGCTGCGCTTCGACAATGTCGGCTTCCGCTACGCGGGCGCCGGCGGCCGGCCGGCGCTGTCGGGCATTTCCTTCGAGGCCAGGTCCGGCGAGACCGTCGGCATTGTCGGCCCGCCGGGCAGCGGCAAGTCGACCATCGCGCATCTGATCCCGCGCTTCTACGACGTGACGTCGGGCGCGATCACGATTGACGGGCAAGATATCCGCGAGGTCACGCTGCAATCGCTGCGCAAGGCGGTCGGCGTCGTGCAGCAGGACGCCTTCCTGTTCACCACCTCGATCGAAAACAACATCGCCTATGGCAATCCGTGGGCGCGCGAGACCCGCATCGGGCAGGCGGCTGAATACGCCCAGCTGCACAATTACATCATCGGGCTTCCGGCCGGCTACACCACGGTCGTGGGCGAGCGCGGGTCATCGCTTTCCGGCGGCCAGCGGCAGCGCCTGACCATCGCCCGCACCCTGATGCTGCGGCCTTCGGTGCTGGTCTTCGACGATTCCACCGCGGCTGTCGACGCCGGCACCGAGCAGCGAATCCGCACCGCGATGAAGCGTTTCGCCAAGGACCGCGTGACGCTGATCATCTCGCACCGGCTGAGCTCGCTGATGCATGCCGACCAGATCCTGTTCGTCGAGAATGGCCGCATCGCCGAGCGCGGCACGCACCAGGAATTGCTGGCGCTCGGCGGACGCTACCGCGCGCTTTACGACCTGCAGCTGCGGTCGGACGACGATTTGCCGGTGGCGGTGGGAGCCGCATGATGTCGACACAGAACGACGACCAGAAGGAAGACACCAGCCGGCGGCCCACCAGGGCCGTTGTCGGTTCGCACCGCGACGAGGAAGAGGTCTTCGGCAAGGTCTACGATCCGCGTATCGTGCGCCGCATCTGGAGCTTCGTGAAACCGTATCAGGGCCGGATCTTCATCTCGGTTGCCGCCGTGCTGGTGTTCACGCTGACGCAATTGGCGATCCCGCTGGTCATCCGTTACGCCATCGACCACGGCATGGCCGCGGGCAAGGCCGACCGCTCGGTGATGAACTGGGCGATCGGCGCCTTCGCTCTGATCATCCTGATCAACTATGGCGCCAGCTATGTCCAGGAAAGTGTCGTCGGCAAGGTGGCCGAGAATGTGCTGTCGGATTTGCGCCGCGCCATGTTCAGCCATCTGCAGCGTGTGTCGCTGAGCTTCATGGACAAGACCGAAGTGGGACGGTTGATGTCGCGCCTGCAGGGCGACGTCAATTCCATGCAGGAATTCCTCGAGACCTCGGTGATGTCGGTGGGCGACATCGTGCTGCTGTTCGGCATCGTCAGCGTGCTTTTGTGGCTCGATTTCCGGCTCGGTCTGCTGACGCTGTCGACCATGCCGGCGTTGTTCATCGTGCGCCTGTTCTGGCTGCCGCGCGCCAAGGTCGCCTTCATGGCCGCGCATGAGACCAACTCGATCGCCAATGGCGCGCTGGCCGAAGGCATCCATGGCGTTCGCACGGTGCAGAGCCTGGAGCGCCAGCACGTCAATTTCGACCTTTATGACGAGAAGGTGCTGGCCAATCTCAGGGCTCACCTGACCTCGGCCAAATATGCGCAGGTGATGGTGCCGATCGTCGACACGCTGACCGGCATTGCGATGGCAACCGTGATCGTCGTCGGCGGCTCGATGGTGCTGTCGCACAGCCTCGACATCGGCGTCATGGTGGCGTTCCTGTTCTATATCCAGCGCTTCTTCGACCCGATCCGCTCGCTCACCATGCAGTACTCGGTCATGCAGCGCGCCATGGCGTCGGGCCAACGCATCTCCGAAGTGCTGGACGTACCGGTCGATGTCAGCGACAGACAGGGCGCGGTGACGCTGACGCGCGACATGGACGGTTCGGTCGAGTTCAGGAACGTCACCTTCGGCTACCGGCAGGACCAGCCGGTGCTGAAAAACATCTCCTTCCGCGTCAATCCGGGCGAGACGGTTGCGCTTGTCGGCCCCACCGGTTCGGGCAAGTCGAGCTGCATGGCGCTGGTGCACCGCTTCTATGATGTCTGGTCGGGCGAGGTGCGGGTCGGCGGCCACGATGTGCGCGACGTGACGCAGGATTCGCTCGGCGATCAGGTGGCGATGGTGCTGCAGGAGCCGTTCCTGTTTTCCGGCACGGTGCTGGAGAACATCCGCTACCACAAGACATCGGCTACCCGCGAAGAGGTTGTGCGCGCCGCGCAAGCCGTTGGCGCGCACGACTTCATCGAGCATTTGCCTGACGGCTACGACACCGAGCTCGAACAGCGCGGCGGCAATCTGTCCCTCGGCCAGCGCCAGCTGATCAGCTTTGCACGCGCACTGGTGGCGGATGCCAAGATCCTGGTGCTCGACGAAGCCACGGCCAGCATCGACTCCTACACCGAGATGCTGATCCAGAAGGCGCTGGTCACGCTGCTGGAGGGGCGCACCGGCCTGGTCATCGCCCATCGGCTGGCGACCATACGCGGCGCCGACCGCATCATCGTGCTGCAGAACGGCGAGATCGTCGAAAGCGGCGACCACGAGCAGCTGATGGCGGCCAAGGGCCTCTATGCCAGGCTCTACAACATGAACTACGCATCGTTCGACGATATTGCCGAGGAAGACATAGGCGCGCTGGCCGGCAAGGCGACGTGAGCTGCTGCCGGTTCGGCTCGACTGGAAATAGTGCGGGGCCAAAACTCGTCGTCGACCAATTCGGCTTCAGATGTCGACACGTTTCAGCTCGCCTTCCAGCGTAAGCCCGGCGTCACGCCTGCCGGCGCGTTCGGGTGGACGAGCCGCCGGCCGCCTTAAGGGCGATCCCGCGTAAATTCTGAATTCTACGCGCCGCCCAGCGCGCGCGATGGCACGCTCAGCTTGGGCCTGAACCTCAGCAAACGCCGTGATGATGGCTTTCGTTCCTTAGCCGTCGGATGAAAATCGCCCGGGAACAGGAAGGCTTGCTGGGAGTTTAGTTCTTCGAGCCGCGCCGTGAACGGCGCGGCAGCGAAGGAGACGGCATATGGGCCTGGGTACCATTCTTATTATCATCCTGATCATCGCGTTGCTCGGCGGCTTCAGCGGCCTCGGCGGCGGCCCCTTCTACGGCACTGGTTACTATGGCGGCGGTGGCCTCGGGCTGGTGCTGATCATCGTGATCATTCTGGTTGTTCTCGGGCGAATATAGCGTCGCCATTGGCGGCCGCCGAGTTCTACGGCGGCCGCGTTTTCGCCTGACATTGAGGTTTGAAGACATGGCAGCTGAAGACATTGCTGGTCCGGAAACACTGGGCCGGCGTCGGCGCGAGCGAACGCGACGAGCTGGGATATCCTAATGGTGGCACTATCCGAAGGCGCCGGGCGTAATGCTGCAGACCCCGACACCCGCCTGGCGGCCGTGGCGTTCATCGAGGCGGATCGGACGCTTCCAGAAACCCAGGACGGCGACGAGGCGGGTTCGGCCTTTCTCGCTCTTGTCGACAAGGGCAGCATCGGCCCGAAGGCCGCAATGGCAGGCACGCCTTACGCCTGAACGCGGTCAACCCGCCGTAGTTCCGCCAGCAGAAACACCACCAGCACGCAGCACAGAATGCCAAGCGACGATGGCAGTCCCTGATGTCCGGTCAGTTGCATCGCCAGCCCGGCCACCGGGGAGCCGACGATGCCGCCTACGCCCCATACGAACGCGAAGGCGGCATTGCCGGCGATCAAGGCTTGACCGGTGAAACGCTCGCCGAGCTGGATCAGCGACAGCGTGTAGATCCCGAACGAGACCCCGCCCCAGACGAAGAAGAGCGGCCAGATAAGCCATGTAGCGAAGAGCAATGGCAACAGCAGGCAACCGGCCAGGCAAGCCAGGACACAGAACAGCATCATCGGCTTCGAGCCAAACCGTTCGGCGGCGCGCCCAAGCACGACCTGCAGCACGGCATTGCCGGCGATGAAACAGGTGATGAGCGAAGCGATGCGCTGCTCAGTGCTGCCGAGCGCGGCACCATAGACGGCGAACAGCGAAAGCAGGACTTGCTCGAAGGCGGCAGCCGTGAAGACTGCGAACAAGAGCAGCGGCGCCAGCGCGAAGAAGCCGCCGACCGACACCGCTTCGCCCTCACGCGGCATGTCGGGCAGGCGTGGCGCGACGGCAAGCACGATCAGGCCGCAGACAAGGAAGGCCGCGCTGCCGATGATGAAGGGTGGCCATCCTTGCGTGCCGACCAAGCCTAGCGACAGCGGGCCGAGGCCAAAGCCGGCGGAAACGATGGAGGAGTATAGGCCCATGATGCGGCCTCGGCGTGCCGCGGGCGTGATCGAGACCAGCCAGGTTTCACTGATCACGTAAAGCGGATTGGCAAAGAAGCCGAGCAGGAAGCGCAACGGCATCCAGGCCCATACATCCTGCGTCCAGGCAATCGCGATCAGGACGGTTGCTGCCAGGATCGAACACACAACCGCAAGGCGGGCCGCACCCACCCGCCGGACCAGCGCCGGCGTGAAGAGCGATGATACAATGAAACCCAGAGGCGTCATCGCGGCCGAGAGGCCGATAAGGCCCGGTGTCGTCCCTTGCCGTTCCAGGATGAAGCTGAGCAGCGGATAGGTCAGCCCCTGTGCTACGGCGAACACCGTAACGGTCGCGATGATGCCGGCCATCGCGACCCATGGGATGCGGTTCTCTGGCGGTGACGTCGCGTCTTCGGCGCTCATGCCGGCTTCGAACCAGGATCGGCACCGTTCCGGCAAGTGCAAATGCCGGCAAAACGCCGCGGTACGCCCAAACAGGCGGGCGGGTATTATCCGCGACATCAGCTCACACTTGCCAGAAGCGTTTGACGATTTCGGCCTCGACCTGGTGTCTGGTCAGACCGATATCGTCGATCAGGTGCGGATTGGCCTCCGCCATCTGCTTGAGGTCCCAGCGAAAGCGTATCCGCTCGCGCCAGGCCGCGATCATGCCCCGCGGGCCTGTCGGACGCCGGCCCGATGACACCGCCTTTTCCGGCAAGGCTGCACGAGCAGAAGCAAGGGTATCGTTCATGGCAACCTCCATTCGGTTTGAGGAGCGACAGCCCTCGGCTTGAAAGAGGTTGAATTCTGCCGCATGCGGACGGCGCCGTAATTAAGCGCAGCCAAATAGTTCTCAAAAGTTCCAAACTGGCTAGAGCACCTCGCCGTTTCATGGAAACGACGAGGTGCTCAACTCTTTGTTTTGACGCCATACGTCCGTGAAGCGCTCCGCGCTTTCCCGTGGGAAAACCGCCTTCACACCTTTCCTGGAATTGCTCTATAGATGCGCGTTATGCAGGGATCGCGCTTTGCCTTTGGTCCGTTCGTGCTCGATCCGGGTGCGGGAACGCTCCTTCGGGACCAAGTTCCCGTCGCCGCCGGCCACCGCGGACTGCAGCTGCTGGCGGCGCTCGTCGCCCGGCCCGGCGAGATCGTGGCCAAGGCCGAGTTGATGGATGCGGCATGGCCAGGCACCGCCGTTGAGGAAGGCAACCTCACCGTCCAGATTGCGCAATTGCGCAAGCTGCTGGGTCCGGCCACGAACGGCGGAGAATGGATATCGACCGTTCCGCGCGTCGGCTATCGCTTCGCCGGCGCCATCGAACAGCTCGGCGACGAGAAGCGACAGGCTTTGCCGCTGCCCGCCAAACCGTCGATAGCCGTGCTGCCCTTTGCCAATTTCAGCAACGACCCCGAGCAGGAAGCCTTTGCCGACGGGTTGAGCGAAGACCTGATCACCGACCTGTCGAGGATCGGCGGCCTGTTCGTCATCGCGCGCAACTCGACCTTTGCCTACAAGGGCAAGGCGGTGGATGTGCGCGAGGTCGCCAGGGAACTTGGCGTGCGCTATCTCTTGGAGGGCAGCGCCAGACGCGCCGCCGGGCGCGTGCGCATCAACGCCCAGCTGGTCGACGCGCTGAGCGGCGAGCATTTATGGGCAGACCGCTTCGATCGCGGCCTGGAAGATATCTTTGCCGTTCAGGACGAGGTGACGGCCAAGATCGTCGAGGCGCTGCTTGGCCGGCTGCGCGCGCCGCTGCCGCGCAATCGGCCCCGAAATGTCGAGGCCTACGATCTGTGCGTGCGGGCCCGCAACCTGATCGACGTCTCGCCGGAGACGGCGCGCGAAGCGCATCTGTTGCTGACGCGCGCGCTTGCGCTCGATCCGGACTATGCCGAAGCCTATCGCTGGCTTGCCATGAACCACTGGATGGGATGGGTGCATTGGGGAGAGCCCATTGAGCCTGCCCGCGGCCTTGCCCTGGAACTGGCGCGCAAGGCTGTGGCGATCGATCCCAACGATGCCGGCTGCCACTGGGTGCTTGCCAACCTGCTTGCCTATGAGCGCAGATTCGACGAAGCGGATGTGGGATTTGCCAAGGCGTTCGAACTCGACCCGAACGAGGCCGATGCCTGGGCGACATTGTCCGACATCGCGGTCCTGGCCGGGCGCGTCGAGGACGGCCTCGACTATATCGGCAAGGCGTTCCGGCTGAACCCGTTTCCGGCAAGCTGGTACTACCTGACGCTCGGCCAGGCGCAATATGCGGCGCGCGACTATGAAGCCGCCGTCGAGACGACGCGCCGGGACGAGACGTATCGGACAAGCTCGCGCCGTTTCCTTGCGGCAAGCCTTGCGCAACTCGGCCGGATCGATGAGGCGCGCGCCGAGGTCGACCTGTTCCTTGTCGCGAACCCACATTTCACCACCAGCCACTGGGTCGAGACGGAGCCGTTCCGCGACACGGCCACGCTCGACCATTTCGTCGATGGCTTCCGAAAGGCCGGCCTTCCGGAGTGACGGACCGGCGTGCTCGATCGAATGCCAGGCACCGTCGGTTGCGGCTCAATCTGTCAATGTTTGCAAGTCGCGAGGCCGCTCGACCGATCTTGCTTCCGCGTGCAGTCATCCAACAGCGATTGCAGCGAAGCGGCGCGCGAAACCTCTGTCACGGTGAAGCCGGCTGGAACGGCCACGATCGATCCGGCCACGGGTGAGCGCTGGGTGGCGGCTGGCGACTACCTGTTGCGCTCTCGTCTGCAATGCCGGCATCGCGGTCGCCGTGGGCAATGATCGGCTTGCCTCCTTGAGCTTTCAGCGACGCGCTCCGACAACTCGCGATGATTTTTCTAGATGCCGGTGATTTTCTAGATGCCGTTTGTCGAAGCATGATCTTTTCCGAAAACCGTTTCCCACTTTTCTGGATCACGCTCTAGCGGCTGGCGTGATCGGGAAGTCCGCGCAATCTGATTGTCCGAGCGCCCTTTAGCTTTCCTTGTTTGAGGTCGGCGGCGGGAGTAATAGTCGCCAAGGAATTGCGAGGAGGAAGAGATGACGCTGAACTTCGACCCGAAGGCGAAGGCCACGGCGTTGTACCATGGCGAATTCCGACCGATGTTCATTGGCGGCAAGTGGGTCGCGGCGCGGTCCGGCCAGGGCATGCAGGCACTCAATCCGGCAACAGGCGAGGTGCTGGCGACAGTGCCGCGCGGCGGGGCTGCCGATATCGACTCGGCGGTGGCCGCCGCGCGCGCGGCCTTCGAAGGCCCATGGTCCAAATTCTCACCCTACGAGCGGCAGTGCGTGCTGCTCAGGATCGCCGATCTCTTCGAGACGCATTGGGAAGAGCTCAGCGTTTCCGACACGCTCGACATGGGGCTGCCGATCACGCGCACGCTCGCCAACCGGCGCCGCGTCATCGGCATGCTGCGCTTCTATGCCGGCATGGCCACCGCGCTGCATGGCGAGGCGATCGACAATTCGATTCCCGGCGAGATCGTCACCCTCACCCGGCGCGAGCCGGTGGGCGTCGTTGGTGCGATCATTCCCTGGAATGCGCCGACCGCCGCCTCGATCTGGAAGATCGCGCCGGCGCTGGCGACAGGCTGCACCATCGTGCTGAAACCGTCCGAGGATGCGTCGCTGACGCCGCTGCTGATCGCGCAACTGATGCAGGAAGCCGGCGTGCCCGACGGCGTCGTCAACGTCGTCACCGGCACCGGGGTCGAAGCCGGTGCGCGGCTCGCCGAACATCCAGACGTCAACAAGATCGTTTTCACCGGATCGACGCTGACCGGCCAGGCCATCGCGCGGGCAGCCGTGGCCAACCTCAAGCGCGTTTCGCTGGAGCTCGGCGGCAAGTCGCCGATCATCGTCTGCCGCGACGCCGACATCGACAAGGCTGTTCCGATCGCGGCGATGGCGGTGTTCGTGCATTCGGGCCAGATCTGCATTGCCGGCTCGCGGCTGTTCGTGGCGCGCGAAATCCATGACGAGTTCCTCCGACGGCTCGCCGATTTCGCCGGCAGACTGCGAATCGGCCATGGCATCGAGGCAGAGACGGAAATCGGACCGCTCATCAATGCCAGGCAGGCAGCCAAGGTGGAGGGCTATATCAGGGCCGGCAGCGACGAAGGCGCCGAACTGGTCGCCGGTGGCTCGCGGCTGACCGGCGAGCTCTACGATGGCGGCAACTTCATTGCGCCGACGGTCTTCGGCGCCGTGTCGGACCAGATGACCATCGCGCGCGAGGAGATTTTCGGCCCGGTCATGTCGGCGATGCCCTTCGACACGCTCGACGAAGCGGTGGCGCGTGCCAATGCGACGCCCTATGGCCTGGCCGCCGGCATCTTCACCACGCATCTGGGCACCGCGCACAAGCTTGCGCGCCGGGTCAAGGCCGGCTCGGTCTGGGTCAACATGTACCATGCCATCGACCCGGCGGTGCCGTTCGGCGGCATGAAGATGTCGGGTTATGGCCGCGAGGGCGGCATCGAGCATCTGCACGAGTATCTGGAGACCAAGTCGGTCTGGATCCAGACCGACTGATATTCGCGCGGCGTACTCTGCGAAATCACGATGAAACCACAAGGGCCAGGACGGCGGCGCAGTCACCGGCTTTGACCAGGCCGGGGAAATGCCGCGCCGCCAGAATGCCGGACATTTTTGCCTTGATCTCCTGCGGAGCGATGCCGGTGCGGCCGGTGGAATGGATGCGCGCCAGCACCGAGCCTTCTTTCACAGGCTCGCCGAGATCGACCATGGTTTCGATCATGCCGTCGTCCTCGGCGAAGGAGAAGCAATCGCCCGACGGCATGTCGAGCCACTGCGTCGGGCTCTTCTCTACTGCACCGGCGACAATGCCGGCATGACGCAGCACATTGCTGATGCCGCGCCGCGCAATCCGCACCGTCTGTGCGCGCGAGGTGCCGCCGCCGCCAAGCTCGGTGCTGACGAAGACCTTGCCCATTTCCTCCGCCGCCGTGTCGTACATGCCGACGGAGTCGATCTCGATCATGCGCATGGAGAACGGAGCCGCGAATGCGGCGACCGCGTCGAAGGCTTTCTGCTCCAGTGCCTTGTCGGGCACCGTGTGCGCGGCACAGAAGGGCACGAAATCCAGCGTCCTGCCGCCGGAGTGGAAATCGAAGACGAGGTCGGCGCGCGGCAGCAGTTCGCGTTGAAAGTAGTCGGCGATCTTCTCGGTCACCGTGCCGTCGGGACGGCCGGGAAAGCTGCGGTTCATATTGCCCTTGTCGATCGGCGACGTCCGCGTGCCGGCGCGGAAGGCCGGATAGTTCATCGCCGGCACAATGATCACCGTGCCGCTGACCTGTTTGGGATCGAGCGTGCGGGCAAGATCGTAGAGCGCCAGCGGCCCCTCATACTCGTCGCCATGATTGCCGCCGGTGAGCAGGGCAGTCGGCCCCTTGCCGTTGCGGATGACGCAGATCGGGATCATCACCGAGCCCCACGCCGAGTCGTTGCGGCTGTAGGGCAGGCGCAGGAAACCATGTTGCACGCCGTCCTTGTCGAAATCGACGGTCGGGGTGATCGGGGATGGGCGAAGGCTAGGCATCGGGCTCAATTCTTCACCACCAGTTTGCGCGGTACATTGGCGAGGCACTCTACACCGGTTTCGGTGATCAGGATGGATTCGGTGATTTCCAGTCCCATGGTCTCCAGCCAGAGACCGGTCATGAAATGGAAGGTCATGCCAGGCTTGAGTTCGGTGCGGTCGCCGGGGCGCAGGCTCATGGTGCGTTCGCCCCAATCCGGCGGATAGGAGAGACCGATGGAATAGCCGGTGCGGTTGTCCTTGACGATGCCATATTTCTTCAACACGGCGAAAAAGGCGTTGGCGATGTCCTCACAGGCATTGCCGGGCTTTGCCGCCGCCAGCCCCGCCTCCATGCCTTCCAGTGTCGCCTTCTCGGCATCCAGGAATTCCTGTGTCGGCTTGCCGAGAAAGACGGTGCGCGACAGCGGGCAATGGTAGCGGTTGTAGCAGCCGGCGATCTCGAAGAAGGTGCCCTCGCCCGACTTCATCGGCTGGTCGTCCCAGGTGAGATGCGGCGCCGAGGCGTCGGCGCCCGACGGCAGCAGCGGCACGATCGCCGGATAGTCGCCGCCGATGCCGTCGACGCCGCGCGTGCCGGCATCGTAGATCTCGGCGACCAGATCGCATTTGCGCATGCCGACCTGGATCTTGTCGACGATGCGCTGGTGCATGGCTTCGACGATGCGGGCCGCCTTGCGCATATAGTCGATTTCAGTCGGGCTCTTCACCGCGCGCTGCCAGTTGACCAGCGCTGTCGCGTCGACGAAGCGGGCGTTGGGCAGGTGCTTCTGCAACGCGGCGAAGGCGGCAGCCGAGAACCAGTAATTGTCCATCTCGACGCCGATGGTCAGCTTGCCCCAGCCGCGATCACTAAGCACGCTGGCCAAAAAATCCATCGGGTGGCGCTCGGTCGACTGCACGTAGTGGTCGGCATAGCCGACGATGTTGTCATGCGCGAGATAGGCGGTGCGCTTGGCGCCATTGGCATCCTGGCCGCGGCCGTACCAGACCGGCTCGCCCGATGGGGGCACAATCACTGCTTGGTGCACATAGAACGACCAGCCATCGTAGCCGGTCAGCCAGGCCATGTTGGAGGGGTCGCTGACAACCAGGAGATCGACGCCCTTCACCTCCATGGCTTTCCGCGTCTTGGCGAGGCGATCCGCAAATTCGGCGCGCGAGAATTTCAGGTTCGGTTGCATTGTTCTTGGTCCTCGTTTGTTGGGCCTTGCGGCCAGCATCAGCTTTCAAAAATGGTTCCGGCATTGGCCGCCCGCGCCCGGTCGCGAGCGAGCGTGGCGATCGCCGTATCCTGCACGCCGGTGCCGGTGAGGTCGGCAATGGTGATATCGCTGGGTGAGCGCCTTCCGTGCCGTTCGCCGGCGATGATCTGGCCGAGTTCGGTGACCGCGGCATCGGCTCCCATCACGCCCGATGCGATGGCGTGATGCAGTTCTCCCAGACGCCGTGTCTGCTTGGCGCTGTCGGCGACATAGAGATCGGCCATGCGCAGGATCGCCGGCGCGATCTCGTTCTTGTGTTCGGCATCCGAGCCCATGGCGGTGATGTGCTGCCCGGCAACGACAAAGCCGGCCTTGATCAGCGGCTCGGTCGACGGCGTGGTGGTGACGATGATGTCGGCGCCGATGGTTGCTTTGGCTGCATCCGGCTCGGCGCGCACGAGAATGCCGAGCTTTTCGCGCAGCGCGCCTGCGGCCGTCTGCGCCTTGACCGCATCGCGCGCCCAGATACGTGCCTCGGCGATCGGCCGCACCAACATGAGTGCTTCGAGTTGCAGCCCGGCTTGCACGCCGGCGCCGAAGATTGCGGCGACGGACGAATCCGGCCGCGACAGATGCTTCGCCGCGACGGCGCCGGCAGCAGCGGTGCGGACATCTGTGAGATAGCCATTGTCCAGCAGCAGCGCCTCGACCACACCGGTTCTTGCCGAGAGCAACACCATCATGCCGCCCCCGCTGGGCAGACCGAGCTTCGGATTATCGAAGAAGCCGGAGCTTATCTTGACGGCGAAACCGTCTATTCCAGGCACATAGGCGGACTTCACATCCACCTCGCCGCGCTGCTCGTGAATGTCCAACCGCAGAATCGGCGGCATCGCCACCGGCAATGTGGCGAGCGCGCGGAAAGCGTTTTCGACGCAGGCGACCGCGTCGAGATCGAGCGTCACGATTGTGCGCAGTTCCTTCTCGGTGAGGATCGTCATCCGGCTCATGCGACGCGCTCCGCGAAGGCGCGCACTGCGAAGGATAGTGTTCCGTCACCCCCCCCTCTGGCCTGCCGGCCATCTCCCCCGCAAGGGGGGAGATTGGACTGCACTCCTGCCTTCGCCAATCTCCAGCGCAGCAAGAACAGCGACCGCATCGAAGCTGCCGATCTCCCCCCTTGCGGGGGAGATGTCCGGCAGGACAGAGGGGGGTGGGCGGGAATTCGGCGTGGGAGAGTTTTCATGCCGCGCGCTCCGCGATTGCGTCACCCCAGACGATCTTGCGATGCGTGTTCATGTCGATATTGCGGCCCGAGAGAAGAACGACCACCGGCCCGGTCGCCTTGACCTTCCCGGCAAGCAGCGCGGCGATGCCGACCGCGCCGGCGCCTTCGACGATCTCGCGCTCCTGTTCATAGGCATGGCGGATGCCGGCGGCGATCTCGTCCTCGCTGAGCAGGATGACGTCGTCGAGCAGATCGCGGCACATGGCGAAGGTCAGCCGGTTGCCGAGACCGATGCCGCCGCCGAGCGAATCCGCCAGCGTCGGCAGTTCTTCCACCTCGACCGGGCGACCGGCATCCAGGCTCGCCTTCATCGCAGCACCACGCGCCATCGAAACGCCGATGATTTTTGTCCCGGGGCTGACGCCCTTGACGGCGGCGGCGATGCCCGAGGCGAGTCCACCACCGGAGAGTTGCACCAGGACGAGAGCGGCATCCGGGACCTGCTCGATCATCTCCAGTCCGAGCGTGCCTTGCCCTGCGATGATGGCCGGGTGGTCGAAGGGCGGCAGCATCACCAGTCCCTCCTGCGCCACCAGCCGTTCGACCTCCTGCTGCGCCTCGTCCTGACTGTTGCCGATGATGCGGACATCCGCGCCAAGCCGACGGATTTCGTCGAGCTTGTTGCCCGGCACCAGTCGCGACATGCAGATCACCGCACGCATGCCTTCGAGCTTCGCGGCATGGGCCAGCGCACGGCCATGATTGCCGGTCGACGCCGCGACCACGCCGCGCGCCTTCTCCTCGGCGCTCAGCGAAGCAATGGCATTCGAGGCGCCGCGCAGCTTGAAGCTGCCGGTGGTCTGGCGGTGTTCAAGCTTGAGGTGGACGGGGATGCCCAGTCGTTCGGAAAGGCTGTGAGATAACCCTGTCGGCGTGCGTTCGATTTTGCCGGCAATTCGCTCCCGGGCGGCACGAATATCGTTAAGGGTGACTGTCGTCATGATCGTCAATCGCGCGGCAAAGGCAGCGTCATCAGACGGCCAAATTCGGGATGCGACGTCCCGTCGCCACACAACCGCAAACAATTCCAGGCGCTGGCCTGATTGCTGGTGACGACCGGGCGGTCGATCGCCTGTTCCATCCCGGGAACCGCGAGCGCTCCGCGCAATGCGGTGCAGGACACGAACAGTGCATCGGCCTGCGCATTCGTCGCCTCACGAGCCAGGTCGGCGATCGCTGCCGGCGCAATGCGCGCCATCTCGCGATCGTCCTCGAAGCCGAGGCAGGTGAAGCTGACGATCTCAAAGCCGCGCTCGGCGAAATACGTCGCCATCGGTCTGGAGGTTTCTACGGTGTAAGGGGTGAGGATGCTGATCTTCTTGGCACCCAGCGCCTTCAGCCCGCGCACGCCTGCCATGGGCGGCGTGACCACAGGAACACCCGGCTTGGCAGACTGGATCGCCGCCTCGATCTCGGCGTCGCCAATCACCACCGAGGCCGAGGTGCAGGAGTAGCAGATCGCGTCGAGCGGCTCGTCTGGCAGGATCAGCGCGGCGCCCGCCGCCAGCTCCGGCTGCATCTTGCGAAGGTTTTCCGGCGTCGTCGGATTCTTGTAGGGAATGCGCGCGACATAGACGCCGATGCGCTCGCTCGCCACCATGCGGCGGAAATCCGGTTCGCTGGTGTGGTCGGTGGCAAGGATGATCAGGCCGACGCGCTTTTCCAGCGGGCGCGCATCGAGCGCCGGCCTTGTCGGCATCAGCCTGATTTCGGGCAGCGGTTTCATCTTGAGAATTACCTTTCGATCTTGCCGTAGCGATGTTCCAGCCAGCGCAGCAGCACGACCGAGAAGAGGCTGATGACGAGGAAGAAAGCGCCGACCAGCGTGATCGGCTCAATGTAGCGATAGTAGGTGTTGGCGACGCTCTTTGCCTGGTTCATCAGCTCCAGCACGGTGATTGCCGATAGCAGCGGTGTCTCCTTGAACATCGCGATGAAATAATTGGCCAGCGCCGGGATCATCGGTGGGATCGCTTGCGGAATGATGATGTTGGTCCAGGTCTGCGTGGCGCTCAGATTGCAGGCCTTGGCCGCCTCCCACTGGCCGCGCGGCACGTTGTCGATGCCGGCGCGATAGACTTCCGCCGTGTAGGTGCCGTAGTGCAGGCCGAGCCCGATGACGCCGGCGACCAGCGGCGGCAACAGGATGCCGAAATCCGGCAGCACGTAGAAGATGAAATAGAGCTGCACCAGAAGCGGCGTGCCGCGGATGAATTCGGCCGCCCAACCAACGGTGCGCGACAGCGCCTTGTTGGGCGAGCGTCGTGCTAGCGCGATGCCCAGACCCACGACAGCGGCCAGCACGGAGCCGAGCAGCGTTGCCAGGATGGTGATCTTCACGCCCTGGATCAGCGTCGGCAGGATCTCCCAGACGAAGTTCCAGTCCCAATCCATCAGACGCGCACCCCGTCGAGGCCGCGCGCCATGCGGCGTTCCAATGAACGCACGCCCCAGGAGATGATCAGCGCCAGGGCGAAATAGATGATCAGGATGGTGGTGAACGGCGCCAGCGTGTTACCGGTCTGCGAGCGCACGACCTGCGCCTGAAAGGTGAGATCGGCGAGCGAGATCAGCGACACCACGGAGGTCGCCTTGAGCAGTTCGATGGCATTGTTGCCGAAGGTCGGCAGCATGACCAGCAGCGCCTGCGGCAGGATGACATGGCGCATGCCTTGCCAGCGGCCGAGGTTGAGCGCGATGCAGGCCTCATATTGTTCGCGGCCGACCGACTGGATGGCGCCGCGTACCACCTCGGCCGCATAGGCGCCGACATTGAGGCCCAGCGCCAGCACACCCGCCTGCAGGGGGGTCAGTTCGAGGCCGATCAACGGCAACACGAAATAGGCAAAGAACAGCTGCACGAAGATCGAGGTGCCGCGGAAGAATTCTATATAGGCGGTGGCCAGCCAGCGCAGCGCAAAGAAGCGCGACACGCGGCCCATGCCGGCGAGGAAGGCCATGATCAGGGCGAGCACCGACCCCATCAGCGTCAGCTCGATGGTGACAAGCGCTCCCTGCAATATCAGGCCGAGGTAGCCGGACCACTGGGTCATTCGGGTTCCAACGTTGGCGGTTAGCTTCCTTCTCCCCGTTCACGGAGAGAAGATGCCAGTCCACCCTCCGAAGCTGCAGCGCAGCTGCTGCGGAGGACGGGCAGGCAGATGAGGGGCAGCGCTAGCATAACAGAACTTGGCGCCGCCCCTCATCCGGCCCTTCGGGCCACCTTCTCCCCGTTGAACGGGGAGAAGGAAAAATCACTTCGCCGCGCAGAGCTTGTCCCGCGTGGTCGACATCGCGGCTGCGGCCGAGAAGCCGTAGGGCTCGACGATCTTGGCGAACTCGCCGGATTTCTTCAGCTTGGCGAGCTCGACATCGAAGGCGTCGCGCAGGGCCTCATCGCCTTTCTTGAAGGCGGCGCCGTCGCAATAGACCGGCGCGCCGACCACCGGGGCGATGACTTCGAGGTTCGGATCGTTGGCTTTCTTGACGAGGTCGTTGATCGACAGGACGGGAAGCGAATAGGCATCGATGCGACCGTCCTGCAGCATCTTCAGGCCGCTCTGGCCGTCCGGCACGACGATGACGCGCTCGCGCGGCACGCCGGCGTTGAGCGCCAGCTTCTCCTCCGTGCCGCCACCGGGCGCGCCAATGGTGGCTGACGTGTCCTTGGCGACGTCCTCGTAGCTCTTGAAGCCCTTCGGATTGCCCTTCTTCACCAGCATCGCCTCGGCGTCGCACAGCACCGGCTCGGAATAGACGACCGCCGCGCAACGCTCCGGCTTCATGAACAGGCCGGCGGTGACGACGTCGAAGCGGCCGGCCTGCAGGCCGGGGATCATCGCGCCATATTCGGAGATCGAAGCGACGATGTCGGCAACACCGAGACGCTTGAAGACCTCGCGCGCCACGTCGGGCGCCGCACCCGAAACTTTGCCGTCGGCGGCGACCGCCGTATAGGGCGGCTCGTTGGCGATCGCGACGCGGGCAAAGCCCTGCGCCTTCAATTGCTCGAGCTTGCTGTCATCGGCCGAACCGGTGCTCGACGCGGCGAGCACCGCCGTCAGTGCGAGACCGGCGACGCCGGCCAGAATGCCAAGTTTCTTCATTGTTCCCAACTCCTTTGTTGTCTTCTTGGTTTTGTCTGGGGCGGTCTTCCGCCCCGCAAAGCGGTCAGACACGATGTCCGGCCGCGATGATCTTCTTCAGGAAGCCTTGCGTGCGCTCCTGCTTTGGATGGCGGAAAATCTCGTCTGGTTTGCCCTCTTCGACGATCTTGCCGCGGTCGAAGAACAGCACGCGGTCGGCGAAGTCGTGGGCAAAGCCCATCTCGTGGGTGACCAGCAGCATGGTCATGTCGGTCTCTGCGGCGAGCTTGCGCATGACATTCATCACCTCCTCGACCAGCTCCGGATCGAGGGCCGACGTCACCTCGTCGAACAGCATGATCTTCGGCGACAATGCCAGCGCACGGGCAATCGCCACGCGCTGCTTCTGGCCGCCGGACAGCTGCGCCGGCATCGACTTCGCCTTGTCAGCCATGCCGACCATGTCGAGCAGTTCCATGGCCCGCTTTTCAGCGGCGGCGCGAGGCGTGCCCTTGGTCAGCATCGGCGCCAGCGTGACGTTATCCATGACGCATTTGTGCGGAAACAGATTGAACAGCTGGAAGACCATGCCGATCTTCTGCCGCATCTTGGTCAGGTGCCGCTCGTCGGCGGGCAGCAGCTGGCCATTGCGCTCCATGTGGTAGAGCTGCTCGCCATCGATCTGGATATGGCCGCCGTCGATCTTCTCCAGCGTCATCAGGATGCGCAGGATCGTCGTCTTGCCCGAGCCGGACGGGCCGATCAGCGCCAGCTTCTCGCCGGGCATGACCTGCATCGACAGGCCGTCCAGTACCTTGAACGAGCCGAAGCTCTTCGAAATGGCGTCGACCTTGATGATGGGTGAGGACAAATGAATTTCCCCTGCTGGAGAAGCCTGTGCCCTTAACGATGCGGAACGCGCCAAATCATGTCAATTGGGAAAATAAAATCATGACAATATTTCCGGCACTGCATGATTCCAGAGCAATTCCCGCTTAGATTGCGAGCAGCAGATGCTCCGGATCGCCAAGCAGCAACTTGGTGACAACGCCGAGGCCGGCGCGCAGTTCCCCCTCGGTGGTCGAGCCGAGCGAGATGCGCACCGCCGGATGCCAGGGCGCATCCGAGATGCGGAAGGAGGTGCCGGGCGCGATCGCCACGCCTTGCAGGCGGGCCTGGGCGACGAAGCTTTCCTCGGCACGGTCCGCGGGCAGTTGCAACCAGACATGCAGCCCGTCGCGCCTGGCGCGATAACCAACCCCGCCCAGCACCTCGGCTGCGATGTCCTGGCGGCGGCGCAATGCCGCGCGCTGCCAGCGAACGAGTTCCATCGCCGTGCCGTCGGTCACCCATTTGGTGGCGATCTCGGCCACCAGCGGCGTCGCCATCCAGTTCGACACCAGATGCCGGTTGGCAACGGCGGCGACATAGCGGTCGGGCGCCGCGAGATAGCCGATGCGCAGGCCAGGTACGGTGATCTTGGTGAAGGAAGTGACGTAGAGCGTGCGCTCCGGCGCAAAGGCGGCGACCGGCGGCGGCCGGTCCTCGACCAGCGGACCCAGCACATCGTTCTCGATGATGGCGATGTCGTGCTTGCGCGCGACCGCGGCGATCTCTTCGCGCCGCCGAGCGTCCATCAGCGTCGCCGTCGGGTTGATCACCGACGGTTGCACGAATACCGCGCGAATGTCGGTGAGCCGGCAGACCTCGTTCAACGCCTCCGGGATCAGGCCATTGCCGTCGATCGGCAGGCCTTCCAGGTTGAAGCCGAGATAGCGCGCCAGCGGCACCAGCGTGTGGTGGCCGATAGCCTCGGTGGCGACAGTCGATCCCGGCGGCGCAACGCTCATCAGCGCCACGGTCATCCCGGCGGTCGCGCCATTGGTCAGGCTGATATTCTGTGCGGAGGTGTCGAGCCCACACAGTTTCAGCCATTCGACAGCCACCGCGCGGTGACGCGGGAACACCATGTTGGGCCGGAACGACAACGCCGAACTGGATGGCAGGTTTTCGGCCAGCCAGCCCAGCGCCTGCTTCAGCCGCTCCAAATGCATCGGCTCGCAGACCGGCTTCAGGATTGACAGATCGATGACCTCGCCGAGGCGCTCCGGCAGATAGGGCGGCTCCGGGTCGCGGCGCTGCGTCTGGACAAAGCTGCCACGGCCGATCTCGCCCGAAATCAGGCCGCGCCGGATCAGTTCTTCGTAGGCGCGGCTGACCGTCTGCACCGACAGTTTTAAATCGTCTGCCAGCCTTCGATGCGTTGGAAGCCGCGCGCCGTTGGCCAGCCGCCCGTCATGAATGGCGCGGGCGAACTGGTCGGCCAGCGTTTGATAGGCTGGCCGGCGGATGAGCGCAGGGTCGGGTTGCCATAATGTCATGACTTAATAGAGATCGAAATCAGTGCAATTGACAATCGAAATAATGCGCCGTCATGGTGATGCCGACAAAAAGCGGACGCCGATGACATCGAAACTCGACGCGGTCGACCTCAGGATACTCGACGCCATCCAGCGCGACGGGCGCATCACCAAGCTGGCGCTGGCCGAACAGGTCGGGCTGTCGCCGACGCCGTGCTGGATGCGGCTGCGCAAGCTGGAGAAGGCAGGCATCGTCTCGGGCTACCACGCCAGGATCGCCATGCGCGTGGTGGCGCCGGTCGCCACCGTGTTGATGGAGGTGACGCTGGCCAGCCATCGCCAGGCCGATTTCGACCGCTTCGAACGCGTCATCCGCGACATCCCCGAAATCGTCGCCTGCTGGTCGGTGGGCGGCGGCGTCGACTATGTGGTCAAGGTGATGACGCGCGACATCGACGCCTATCAGCGGCTGGTCGACGACCTGCTGGAGCGCGAGATCGGCATCGACCGCTACTTCACCTACATCGTCACCAAGACGGTGAAGGACGAAATCGTGCTGCCGATAGCCGATCTGCTGCCGGCGTCGGCATAAGCCCGGAGAGAATGTCTGTCGGGACGGCACAATAGAGAGAGTCTCTCTCCTTCAGGGCGTCGAAACAGTCTCTCTGTCTGCATGTGACGGATAGTCTTCCCGCATCGTCCGAACCGGGAGGCCTCGACCATGTCCGCGCATTTTGCCCGCTCGCATCGCCATGAGGCGCTCGACCGCCTCTCCGACCGCCGGCTGCTGCGCGAGCTTGCCTATGTCGATGGGCATTGGACCGCGAGCGAAGCGGCCGAAAGCTTTGAAGTCACCGATCCGGCCACAGGCGCGACGGTCGCGTTTGTCGCCGCGCTCGATGCGCAGCAAACGACAAGGGCAATCGGTGCCGCCGCGCGTGCCTTCCCGGCTTGGCGGTCACTGCTGCCGCAGGAGCGGTCCAGAATTCTGCGAAAATGGTTCGAGCTGATCGTTGCAGCCAAGGATGATCTGGCCCTGCTGATGACACTGGAACAGGGCAAGCCGCTGCAGGAATCGTTTGGCGAAATCGACTACGCCGCCTCCTTCGTCGAGTGGTATGCCGAAGAGGCAAAGCGCCTCAACGCCGAGAGCGTCACCAGCCATCTGCCCAAAGCGGAAATGATGGTGCGACGAGAGCCGCTCGGCGTTGTCGGCGTCGTCACGCCCTGGAATTTTCCGGCGGCGATGCTGACCCGCAAGGCGGCGGCCGCCCTTGCCGCCGGCTGCACCATCGTCGCGCATCCTTCATCCGAGACGCCGCTGTCGGCGCTGGCGCTGGCGGAACTTGGCGAGCGCGCCGGCATCCCCGCCGGTGTCTTCAACGTCATCACCGGAAAGGCTGCAACCATCGTCGGCCGCATGTGCGAAGACCCGCGCGTTCGCGCCATAAGCTTCACCGGCTCGACCGAGATCGGCCGGCTGATCGCGGCGCAAAGCGCGCCGACGATGAAGCGGCTGGTGATGGAGCTTGGGGGCCACGCGCCGCTGATCGTCTTTGCCGATACCGATCTGGACAAGGCGGTGAGCATCGCCATCGATGCCAAATTCGCCACCTCCGGCCAGGACTGCCTCGCCGCCAACCGCATCTATGTCCAGCGCCCGATCTACGATCGCTTCTGCGCCGCTTTTGCCAGGCGTATCGAGGCGCTGCGCACCGGCAACGGCCTTACCGACAAGATCGACATCGGGCCGCTGATGCATGAGCGTGCCGTCGCAAGGGTCGAAGAGCAGGTCGCCCATGCCATCGCTCGTGGCGCGCGCTGTCTCACCGGCGGCAAGCGGCATCAGGCCGGGCCGCTGTTCTACCAGCCGACGCTGCTGGCCGATGTCAGCGACGAAGCGCTGATCATGCGCGAGGAGACCTTTGGGCCGGTCGCCGCCGTCACGCCGTTCGACAGTGAGGACGAAGTGATCGCCCGTGCCAACGCCACAGAATATGGCCTGGTTGCCTATGTCGTTACCGAGAACGGCGCCCGCCAGCAGCGCCTGGGCCGCGCGCTCGACTACGGCATGGTCGCTATCAACCGCGTCAAGATCACCGGCGCGCCGATCCCATTCGGCGGCGTCAAGCAATCCGGCATCGGCCGCGAAGGCTCGCGCCATGGGCTCGAAGCTTTCGCCGATCTGAAGTACCTCTGCCTGGACGTCGCATAAGTCCGTCCGGCCATCTCTCAAGGAGTCAAAAAATGCTCGACCAATCCAACGAACTCAATGCCTGGGATCGCGACCACTTCTTCCATCCTTCGACCCATATGGGCACGCATGCGCGGGGTGAATCGCCGACCCGCATCATGGCCGGCGGCGAAGGCGTCACCGTCTGGGACAACAATGGCAGGAAGAGCATCGATGCCTTTGCCGGTCTCTATTGCGTCAATGTCGGCTATGGCCGCCAGAAGATCGCCGACGCGATCGCCACCCAGGCGAAGAACCTCGCCTACTACCACGCCTATGTCGGCCACGGGACCGAGGCCTCGATCACGCTGGCCAAGATGATCATCGACCGCGCGCCGAAGGGCATGTCGAGGGTCTATTTCGGCCTCTCGGGTTCGGATGCCAACGAGACCAACATCAAGCTGATCTGGTACTACAACAACGTGCTTGGGCGGCCGGAGAAGAAGAAGATCATCTCGCGCTGGCGCGGCTATCACGGTTCGGGCGTGATGACGGGATCACTGACCGGGCTCGACCTGTTCCATAACGCCTTCGACCTGCCGCGCGCGCCGGTCCTGCACACCGAAGCGCCCTACTATTTCCGCCGCGCCGACCGCTCGATGAGCGAGGAGCAGTTCTCGCAGCATTGCGCCGACAGACTGGAAGAGATGATCCTGGCCGAAGGTCCCGAAACCGTCGCCGCCTTCATCGGCGAGCCGATCCTCGGTACTGGCGGCATCGTGCCGCCGCCGGCCGGCTACTGGGAGAAGATCCAGGCGGTGCTGAAGAAGTATGACGTGCTGCTGGTCGCCGACGAGGTGGTGACGGGCTTCGGCCGTCTGGGCACCATGTTCGGCTCCGACCATTACGGCATCAAGCCAGACCTCATCACCATCGCCAAGGGGCTGACCTCGGCCTACGCGCCGCTGTCGGGCGTCATCGTTGCCGACAAGATGTGGCAGGTGCTGGTGCAGGGCTCCGACAAGCTCGGTTCGCTCGGCCATGGCTGGACCTATGCCGCGCATCCGATCTGCGTCGCCGCAGGTGTCGCCAATCTCGAACTGATCGACGAACTGGACCTGGTGACGAACGCCGGTGAGACCGGCGCTTATTTCCGCGCCGAACTGACCAAGGCTGTCGGCGGGCACAGACACGTCGGCGACGTGCGCGGCGATGGCATGCTGGCGGCGGTCGAATTTGTCGCCGACAAGGACGACCGGGTGTTCTTCGACGCCTCGCTCAAGATCGGGCCGCAAGTGGCGACAGCACTTGCCGCCAGCGGCGTCATCGGCCGCGCCATGCCGCAGGGCGACATACTAGGCTTCGCGCCGCCGCTCTGCCTGACGCGTGAGGAAGCCGACATCGTCGTTTCGAAAACCGCCGATGCCGTCAACAGCGTGTTTTCCAATCTCTGAGATCGACCCATGAATGCCATGACCAAGACCCTCCCCGCCACCATGGCCGCCGTGCTGCTCACCGGGCATGGCGGACCGGAAAAGCTCGTCTATCGCAGCGATGTGAAAGTGCCTGTGCCTGCCGCCGGCGAGGTGCTGGTTAAGGTCAGCGCTTGCGGTATGAACAACACCGATGTCTGGGTACGCCAGGGCGCCTATGGCACGGAGGAGGACGCTGCCGCCGTGTCGACGTGGCGGCGGCAAGGCAACACGCTTACCTTCCCGCGCATCCAGGGCACCGACACGGTCGGCACCATCGCTGCCGTCGGCGAAGGCGTTTCCCCGGGCCGTATCGGCGAACGGGTAATGGTCGATTTTTCGATCTACAACCGCGACGACGATTCCCTCGCCGACATTGACTATATGGGCCACGGTCGCGACGGCGGGTACGCCGAGTACCAGACGGTGCCGGGCGAGAATGCGCATTTCGTCGATACTGACATGAGCGACGTCGAACTCGCCACCTTCTGCTGCGCCTACCTCACCGGCGAACAGATGCTGGAGCGCGCCGGGCTGAAAGCCGGCGAACGCGTGCTGGTCACCGGCGCCTCGGGCGGCGTCGGTTCCGGCATCGTGCAGCTGGCGCGGGCGCGCGGCGCCATTCCCTATGCGGTCGTCGGCAAGGGCAAGGAGCAGGCGGTGCGCGACATCGGCGCCGAAGCGGTCATTACCCGTGGGGTTGCCGATCTTCCCGCCGCCGTGAATGAAGCCACTGGCGACCAGCCGATCGATGTGGTCGCCGATCTCGTCGGCGGCGCGATCTTCAACGACCTCTTGCGCATCCTGAGGCCCGAAGGCCGCTACACCACCGCCGGCGCCATCGCCGGCCCGGTCGTGCAGCTCGATCTCAGGACCATGTATCTCAAGCAGCTGCAACTGCACGGATCGAGCCAGGGCACGCGCGCCGACTTCCGCCGCATCATTGGATACATCGAAGCGAAGAAAATCCGGCCGCTGGTCGGCGGCGTCTACAGGCTCTCCGATTTTCACAAGGCGCAGGCAGACTTTATTGCCAAGGACTTCGTCGGCAAGCTGGTGATCGTGCCGGACGCCATGTGGAACCCGAATATCCGCACATAACGCCCCTACGTCAGAGCGCGTCGTAAACGGCATCATCAACACCTTGCGGCGTGGAGTCGTCGAAACCCAGCATGCGGTTGGTGACGTAGCCGAATCCGACACCGGCGCCGGGATCGGCAAAACCGAGGGCGCCGCCCCAGCCGCCATCGCAGCGACGCGCGGCTGGCATAGGCGGCGTCGTCGAGTTGAAAGCCGGCGGCGAATTGTCGGCGCTTGAGACATAGCGCGCATGAGGCGAACCGGAATCATCGCAACGAATGCAATCCACAGGCCGGCAACCAGACCCTGCATCTTGACAGACGAGGCGAAAGCCAAAAGAGTGAAACCGGTTTCACTGGGGACCGCCGGTGCATTTCGATCTGTCCACTCTGCTCCCGCATCTGGGTTTTCTGGCGCGCGGCGCCGAACTCACGGCCGCGGCTTGCGCGCTGTCGCTGGTAGGAAGCGTCTTCATGGGCGCGTTGGTGGCGATCGCACGCACCTCCGCCTCGGCACTGCTTCGACGGATCGCCTTCGTCTATGTCGATCTCTTCCGCAATGTGCCGTTCATCGTCCAGCTGTTCTTCTTCTATTACGGCCTGCCCGAGCTCGGCATTTACATCGATGCCTTCACCACCGGCGTCGTGGCGCTTTCGATTGCCGGCGGCGCCTATGCCTCCGACATCATTCGCGCCGGCATCCTCGCCATCGACCAGGGCATCATCGACGCCGCTGAAGTGAGCGGCCTGTCCAGGCGCAAGATCTTCACCCGCATCGTGCTGCCGATTGCGCTGCGCACCTCCGTGCGACCGCTCGGATCCGTGCTCATCAACATGATCCTTACGTCCTCGATCCTCTCGACCATCACGCTCAACGAGCTCACCGGCTCAGCCCAGATCGTGGTCTCGCAGACCTATCGGCCCTTCGAGGTCTATATGGTGCTGCTCTGTGCCTATGCGGCCCTGACCTATCTGGTCTCGCTGGGCGTCACCCTGCTCCACCGCCATCTCAATCGGGACATGATGGAGGCGGTCGACTGATGCGGTTCAGCGACTTCACCTCCTACGACCTGATCCTGCTGGCGCAAGGTCTCGGCACCAACGTCGCGCTGTTTCTCATCACGTCGCTGATCGGACTGCTGATTGGCCTGAGCTGGGCGCTGGTGCGGTTCTACCGTGTGCCGGTTCTGGCCCAGATCGTCACCTTCCTGTCGGAGCTGTTGAAGAACTCGCCGGTGCTGGTGCAGCTGTTCCTGGTGTTCTTCGGCCTGCCGGCGCTGCTGCATATAAGGGTGACGCCGGTCACCGCAGCGACCATCACTCTGTCGGCGAACACCGCGGCATTCGTCTATGTCATCGCGGTCTCGGCGGTCGAGTCGATCGAACGCGAGCAGGTCGAGGCCGCGCGTGTCTTCGGCCTGACCCGGTGGCAGGTCCTGCGCCATATCGTTTCGCCCCAGGCTGCCGCCTTCGCGGTCGGCCCGCTCGTCGCGCTGCTGGTCAACCAGCTTCAGGTGACGTCGCTGATTTCTGTCATCGGCGTCGTCGACCTGACCAAGATCGGCCACATCCTCAACATGCGGACCTTGAAGCCGTTCGTGGTCTGGACCGTCGTCGGACTGCTCTACTATGGCGCGGCAAAGCTGGTCGCCCTGCTTGGCGAGCGTCTTGAAAACCGCCTGCGGGCGCACAGCGCCTGGCGGGGGCTTTAACATGCTCAAGATCGAAAACGTGCACAAAGCGTTCGGCGAGGTCACTGTGCTGGACGGCGTCGACCTGACGATCGCGCCCGGCGAAGTGGTCTCGATCCTCGGGTCGTCGGGGTCCGGCAAGTCGACATTGATCCGTTGCATCAACGGCCTCGAAAAGCTGAAGTCGGGCCGCATCACGGTCGACGATTTCGATGTCAGCAAGCCGAAGGAGCTGGCCGAGGCGCGCAAGCGCTCAGGCACCGTTTTCCAGCTGTTCAACCTCTATCCGCATATGAGCGCGCTTCAGAACATTACGCTCGCCCCGATCGAGGTGCTGAAGATGCCGCGCCCTGAGGCCGAGGCGCTGGCGCGCAAGCTGCTCGAGTCCGTCGGCCTCGCCGATCGGGCCAACGCCTACCCGGCGCAGTTGTCGGGCGGGCAGCGCCAGCGTGTCGGCATCTGCCGGGCGCTCGCCATGCAGCCGCGCTATCTGCTGCTCGATGAAGTGACCAGCGCGCTCGACCCGGAAATGACTTCCGAGGTGCTGGCCATCCTGGCAAAGCTCGCCGCGCAAGGCACGACGATGCTGTTCGTCACCCACGAGATCGAATTCGCGCGCGAGATTTCCAACCGCATCGTCTTCCTCGACAAGGGCAGGCTGGTGGTCGATCTGCCAACGGATCGTTTCTTCGCCGCGGACGGCGGCCGGGCGCAGCCGCGGGTTGCGCAGTTTCTCTCCAAGATGCGCAAGGACTAGGAATGCTGCTGTTAGCCAACAACGAAGCATGGCCGGGATTCGAAACCTCGGTGCAAATGCTGCGCGATGGCGCCGTCAGCCTGGACGCGATGGTTGCCGGCATCGGCATGGTGGAGAAAGAGGTCAAGGTTCGCAGCGTCGGTTATGGCGGCTGGCCGAACATGCTGGGCGAGATGGAGTTCGACGCCGGGGTCATGGACGGCAATACAAGAGAGGTCGGTTCAGTCGGCGCCGTGCCAAGGACCTTGGCGGTCGCTGCCCTGGCGCAGCAGGTAATGAAGCGCCTGCCGCATGTGATGCTGACCGGCGAAGGGGCGCGGCGCTTTGCCAGCGAAATCGGTTTTGCCGAAGACGAAGTCTTGTTCGAGGACTCTAAGCGCGTCTGGTGGGAGCGGCTGCAACAGGAACTCACACCGCAACAGCTGGCGAAATTCCCCGATATCGATCTGGCGCCGCTCAGCCGTACTATCACCGATCCCGAGCGGGTCCGCGACACCACCGTCTTCCTGTCGGCGGATGCGCGGCGCGGCATCCATGCCGCGACTTCGACCTCGGGCTGGGCCTGGAAATATCCGGGCCGGCTCGGCGATTCTCCCATTCCCGGCGCAGGCTTTTACGCCGACAGCCGCTATGGTGCGGCGGCGTGCACCCATACCGGCGAGATGACGATGCGCTGCGCCACCGCACGGACCGTCGTGCTGGCCATGAAGCTTGGCCGATCCCTGTCGGATGCGGTCGCGCTGGCGGTCGAGGAACTGGCTGAACTCGACACCGGCTTCCTGGCCGGAGTGGTCATCCACGCCGTCGACGCCGAGCAGAACCACGAGGTGGTGAATTTCAGATGCGAGGGCGAGGTCCGCTACTGGCTCTGGAAGGATTCCATGCCCGCACCCGAATTGCGGGCAGCAAAACGCGTCACTAGAAAATAAGGAGAGGAACCATGAAAACCGTACTGCGTGCCTTCGCCGCGCTGGCCATCGTGGCCGGTTCGGCTTTTCCGGCCCTTGCCGGCATGATTGACGACATCCGCTCACGCGGCACCATTCGCATCGGCGTATCGCTCGGCGGCGAGCCGATCGGCTTTCGCGATGCACAAAACAACCCTGTCGGCTACGATGTCGATGTCGCGACGCTGCTGGCGCAAAAGCTCGGGGTGCCGGTCGAGTTCGTCGACGTCTCGGGCGATGCCCGTATTTCCATGCTGGTGTCGGGACAGATCGATGTCGCGGTCGCAAACACCTCGGCAACGCTCGAGCGGGCCAAGACCGTCAACTTCACCATCCCCTACAACCGGGCCGGGCTGCGCGTCATCGTCCAGAAGGATGCCGGGATAACCGACCTCAAGGGGCTCGCCGGCAAGAAGGTTGTCGTCGGCCGCGGCACCACGGGCGAAACCTTCCTCAAGGCGGCCGTGCCGGAAGCAGAGCTCGTCTATGTCGACCAGTTCGCGCCCGACGGGGTTCTGCAGCTGCAACAGAAGCGCGTCGATGCGGCGATCGAGGATTCCTCGCTGCTCGATTACCTCGCGACCAAGACACCGAGCCTGGTGACGCTGCCTGGCCTCTATTCCAACGATCCGATCGGCATCGCGGTCGCCAAGGGCGATCCCGAATTCGTCCGCTGGCTCGACATGTTCGTGTCCGACTTCATCCAGTCGGGCACCTATGAGACGACCTACAAGAAGTGGTGGGGGCCGGACTCCAACCCGCCGGCGCTCAACCCGCTGTGGTGACACCCACTACCGGTAACCGATCGGCGCACACTCGAGGCGCCGTCGCAACGATCGCCGATGTCGCGCGGCTGGCAGGCGTGTCGCGTGCCGCGGCCAGCCGTGCGCTGTCGAGCGGACCGCGACCGGTCTCGGCGGACAAACGCGAACGTGTCGTGCAGGCCGCCGCGCAGCTCGGCTACAAACCCAATCTCCTGGCGCAAAGCCTGACCACCAAGACCGTCAATCTGGTTGCCGTCGTGGTCAACCACATTCACGACCTTTCAGATCTCGACCTGTTCGACCGGCTGCTCGACGCAATCCAGTCGATCGGCAAGCAGGTCATCCTCATCCGCATCGGCTCGGCGGAAGGGGTCGAGGATTTTCTGCGCAACGGCGTTGCCTATCATGTCGATGCCGCCGTGGTGTTCTCCGACTTTGCCGATGCAGCGACGGTGCGGCGCATGTTTCGCTCGGACCTGGTCATCATGCTGAACGGACTGCATGACGATCTGTCACCCACCGTCATTCCCGATGAAGGCGTCGGCATCGCCGAGGCCGTGGCGGATGCGGCGGCCAAGCGCGCGCGCACGGCCAGCCTGCTGACCGGCCGTTCGTCCTCGCGGGTCGAACAGCTGCGCATCGGCCACTACCTCGAAGCGTTCCGGCATCATGGAATTGAACTGCTGCAGACGGTCCAGGGAGACTATTCCTACGAGTCGGGCTATGCGGCAGCCGCCGGCCTGACGGGACGCGGCTGTCCCGATGCGGTCTTTTGTACGTCCGACGCGATGGCCATGGGTGTTCTGGATGTCTGCCGGGCGGATTTCCCCGACAACCGGCCCAGCCGCTTCCGCCTCTATGGCTTCGACAATGTGTCCCTGACCAATTTCGACGCCTACCCGATATCGTCAATCGGCTACGACAAATCAGACTATGTGGGTCATATCGTCGGCGCCCTCTCCAATCCGCAGGTCTTCATGCCCGGCCAGCCGCCTGTCGTTATATTGACCCGGCTGATTTCGCGCTTGACCGCGTAACTAGCGCCGATGTTGGACTGCTTGTCCGGCGTCGATCTCCCAGAGATCGAACGGAGATCGCGCCGGACAATGTACCGGCGCCTACTGCAATTTCGCCTGGAGCGCGTTGACGTCGTCGGTTGTCATTTCACCGTCGGTCGTCACCTTGCCGTCGACGATCTTCCACAGCCGGAACGGACCGGTGATGTCGCCATATTTGTCGAAGCTGACCGGACCGATGACGCCTTCATAGCGGATCGGCTTGCCGTCCTTGATCAGGCCGAGCGCCTTGGCGAACTCGTCCTTGCCGGCATAGATCGGTGTGCCGGCAGGATCGACCGCCTTGTACATGGCATCCTTGATCTTGGCTGGATCCTCGGAGCCGGCAATGGCAATGGCGAGACCGACAATGGCGCCGGCATCATAGGTACGGTCGGCTGCCGGGTTCGACGGTTCGATGCCCGAAAACTCCTTGTAGTTTTTCAGGAAATAGTCGGTGGATGCCGTCGGGCTGGTGCCAGAAGAGGTACCATAGGCATCCTTCAGATAATCGGCGCCGACGGATTCGATGAAGTCCGGGCTGTTCATGCCGTCATTGAGCAGGAATTTCTGCACGCCGCCCTGCGATATCCAGGTGCGGGCGACCGTTGCGCCGTCGACCGGCGTGCTGACGAGGTAGAGTCCGTCCGGCTCGCCTCCCATCGCCGCCGTCACTTCCGAAGCATAGCTCGACTGCTTTTCATTATAGGGCGTGTCGGAGACGATGGTGCCGCCGAGCGCTTTGTAGGCACGCGAGAATTCGGCCACCATGTTGACGCCGAAGTCGTTGTTGACATGGATGATCGACAGTTTCTTGAAGCCCTTGTCGATGGCGTATTTGGCGGCGGCCACGCCTTGCAGCGCATCCGACGTGATGGTGCGGAAGAAGATGCCGTTGGTCTTGCCGTCGCGGCCAAGGGCGGTCAGCGTCGGCGAGGACGAAGCCGGCGACACCTGCACGATCTTGGCCGGCCCGGTGACCGAGGTCAAAATCGGGATCGACACCGAGGAGATGATGCCGCCGATGATCACCGGCACCTTCTTGACCTGTACCAGCTGGGTCGCGGCATCGACCGCGATATTGCCCTGGCTCTGGCTGTCGCGCGTGTCGGTTGCGAGATCGCAGCCGCGTACGCCACCGGCTTCATTGATGTCGCGGAAGGCCATTTCGACGGACTTCGCGCCGGCCTGGCCGTATTCGCCGGCCGGACCGGTGAGCTCCATGACCAGGCCGACGGTGATCTTGCAGTCCGCTGCGTGTGCGGCGCCGGCCATCGTCACGAGAGCCAGTGCTGTGGTGATTTGAAGTATCGTCTTCTTCATTGCCGTTCCCCTTTTCTTGTTTGAACTTTTGCCTGTTCAGCCTTCCGGCGCCTGCAGCCAGGTCTCATGCAGATGCCGCCATTCGACGCCGTTTGGTGCCGATGAACTGGTGGTGAAGACCGCACTGGACTGCCGGCGACTGTGTTTGCCGGCGCGCAGTTGCGCCTCGATGTAGAAGATGACGATCGTGTCCGCGTCCTGCCAACCCGGCCTGATGTCCTCGATCGATATGGCAAAACCGTCGTCGCAAGTGGCGCGGCTTGTCCGGACATGATCTACGACCGCGTCGCGATCGAGGATCTGGCCATTCGGCGCCACCATGGTGAGGCCTTCGCCCATGACAGCCTCGAAGCGGCCGAACTCCACAGCGTCGGCTCGCGCGGCGACAAACCAGTCGACGAAGAAGCGATGCAGGTCGATGATTTCAGCGCTGGCACGCGAAAAAAGGGAAGGCTCTCCGCTCATTTCTTCCCCGCATTGAGGTTGTAATGCATGATCGAGCCGTGGCGGCCATGACGGTCGCGCTCCAGCGCGTAGACATCGCCCGCGAGGCCGGTGCCTTGTGCGATGGCGGCAGCAATCCGCGCGCGATCGTCGGCGTCGAGCGCGACGTCCATGATTTTCGTATTGGCCAGCGCATGTGCCTGGTTGCGCGCACCCACAATGACGGCCGCGACCTGCGGCTGCTCGAGCACCCATGCCGAGGCGATGGTGGCGATGTCGACGCCGTGGCGATCGCCGACCGCTTTCAGCGCCTTGAGCAGGGACTGGAACAGCTCCCAGCCGCCGAAGTCGTCGATGATCAGCTTGTATTTGACCAGCGAGCGGTTTTCGAGCGGCGTGGAGGGCTCGGCCACGCCAAGCCATTTGTCGCTGAGGAAGCCGCCCGCCACCGAGCCGTAGCAGAGGAAGCGGACACCGTTCTTAGCGGCAAGGCCCGCAAGGCTGTTTGCCGGCCGCTGGTCGAGCACTGAATATTGCAGTTGCTGGCTGACCAGCGGGATGCCAGCGGAGAGGATTTCGGCTAGCCTCGGCGTATCGAAATTGGTGGTGCCGAGATTGCGCACCTTGCCTTCCAGCCGAAGCTCGTCGAGCCAACCCATCGCCTCGACGTAACGAGGCTGGTCATAATCCCACCAGTGAAACTGCACGAGGTCGATCCGCTCGGTCTTGAGCCTGCGAAGCGACTGATCGACGATGCCCCTGATGTAGTCGCGGCTGATGCCTGCCAGTCGTTCGAGGTCCGGCACCAGCTTGGTGTGCACCTTCATCCTGGCCGCAACATCGAGACCGCGCTCGCCGGCCAGCCGCAGGCGCGCGGCGCCGATCAGTTCCTCGACGCCGGTGTAGATGTCGGCGCAGTCATAGGTCCAGATGCCGGCATCGAAAGTGGCGATGAGGTCGGTCACCGCCTGGCTGCGGTCGACGGCGCCATGCCCGCCGGCAAGCTGCCAGCCACCGCGGATGACTCGCGAGATCGCATAGCCGGGGCTGAGTTCGATGGTCCTGGCGGTCATCCCTTGTCGGTCTCCTTCGGCAGCGGCACGGCCGTGGTTTCGGCATGGCTGAACCGCCGCTTGGCAAGCCTGACGATGCGGAGCCGGCTGGCGCAATTGGGATCGGGACAGGCGATCTCGGCATCCGAGGTCATCCAGTCATTTGCATGCGTCGGGCGCTGCTTTGCCGCCAGGAGCGGCAACACGGCCGAGATCGAATAGATCGAAAAACCCTGCCCTGCCGGCAGCGAGAGCATTTCGCCCTTCAGTTCGAAATAGTCGCCGGCCCTGGCGCCGCAATAGACCGGCTTGCCTTCGGGAATGACCGCTTCGACGCGCAGATCGAAGAGCTCGAAACTGTCGTCGGCCATTCAGGCCTCCACCAGGCTGAAGGTGATGTCACAGGCGCCGTTGCGGCGGATAACGCCGCAGGCGGCGGCAAACTGATCGCGCTCTCCGGCAAGCACTTGCGCGACCACGCTGCCGGCCAGCCAGCCGATCGGGAACAGCAGCCGCGCCCCCTGCCCGTAGTACAGGCCGATATCGAAGATGGCATTGGGATTGCCGCCCCACACGCGTGGCGGCACATAGGACAGCACGATATCGCCGGGCTGCGGCGTCAGCGTTGCATTCTCCGGTGGCAAAGACTGGGCATAGGCCTGGCCGTGGAGATCGGCTGACGGAACCGGGCACGAGATTTCCGGTCCTGTCCACATCGCATGGATGCCTGGGATGATGCGTGGCTGCGCCAGATACGCCAGCAGGAAGGCGGCATTCTCCGGCGCCTTTTCGGGCAATAGCAGCGCCGTCACGGAAAGCTTCGAGCGTGGTTCTGTGATGCCGATGGCGGGCTTGGGCATGTCAGTCCTTCGCCGATTGAAGTTTGTCGCGCAGGAAGGCGAAGGGGCGGCTGATGTCGGCTACCAGCGCCTCGCGCGCCGCTTGCGCATCCTGTTTGGCAAGTGCCGCGACAATGCCGCGGTGATAGTGCGCGGTATCGACCTCGCCGGCCTCGGAGAAGGCATAGATGGCGACGCGGATGCAGGGTCCCGATTGAAGCCAGAGGCTTTCGATCATCGGGATCAGCACAGCCGAGCCGCAGCAGCGGTAGATCTCAAAATGGAAGCTCTGGTTGAGCGTCGCTTCGCGATCGATATCCTTCTTGTGCTTCAGGGCCCGCATCTCGTCCCATTCGCCCAGCATGGCTTCGATCGACGCGATCTGGCGCGGGCTCATGCGCCTGGCGGCAAGCGCGATCGCTTCGCCTTCGATGAGTGAGCGGGCACGCAGGAGGTCGTCGATGCGCTCCAGCGTGATCGGCGGCACGCGCACGGAACGGTTGGGCAGCGCCTCCAGTGCCTTTTCCGTGATCAGCCGGCCGAGCGCTTCGCGTACCGGCATGGTCGAGGTGACCAGCGCATCGGCAAGACCGCGGATGGTCAGCACCTGGTTCGGCTCGAAAAGGCCACCGATCAGAGCACGGCGCAACTCGGAATAGACGCGATCCTGCACCGTCTCGCGGCCGACCGGCGTAAGCTGGGCTGCGATCGTCCCATTGTTCTTGTCGATGGCAGCCTTCTGCATTACCGGCATTTGCCCCGTTTTCGGCTTGCGAATGAAATTAAAGCCGAATAGCGTGATCAACGCAAGTGTGATCACAAATCAAAAATCAGGAGGCGACAACGATCGTCTTCGGCCAGAGGGTTTGATGAGCGATGCAGCGCAGCGCCAAAGGCAGGAGACCCGTGCGCCGGTACTGACGGCGCGAAACGTCGTCAGGCGTTTTGGCGGTCTTGTCGCCGTCAGCGATGTCTCGTTTGATGTCAAAGCGGGCGAAATCCTCGGCCTGATCGGACCCAATGGAGCCGGCAAGACGACCATGTTCGACCTGCTCGCCGGCAGCATATTGCCAACCAGCGGCGATATCCTGCTCAATGGCACGCGCGTCTCCGGCGAAGCCGCTCATCTGCGTATCGGCCGTGGTCTTGGACGCACCTTCCAGATCCCACGCCCGCTGCCCAATCTGACGTTGATCGAAAACATCATGCTGGCGGCACAGGGCCAAGCCGGCGAAAAATTGCTCGCCAACTTCGTCACGCCTTGGCGAGTGGCGGCACAGGAAAGAGCGGCCAGGGCAAAGGCACTCGAGCTGCTCGAGCTCGTCTCGCTCGCTCGGCTGGCGCACGAACCGGCGCGCGTGCTTTCCGGCGGTCAACGCAAGCTGCTCGAACTCGCCCGCGTCATGATGGCCGATCCGGCGATCATCCTGCTCGACGAACCGGCCGCCGGCGTCAACGCGACGCTGCTCGAGATCATCATCGACCGCATCCGCGACATCAACGCGCACGGCATCACCTTTCTGCTGATCGAGCACAATATCGACATGGTGACGCGGCTCTGCCATCGCGTCCTCGTCATGGCGAGCGGCCAGTTGCTCAGCGAAGGCACGGCGGAAGAGGTCGCCCGCGACCCGCGCGTCATCGAGGCCTATCTCGGAGGTGCGGCATGAGCGAAACTGTCCTCAACGTCCGCAATCTCGAGGCCGGCTATGAGCCCGGCGTGCCGATTGTGCGCGGCGCCTCGATCACCGTCGGCAAGGGGGAGATCGTCGTCGTGCTCGGCGCCAACGGCGCCGGCAAGTCGAGCTTCATCAAGGCGATCGCCGGCCTTGTCCCGATCACCGGCGGCGCGGTGTTCCTGGACGGCAAGGACATAACCGCCGCGCCGGCCCACACCATCGTCCGGCTCGGCCTCGCCTTCGTACCGCAGACGGAGAACATCTTTCCGCTGATGTCGGTCGAGGACAATCTGAAAGTCGCCTGCGGCATCCTCGAGCGACGCGAAATCCCTGCCCGCATCGAGGAAATGTATGCGGCCTTCCCCGACCTCGTCCGCCAGCGCCGCACCGCCGCCGGCAATCTGTCGGGCGGACAACGGCAGATGCTTGCCGTCGCACGCGCCCTGATCGTCCATCCCAAGGTGCTGGTGCTCGACGAGCCGTCGGCCGGCCTGTCGCCGAAATTCGTATCGACGGTGTTCGAGATGCTGGCCGGCATCCGCAAGTCCGGCGTCACCATCCTGCTGGTCGAACAGAACGCCAAGGCAGCGCTTGCCATCGGCGACCGCGCCTATGTGCTGGTCGACGGCAAGGACCGGCACGAGGGCGTTGCTTCCGAACTGTGGAACGATCCTGTCGTCGCCGAACTCTATCTCGGCCAACGCCCGTCCCCCGTCGGCAAGGGAGGCGCGGCATGAGCCTGCAATTTGTCGTCGATGGGCTGCTGACCGGCTCGATGATCGGCCTTGGCGCCATCGGCGTGACGCTGACCTACTCGATCCTGCGCTTCTCGAACTTCGCCCATGGCGACTTCATGGCCTGGGGCACCTATGCGACGCTCGCCGTCGTCAGCGCCATCGGCGCGATGTTCGGCAAGGTGGCGCCCATTGGTCCGCTGTCCTTCGGCTGGCCGCTGCTGGTTGCGCTGGTTGTCGGCATGGCTTTCACCGCCCTGCTGGCGCTGTTGCTCGACAAGGTGCTGTTTTCGCGACTGCGTTCGCAGGGGCAAGCCATCATCGTGGTGATGGCGAGCTTCGGCGCCTCGATGGCGCTGCGCAGCCTGCTCGAATTCACCTTCAGCTCACGCCCGACCTATTTCAGCCGGGCGATCCAGATCGCCATGCCGGTCGGCTTCGGCATCCGCATCACGCCCGATCAGATCGCGCTGCTGCTGCTGACCGCAGTGCTGGTGCTCGGCGTGCATCTGTTGATGACACGCACGCAGACCGGCCGCTCCATGCAGGCGCTGAGCCAGAATGCGGCCCTGGCCCGCATCGTCGGCATCGATGTTGCCTCCGTGGTGCGCGTCACCTGGATCATCGGCGGGGCGCTGGCCTGCGTGGCCGGCGTGATGATCGGCATTCTGGTGCAGATCCGCCCGTTCATGGGCTTCGACATGCTGCTGCCGATGTTCGCAGCCGCCATCCTGGGCGGCATCGGCAGCATACCGGGCGCCGTGCTCGGCGGCTTGATCATCGGTCTTGCCGAAGCCGGTGCGGTGCAGCTGATCGGCGCCGAATGGCGCGCCGCAATCTCCTTCATCATCCTGATGGCGGTGCTGTTCGTGCGGCCGATCGGCCTGTTTGGTGTGAGGGAACGCTGATGGACCTGCTCGGCTACGGCGCATTCTTCCTGACCACCGCACTGATCTTTTCGCTGGTCACACTGGGGCTCAATCTGCAGTGGGGGCTGACTGGCCTTTTCAATGTCGGCCTTGCCGGATTCGTCGCCATCGGCGCCTATACATCGGCGCTACTGACGACCCCGGACGATGCCGCGCGCTTCGGCGGCTTCGGTCTGCCGATCCTGGTCGGCTGGGCGGGCGCCATGGTCGTCGGCGGTATCGCCGCAGCACTTACCGGCATGGCCACGCTGCGTCTGCGATCCGACTACCTGGCGATCACCACCTTCGGCGTCGCCGTCGTCGTGCAGCTGGTCGCGCTCAACGCGCAGAAACTCACCGGCGGCCCGTTCGGCATCGGTTTCATCCCGCGCCCGTTCGGCGGCCTTGCCGAGACGCCGCTGCTGTTCAACCTGTCGAACCTTGCGGTCGTTTCGGCGGTGACGCTGATGGCCTATCTCGCTCTGGAGCACCTGTCGCGCAGTCCGTGGGGCCGCGTGCTCAAGGCGCTGCGCGAGGACGAGCGAGCGGCGATTTCGCTGGGCAAGAGCGCGCGCTTCTACCGCGTTCAGGCCTTCGCCGTCGGCGGCGCCATCATGGCGCTGGCAGGGGCTTTGCAGGCGCATTTCACCGGCTTCATCGCGCCGGACAATTACCTGCCGATCCTGACCTTCCAGGTCTGGGTGATGCTGATCGTCGGCGGCTCGGGCAGCAATGCCGGCGCCATCGCCGGCAGCATCCTGGTCTGGGCGATATGGGCGGGGTCGGGCACGCTGACCAGCGTGCTGTTTGCGCCCGAGCAGCAGGCACGCGCGGCCTCACTGCAGATCGTCGCCATCGGCGTCATGCTCTGCGTCATCCTGCTGATCCGGCCGAACGGATTGTTCGGCGACCGACCGCGCCGGCCGAAGCCCGGCAAACAGACAAAGGCGGCGGCCAGCGAGAACGAGGCCGGGCCATGAATGCCATGATCCGGCAAGACGTGCATGGCGTTTCACTCTGGCATGCCGTCAGCCGCAACCGCCGCGACCGGGGCACGCTGCAAGGCGGGCTCGACGTCGATCTCGCAATCGTTGGCGGCGGCTTTTCCGGCCTGTCGACGGCATTGCATGCCGCCGAGAAAGGGCTTTCGGTCGCGGTCCTCGAAGCCGAATTCCTTGCTTGGGCTGCGACCGGCCGGAATGCCGGCTTCGTCGTTCCGAACTTCGCCAAGCGGGATCCAGACGACATCATCGCCGAACTCGGACCCGAGCGCGGCGGGCGCCTGGTTGACTTCGCCGCCGGCAGCGCCGACCTGGTCTTCGGGCTGATCAAGCGGCACGGCATCGAATGCGACGCTGTGCAGAATGGTTGGATCCAGCCGGCGCATTCGTCCGCCGCGCTGGAAAAAACGCGATCGCGCGCCGAGCAATGGGCGGCGCGGGGCAGGCCGACCGTTGCGCTCGATGCCATGGCGGTCACGGAGCTCACCGGCATCGACGGCTATGCCGGCGGCTGGATGGACAGATCTGGCGGCGTCCTCAATCCGGTCGAGTATGCGCGCAGCCTAGCCGATGCCGCCGAAAAAGCCGGCGCGCGGATCTTCGAGCAGACGCGCGTCGCTTCCATTGACCGCGCTGCGGATGGCTGGACCTTGACGACCGCATCCGGCGCCGTGCGTGCGGGCAAGGTGGTGATCGCCACCAACGCCTATGGCGGGGCACTGAACCGGACACTGGCGCGGACCTATATCCCGCTGAAAGTCTTCCAGATCGCCACTGCGCCGCTGTCGCGGGCCATACGCGCGCGCCTGCTGCCCGGCGGCCAGGGCGTCGGCGACACCAGGCGCAACCTGTTCACGTGCCGCTTCGATGGCCAGAACCGGCTGATCAGCGGCGGCATGCATGTCGTCGGAGCCGGCGCCGAGACGCGCATGCCGCAAACGATCTGGCGACGGCTCGCCAGGCATCTCGATTTGCCTGACCTGCCGCCGCTTGCCTACAGCTGGACAGGCGTGGCGGCGGTGATGCCGGATTTCCTGCCGCGTCTCATCGACCTCGGCCCGGGCCTGATCGCCGGCTTCGCCTGCAACGGTCGCGGCATCGCCATGACCACGGCAATGGGCAAAGTGCTGGCGGACTGGGCGAGCGGAACGGACGCCCGCGATCTGCCGCTCCCCTTCGCGCCGCCAGCGCCGATCCCGCTGCATAAGCTCGTGCGCTATGCACCGAATATGCTGCTCCCCTGGAGCATCCTGCGCGACCGGCTGGATTAGACAGCCAAGCCAGGTGATCCCCCCTGCCGGCGCGCTCATGGCGGCCCGAAAAGGACCGCCACCACCTTCCGCAATCGATGACCATGGTGGCCCAAGAGGATATCGTCAGATCCCCTCCCCAGCCAGCCGCATCTACTCCGCAGCCTGAACCCGATTGGCCTGGATGACCGCCCGGATCTCGGACCGGCAGGAGCCGCAATTTGTGCCGGCCTTCAGGGCGCCGCCTATGGCTTCGACTGTCGCGCACCCGGCTGCCACTGCCGCCGCGATCTGGTTGACCCCGACGCTGAAACAGGAGCAGACGGTCGCGCCCGCATCGGGCCGATCGGCGCCGGCGCGACCGGCGACGATCCTGAAGCGTTCGCGCTGGCTGGTGTGAACCTCCTGGAGTTGCTGTGCCGCCCAACCCCGCGAAACCGCCACCGGTCCCGACGCGATAAACAAAGCCCCGGCGAGGTGCTGGTCGTCGAAGGCAGCAATACGATGCTGGCCGGTATCGCGGTCGTGATAAGCGAGCGTATCGGCTACGGGAACATCGAAAAGCGAACCAGCAAAACCGGCCCAGTCGATGTCGTCGTCAGCAAAGGCAAGCTCCACCCGCCAGCCGCCCTTGCATTTGGCCACGGCCCAGTAATCTGCTGCGACCGCCACCGGCTTGCGGCGCACCACGGCGAAGCCGAAGGCTCTCGCGGCGAACTTCTCGATGCGGGCGCCGACATGTTTCAGCGCAGGCTGACCGGAAACCGGATCGGTCAGAGGCGCGGTCAGCGTGTCGAGCCGGCCTTTTGCCGAAAACTGGTCAGTCCAGTGCATCGGCGCAAACACGCTGCCCTGGCGCTGGCGTGCCGTCACCAGCGCGCGCACCAGCACATCGCCGCGCGGGCTGGAGACGCGCACGATGTCGGCGTCGCCAATGCCGTGATGCGTGGCATCCGCCGGGTGGATCTCTACAAAGGGCTCGGCCATGTGCTGGGAGAGACGTGGGCTTTTCCCAGTGCGGGTCATCGTGTGCCAATGGTCGCGAACACGGCCGGTGTTGAGGATCAGCGGATAGTCCGGGCTGGTGTGTGTCTCGACGATGGGACGAATGGCGATGAAGCGGGCCTTGCGGTCGGGATTGTAGAAATTGCCGTTGGCGAAGAAGCGGGTGCTGGAAGGGTCAAGTCCCGCTTGAACACCCCCCTCTGTCCTGCCGGACATCTCCCCCGCAAGGGGGGAGATTGGCAGCTTTGACGCCGGCATATCTTCTGCATCGTTGGTAATTGGCGAAGGCCGAGGCGACGGCTGATCTCCCCCCTTGCGGGGGAGATGGCCGGCAGGCCAGAGGGGGGTGGCTGGGCTCGGCGCCGGCCATTGGAAAGGCTCAAGCGCTGCATAGGCCTCCTTATCAACACCAGCATAAGCGCCAATATCAAAATCCCGTGCGCCGTCATTCTCGAACCCGGACAGCGCGGCGTGTCCGGCGAAGATTTCCGCTGGCGACGAATAGGAAAACGCCTCGTCAAACCCCATCCGCTTGCCCACCTCGGCGACGATCAACCAATCCGGCCGCGCCTCACCGGGCACAGCAAGAAAGCTGCGCTGGCGCGAGATGCGGCGCTCTGAATTGGTCACGGTGCCGTCCTTCTCGCCCCATGCGGCGGCGGGCAGCCGCACATGGGCGTGGCGCATGGTGTCCGTGCTCGCCAGCACATCCGAAACCACGACGAACGGGCAAGCCTTGATCGCCCCCTCGACCGCATCGGCATCCGGCATCGAGTCGACCGGGTTGGTGGCCATGATCCACAATGCCTTGATGCGGCCGGCGGCCACCGCCTGAAACATCTCGACCGCCTTCAGACCGGGCTTTGGGGCGACGGCCGGCGCATTCCAGAAACGCTGCACGCGGTCGCGGTGCTCGGGGTTTTCGATCTCCATATGGGCGGCCAGCATATTGGCCATGCCGCCGACCTCGCGGCCGCCCATGGCGTTGGGCTGGCCGGTCACTGAAAACGGTCCTGCCCCAGGTTTGCCGATGCGGCCGGTGGCGAGATGGCAGTTGATGATGGCGTTGACCTTGTCAGTGCCCGAAGACGACTGGTTCACGCCTTGGCTGTAGACCGTCACTGTCTTTGCGGTGGTGGCAAACAGGCTATAAAAGCGGGCAAGCTCCTCTTCGCTCAAGCCGGTGGCGGCGGCAACGCCGGCAAGATCGAGTTTCGAGGCAGCGAAGAGCGCTTGCCCGAAGCCGGTCGTGTGGGCGGTGATGTAAGCGCGGTCGAGTGCGTTGTGCTGGCCGAGCCAGGCGAGCAGACCAGTGAACAAAGCAACGTCGCCATCCGGCGCGATCGCTAGGTGAATGTCGGCGATATCAGCGGTCATGGTGCGGCGAGGGTCGACCAGCACGACCTTCATCTCCGGTCGTTTTTCCCGGGCCGCCGCGATGCGCTGGAAGAGCACGGGATGGCACCAGGCGAGATTGGAGCCGACCAGCACGATCAGGTCGGCGAGCTCGAGATCCTCGTAGGTGCCGGGCACGGTGTCGGAGCCGAAGGCGCGGCGGTGGCCGGCAACCGAGGAGGCCATGCATAGCCGCGAATTGGTGTCGATGTTGGCCGAGCCGATGAAGCCCTTCATCAGCTTGTTGGCGACATAATAGTCTTCGGTCAGCAACTGGCCGGAGACATAGAAGGCGACGGAGTCCGGACCGTGCTCGGCGATGGTTTGCGAAAAGGTCGAAGCGACGAGATCGAGCGCTTCGTCCCAGCCGGCACGGCGGCCGCGGATTTCCGGGTAGAGTAGCCTGCCGTCGAGGTCGATGGTTTCGGCGAGGGCCGAGCCCTTGGAGCAGAGCCGGCCGAAGTTCGCTGGATGGTCGGGGTCGCCGCGGACGCTGACTTCACCGTCCGCGGCGACCTTCGCCAGCACGCCGCAACCCACTCCGCAATAGGGGCAGGTGGTCCTCACCTCGCGCGCTTCGCCAAGTTCCATGCTTCAGGCCGCGCGGCTGGCCAGCGCTTTCAGCGCAATGAACAGGTGCTCGCCCTCGATGCGCACAGGAATGGTGCGCACCGCGCCCTGGTCGGCGCCGAGCGCCTTGCCCGTCTCCAGCGAGATGACCCAATTGTGCAAGGGGCAGGTGACGGCGGTGCCATGGACGATGCCTTGGCTCAGCGGCCCACCCCTGTGCGGGCAATGGTCGTCGATGGCGTAGACCTGATCGTCCTGCGTGCGGAAGACGGCGATCTTACCCTCGGGTGTAGCGATACAGCGCGCGCCACGGCGCGGGATGTCGGAGAGTGAGCCGATCGATATCCAGTCCATTTTGATCACTCCGCCGCCTGCGCAAACCCGACCGAAGCCATCGGCCTGAACTCGTGCTTGTCCTTGCCGGAGACGCGTTCCGACCACGGGTCGACCTGGGCGAATTTCTGGCTGAAGACGAAGCGCTCGTAATAGGCCTTGCGCTTGGCGCCGTCGTCCATGATCTGGCGCTTGATCTCGGGGATGCCGATGCGCTTGACCCATTTGTAGATACGCTCGAGATAGCGGCCCTGCTCGCGATACATCTGCGTCAGCGCCACGATAAGCTCCAGCGCCTCGTCCTCGGTCTTGACCAGGCCAAGCACTTCGGTGCCCTTGATGTCGAGGCCGGCGGCGCCGGCGAAATGGATCTCGTAGCCACTGTCGACACAGATCACGCCCACATCCTTGCAGGTCGCCTCGGCGCAGTTGCGCGGACAGCCCGACACCGCCATTTTGACCTTGGCCGGCGTCCACGAGCCCCACATGAATTTCTCGATGCGAATGCCGAGGCCGGTCGAATCCTGCGTGCCGAAGCGGCACCAGTCGGAGCCGACACAGGTCTTCACCGTGCGCAGACCCTTGGCGTAGGCATGGCCAGAGACGAAGCCGGCCTGGCCGAGATCGGCCCAGACCGCCGGCAAATCCTCCTTGCGGATGCCGAGCATGTCGATGCGCTGGCCGCCGGTGACCTTGACCATCGGGATCTCGAACTTGTCGACGACGTCGGCGATGGCGCGCAGTTCGGCGGCGTTGGTGACGCCGCCCCACATGCGCGGCACCACCGAGTACGTGCCGTCCTTCTGGATGTTGGCGTGGACGCGCTCATTGATGAAGCGCGACTGGTAGTCGTCGGCATAATCGTTCGGCCAGTCGCAGACGAGGTAGTAGTTGAGCGCCGGTCGGCATTTGGCGCAGCCGCAGGACGTCGTCCATTCCAGCTCCTGCATGACGGCGGGAATGGTCTTCAGGCTTTTGGCGATGATCAGCCGGCGCACCTCGTCGTGACCGAGCGTGGTGCAGCCGCACATCGGTTGCACGGCGGCCGGGTTGTACTTGTCGCCGATGGTCAGCACCATCAGCTTCTCGACCAGCCCGGTGCACGAGCCGCAGGAAGCCGATGCCTTGGTGTGCGCGCGCACGTCGTCGAGCGAAGCCAGGCCCTTGGCCGTGATCGCGCCGGTGATCTTTCCCTTGCAAACGCCGTTGCAGCCGCAGATTTCCGCATCATCCGGCAAGGCTGCAACGGCCGCCATAGGGTCCAGCGGGGCACCTCCCTGGTAGGACTGGCCGAAGATGAGCGTGTCGCGCATCTCCGATATGTCGGTCTGCTTCTTCTTGAGGTCGTTGAACCAGGCGCCGTCAGCCGTCTCGCCATAAAGCACGGTGCCGATGATGCGGTCGTCTTTCAGGACAAGGCGCTTGTAGACGCCGGCGGCGGCATCGCGCAGCACGATCTCCTGGCGGTCCTCGCCTTCGGCGAAGTCGCCAAGCGAGAACAGGTCGATGCCGGTGACCTTGAGCTTGGTCGGCGTGTCCATGTGGACGAAGGCCGCTGCCTCGTTGCCGGCCAACTGGTTCGCGGCAACGCGCGCCATCTCGTAGAGCGGCGCGACTAGCCCGTAGACCTGGCCGTAGACCTCGGCGCATTCGCCGAGCGCGTAGATGTCGGGGTCGTTGCTGCGCATGCCGGCATCGACGACAATACCACGATTGACGGCTATGCCGGCCTCCCTGGCCAGCGCCGCATTCGGCCGGATGCCGACCGCCATCACCACCAGCGTTGCCGGGATAATAGTGCCGTCGGCAAGCTCCACCTGCCCGACCTTGCCGTTGCCGGTGATCGCCTGGGTGTTGGCCTTGGTGATGACCTTGATGCCGCGCTGTTCCACCGCGCGCTGCAGGAGATAGCCGGCGGCTGGATCGAGCTGACGCTCCATCAATGTCGGCATGACATGCAGCACGGTGACGTCCATGCCTTGGGCGTTCAAACCTGCTGCCGCCTCCAGCCCGAGCAGGCCGCCGCCGATGACCACGGCCTTGGCCCGCGACTGGGCGGCAAGCATCATGGCCTGAACATCGTCGAGGTCGCGATAGGTCAGCACGCCCGGCAGATCGTGACCGGGCACCGGAATGATGAAAGGCACCGATCCGGTGGCGATGACGAGCTTGTCGTAAGGCTCGGTGACGCCGTGATCGGAGGTGACGGTCTTGGCCGCCCGGTCGATGGCGACGATCTTGTGACCCTTGTAGAGGGTGATGTTGTTGGCGATGTACCAGCCGTCGCCGTGGATGATGATTTCCTCATAGGCCTTTTCGCCGGAGAGAACCGGCGACAGCATGATGCGGTCGTAGTTCACCCGCGGCTCGGCGTTGAAGATGGTCACGGTGTAGCGGCCCGGCGCCTGTTCGAGCAGATGCTCCAGCATGCGCCCAGGGGCCATGCCGTTGCCGATGATGACGAGTTTTTCGGTCATGGCGTTACTCCGCGGCTTCGACGAAGCGGTGGCGTTCATAGAGGAACTTCAGCACCGCTTCGCGGCAGCGCAGGAAGGTGCGGTCGGAAGAGAGTTCGACGCGTCGACGCGGCCGCAGCAGCGGCACCGCAAGCACCTCGCCGATGGTTGCCGCCGGACCGTTGGTCATCATGACGATGCGGTCGGACAACAGCACCGCCTCGTCGACATCGTGGGTGATCATGATCGTCGTCGAGCCGAGCCTGGAATGGATGTCCATAACCGCATCCTGCAGATGGGCGCGCGTCAGCGCGTCGAGTGCCCCGAACGGCTCGTCGAGCAACAGGATCTTCGGCTCCATGGCAAGCGCCCGGGCAATGCCGACGCGCTGCTTCATGCCGCCCGATATTTCGGCCGGCCGCTTGTCCTTGGCATGGGCCATCTGCACGAGATCGAGATTGCGCATGATCCAGTCATGTCGCTCGGTCCTGCTCTTGGAACGGCCAAAGACTTTCGACACCGCCAGGCTGATGTTTTCGTAGACGGTGAGCCATGGCAGCAGGCTGTGGTTCTGGAACACCACGGCGCGCTCGGGTCCGGGGCTGTCGACCTCCTTGTTTTCAAGCAGCACGGCGCCGGCGGAAACCTTGGTCAGCCCGGCGATCAGATTGAGCAAGGTCGACTTGCCACAGCCGGAATGGCCGATGATGGAGACGAATTCGCCCTTGTCGATGGTCAGCCTGATGTCCTTGAGCACCTCGCTGACCTGACCGCCGCGGGCAAAGGATTTGTCGATATGGTCGAGCTTCAGATAGGCCGTCATCGCCCTCTCCTCACTTTGCCGTTGTGCCGCGGGTGACGAAAGCGCCGACCGCAGCGACCAGGCGGTCGAGGCAGAAGCCGGTGACGCCGATATAGGCGAGCGCGACGATGATGTCGGGCAGCCGCGACGAGTTCCAGGCGTCCCAGATGAAGAAGCCGATGCCGACGCCGCCGGTCAGCATTTCGGCGGCGACGATGGCGAGCCAGGACAGGCCGATGCCGATTCTGAGGCCGGTGAAGATGTAGGGTGCGGCGGCCGGAACCATGATCTTGACGAAGAATTCGAACTGGTTGAGCCGCAAGATGCGCGAGACGTTGCGGTAGTCTTCCGGAATGTTTCGCACGCCGACGGCGGTGTTGATGATGATCGGCCAGATCGAGGTGATGAAGATAACGAACAGCGCCGACGGGCTGGAATCGCGGAAAGCAGCCAGCGACAGCGGCAACCAGGCCAGCGGCGGCACGGTGCGCAGTATCTGGAACACCGGATCGAGGCCACGCATGGCCCAGATCGACTGGCCGACCAGGGCGCCGAGCGCGACGCCGACGATCGCCGCCAGGCCGAAGCCGATGGCGACGCGCTGCAGAGAGATCAGCACCCGCCACGCAAGGCCGATATCCTGCGGGCCGTTGTTGAAGAACGGATGCGCGATCAGGTCATAGGCCTCGTTCCACACCTGGCTGGGCGGCGGTAGGCTGGCGGTCGGCGACGAGCAGGCGATCTGCCACACGACCAGCATGAAGGCGATAACGATGACCGGCGGCACCAGGGCGGTGGCCAGCCTGCCGGCGATCGCGATCGGGTCGAAGCGGCGCCGCGCTTTGGCGGTGAAAGCGATGACCGCGGCAGGCTTCGCGGGGAACGCCTTCACCGTGGTTTCCTCAATGGCTTGGATGGACATGTCTGACAATAACTCCGGGGTCGATGCGGGCGACAACGGCGAAGCGCCGTTGCGCTGGGGCGACAAACGGCGCAACGCACCGTTTGCGCTGGTCAAGCCGATGCCTTGATCTTCAGGCTGTCGAGATAGGCCGACGGGTTGGCCGGGTCGAAAATCTTGCCGTCGAAGAAGGTCTCGACGCCGCGCGACGACGAGGCCGGAATATCGGCTGCGGCAACGCCGAGATCCTTCGCCGCCTCGCGCCAGATATCCTCGCGATTGACCTGATCGACCAGCGTCTTGATGTCGGTGGTCGGCGCGAATTTTCCCCAACGGATGTTTTCGGCGAGGAACCAGCTGTCGTGGCTCTTGTAGGGATAGGAGACGCCACCCTTCCAGAATTTCATGTAGAGGTCAGTGCCGGTGGCCACGCGGCCATTGCCGTAGTTGATGTCGCCCTTGAGGCGGCCGATAATGTCGGCGACAGGCACGTTCATCCATTGCCGCTTGCCGATGATGGCGGCCATCTCGTCCTTGTTCTCCGTGGCCTCGCACCATTGCTGGGCCTCCATGACGGCCATCACGATCGCCTTGGTGGCGTTCGGGTATTTGTCGATGAATTCGGCGCGCAGGCCGAGCGCCTTTTCGGGATGACCCTTCCACAGTTCGCCGGTGGTGGCGGCGGTGAAACCAACGCCTTGGTGGACGAGCTGTTCGTTCCACGGTTCGCCAACGCAGAACACGTCCATGTTGCCGACTTTCATGTTGGCGACCATCTGCGGCGGCGGCACGACGATGGTCGAGACGTCCTTGTCGGGATCGATGCCGCCGGCGGCCAGCCAATAGCGCAGCCACAAATCATGCGTGCCGCCCGGGAATGTCATGGCGGCCTTGATTTCCTTGCCAGCCGCCTTCTTGGCGGCGAAGGCGTCCTTCAGCTTGGAGGCGTCGAGACCGACACCGGTGCCGGCGTATTCCTGCGCAACCGAAATGCCCTGGCAGTCGTAGTTGAGCCGCGCCACGATAGCCATCGGCATCGGCTGGTTGTTCTGCGTCACCTTGCCGATGTGCATGAGATAGGGCAGCGGCGTCAGGATGTGAGCGCCGTCGATGCCGTTGGCTGCGCCGCCGAGCATCAGATTGTCGCGCGTCGCGCCCCAGGAGGCCTGCTTGAGCACCTCGACGTCGGGCATGCCGAACTTGACGAACAGCCCCTTCTCCTTGGCGATCATCAGCGGCGCCGCGTCGGTCAGCGCGATGAAGCCGAGCTTGGCGCCGGTGATCTCGGGAGCGGTCGTGGCGGCATAGGCGCCCGAGGGGAAGAGCTTGCGGGCCGCCACGAACAGGCCGGCCGTCATGGCGCTGCTGACAAGAAAATCGCGGCGCGTCACATCCTTGAGCGATGTTCCCGTCCCGATCCATTTCCCTATTTTTTCTTTCATCGTGATCTCCGGTTGAACGCGAGGGCTTCGTCGAGTGGCCCAAAACAAAAAAGCCGCCGTCCAGGCCTCGCGCGTCCGTACATCCGGGATCGCGTCGTTGACCTGAGCGGCAGCTTTGCCTGTGGCGCCCGCCATTGGACGCCTGTTCCGTGACCCGCGAAGGGCCTGACTAATTCAAAGCAGGAACCGTGCCAGTTTTGGGTGAAACGAAAAACCTAAATGAAATCAACATTACGCGCCAGATGCCGGCACGCGAGGCGACATCGCAAGCAGATCAAAGATTGTTCACTACAGCAATCGCACGCACATTTTTTGTGCAATGCACAAGAATGGCGCGAGAATGATCAGGCTTCCGCGCGAGCCGCTTTCTGGCGCCCTATGTAGCCGTCGATCTCGTCGGGGTCGAAGGTCTGACCGTCGAAGAAGCCGTCCGGCCCAAGCACCAGGCCTGCCCCGGTCGCACCGACAGCCGTGGCGACCTTAAGCGCGCCCTCGACCTTCGCATTGGCGCCGGGAAGTGCAACGCCAAGCGGCTTTAGCGCCGAGCGGTAGAGGTCGGGACGGTAGCAGTCACGGGCGATAACAAGGTTTTCCGGCGTGTGCTCGACATGCCCCCAGCGCACCATCTGCGTATAGAACCACAGCGCATGGCTCTTCCACGGAAAGTTCGCCGCCTTGTCGAAGGGCAGGAAGAAGTCGTCGACATCCAGTTCGGCGCCGCCGCCCAGTTCAAGATGGCCGGTCAGGATCGGCATCTGGACAGCTGGTGGCAGGCCGAGGAAGCCAGCTTGAGCCATCACACCAGCCAGTTCGGCGTGGTTGCCCCGATCCTGGCACCAGCGCGCCGAATGATGCAGCGCGCGCAGCAATGCTGCCAGCGCGACCGGGTTCTCCTGCGACCAGGCCTTGCGCACGCCGATCACCTTCTCCGGACTGTTGCGCCACAGCAGCGCCTTGACGGTGACGATATGGCCGGTGCCGGCAGCGACCGAGGCGCTGTTCCAGGGCTCGCCGACGCAGTAGCCGTCGATCCGCCCAGCGGCCAGCGCATCGGCCATGAAGGGCGGCGGCACGATGACGATCTCGATCTCGCGCTCCGGATCGATGCCGCATCCGGCAAGCCAGTAGCGCAGTTCGTAATTATGCCCCGAATGCGGGTGCACCACGGCAAAGCGCAGCGGATCGCCGCCAGCCCCGGCGCGCTCGCGAATGAAGGCACGAAGGGCTGCGCCCGCGCGCGCGGGCTCGAGATCGGGTATGGCGCCGTGTGCCGCCATGCCTTCCCAGACGGCGTCGGAGATGGTGACGCAATTGCCGCCAAGCCCGAGCGAAAACGGCACGATGGTCTCGGAAGCAAGCGGCGTCAGCCCGAGATTGCAGGCGAGCGGCATCGGCCCCAGCATGTGCGCCAGGTGGAAATGGCCGATGGCGATGCGGTCGCGGATGTTGGCCCAGGAGGTCTCGCGGTGCAGTGTGAGATCGATGCCCTCGCGCGCGGCAAATCCAAGCTCACCCGCCGCAACCAGCACGGCACTGTCGAAGAGCGGCATGAAGCCGGCGGTGATCTGGTGCTCGGCGCTCATGCTCATTCGTCCTCCGACGGCCCGAGCAGCCCGGCGGCAGTCACCAGGCTCTGGGCAATGTCGCCGATCTTGCGGTTCTGGTTCATCGCCGTCTTGCGCAGCAGCGTGTAGGCGGCCTCTTCGGTCAGGCCGCGCGACTTCATCAGGATGCCCTTGGCACGGTCGATCACCTTGCGGCTCTCAAGCTCGCCTCGAACCTCTTCCAGCTCGCGCGCCATGCGCGAGAAAGCGTTGAAGCGGCTGACCGCCATGTCCAGAATCGGCTTGACGCGCTCTTGCCTGAGGCCGTCGACGACATAGGCCGAAACGCCGGCATCGACCGCCGCTTCGATCGATGCCTGGTCCGATCGGTCGACGAACATGGCGATCGGCCGCTTCACCGCACGCGACAGCTGGAACATGTTTTCCAGCATGTCGCGGTTCGGGTTTTCCAGGTCGATGACGATGACGTCCGGCTCGATCTCGGCGATCCGCCGCGCAATGCCGGTCACGTCGTGGATGACGGTGACCCGCTCATGGCCGGCCTCGCGCAAACCTGCCTCGATGATCGCGGCGCGGATACGGTTTTCGTCGATGACCAGGACGGCGAGTGAGCTGCGGACCATGCGTGCATTGTGGGCAAGGTCGCAAAATTGTGCAATGCGGCATGGTCACAGGCTCCCGCCGCGGAGCAACCGACGACCGACAATGACCCGGTCTAGGTGGTCGGGACAAGGAATGCAGCGCAACGCTGGCACTGGTGATGACAGCCTTGCTGGTCGCCTGGTGCCCTACCCAACGGTCTAGGTGCGATGAGACTTGCACCGCAACATCGGCTTGTTAAAGGTGGGGGCAACGACGGACATAGCTGTCCTTGCTCGCCGATCTGACCGGAAGGTTACCGCACGATGCTGCTCATGAAACGACGATTGGGGGCCAGGGAGCCGGCGCGCCCAGCACGGCGTCCCGGGAACCTGACGGCGATGTTCGTCCTGATAGCCGGGCCGCTCGTCCTTGGCATCGCCCTCCTGTTGGCTGGTCCGGCACAGGCCCAGGCACCGGCCGCCGTCACGCCCGACAAGGTCAAACAGCTGTTCGAGCTTCTCGACGATCCGTCGGTGAAGGCCTGGGTGGCCGAGCAACGAAATCAGGGCGCAGGATCGACGGAAGCGCCTGCCGAGACTAGCGCTCCGCCGGCCGACGCCGTGGCCGCACCGGGCCAGATGAATACTATGGCATCCTCGACGCTCGATCGGATCAAGCATCACATCGAAAAGATCGTGCGAACCTTGCCTTCGCTGCCGGACCAGTTCGCGCGCGTCCGGGCCAATACCATGGACGATATGTCCAGCAAGGGCCCCGTCAGCATATTGGTGCTGATTGCGATCTTTATCGCTGCCGGCCTGGCGCTCACCTGGGCAATATACAAGCTCACCCGTCCATTTCGTCTTTGGATCATCGCGCAACCCAGAGATACGCCCATCGGGCGGGCCAAGAAGATCGGCGGCCGCACGCTTTATTCCAGCATGATGATCGGCTCGTTCGCGCTGGGCAGCGCCGGTGCGTTCATGCTGTTCGACTGGCCAGCGCTCATCCGCGAGATTGTGCTGACATTTCTGATGGCTGCGGTCTTTACGTGGGCTGTGCGCCTATACGTGATGGCCACACTCGTCCCTTCTTTCATGGAGGTCGAGCACGCCATCGAGGTTCGTGCCCTGCCGATCACCGACGGAGCTGCTGACCATTGGGCTTATTGGCTGCCCCGGATCGTCGGCGTTTTCGCCTTCTTCGCCGCCGCGTTTGTCCTCTTGCCGGGTCTCGGCATAGACCAGGACGGAATGATGGTCCTGTCCGTCGGCGCCGATTTCATATTGCTGTTGCTCTTCCTGCTGGCCATTTGGCGTCGGCCAAGAACGGAGCGAGACGGCGCGCGCCACAGCGGTCACACGGCAGTGACATGGTTGTTGACGGCTTATTTCGTCGTTCTGTTCCTCGAACGCATTGCCGGCCTCTACACATTCTTCTGGTTTACATTCACCGCATTCTTCCTGCCTTTGGCAATTGTGCTGACAGAGCGCGGGGTTAATTTCGTCCTGCGGCCCGGTTCGGAAGATGCGGGCCGGCCGACGATCCCGGCGGTAACGATCGCTGTCATCGATCGCGGTATCCGGATGATTTTCATCCTCGCGGCGGCTTACCTTCTCGCACGCGTACTGGGCCTGGACATGCAATCCATGCGCGGCAGCGATACGACCACCATGCTCATATTGCGCGGCTTGATCAACGTCGTGGTCATTGCCCTTGCTGCCGATTTCGGCTGGTCGATCATCAAAGCCTTGATCGAACGAAAGCTGGGCGTCGCGATACCGCAAGCCGTGATGGGCGAGGAGGACATCCTCACCCTCGATCCGCATCAGGCGCGGCTGCACACGCTGTTGCCGATCATTCAGAACATTCTGCTCGCGGTGATCATCGTGATGGCGGTGCTGATGATGCTCGCTTCGATCGGAATCCAGATCGGCCCGCTGATCGCCGGCGCCGGCGTCGTCGGCGTCGCCGTGGGTTTTGGCGCGCAAACCATCGTCAAGGACGTGATCTCTGGCGTGTTTTATCTGCTCGACGATGCTTTCCGTGTCGGCGAATACATTTCATCGGGCAGCTACAGGGGTACGGTGGAGAGCTTTTCGCTGCGCTCGGTGAAGCTGCGCCACCATCGTGGTCCGCTGTTCACGATACCTTTCGGTGAACTCGGCGCCGTGCAGAACCAGAGCCGTGACTGGGTCACCGACAAATTCAACATCACCGTTGGCTATGACACCGATATCGACTTTGCTCGCAAACTGATCAAGCGAATTGGCCTGGAACTGGCCGAAGATCCGGAGTTCAAACACTGGGTGATCGAACCGATCAAGATGCAGGGCGTGCAGGAGTTCGGCGAGTACGGCATCGTCTTGAGGGTCAAGGTTACGACCAGACCTGGAGGCGCCTTCAGCATGAAAGGCAGGTTCTTTTTGCGCCTCCGCCAGGCCTTCAAGGAGCAGGGCATCGAACTCCCATTCCCGACCGTCCACGTCCAGGGGCTGCAAGACCCGCATGGGACAGAGAATGCGCCTTTGGAGATCACACCCGAATTACGAATGGCCGTCGCCCAGTCGCACACCAATCGGCGCAGAAAAAAAGCGAGCACAACGGAGTAGGACGCCGTGATACCGGCCGGCCGCAACACGGCTTTCCGCGCAAAACCAGGACCCACGACACCACGCTAGTCGGAACTGCCGATAGCGGTGACGCGATCGCCGCCAACCAGCACCAGCGTGGCGTTTCTGAGGCCAAGCTTGACGAAAAGAGCAGATATGCTGGCCTTTCCGCGAGGCTCAGAGCGCAATCCAGGCGGTCTTGAGGTCGACAAATTTCTCCAGCGCATGCAGCGACTTGTCACGGCCGAAACCGGACTGTTTGACGCCGCCAAGCGGCACGGTGATATCGGCTCCGCCATAGGTGTTGACGTGGACGACACCGGCGTTGATGGCGCGCACCATGCGATGGGCCGTGGAAAGATTGGCGGTCCACACCGCCGAGGCAAGTCCGTAGACAGTGGAGTTGGCGAGATGCACCGCCTCCTCCTCGGTCCCGAAGCGCATCACGCCGAGCACCGGTCCGAACACCTCCTCGCGCGCCAACTGCATCTCTTGCGTCACGTTCTCGAAGATCGTCGGCGCCATGTAGCTGCCGCCAGTCTCGGTCAGTATCCGTTCGCCACCGGCGACGAGACGGGCGCCTTCGGCTTGCGCCATGGCGACGAAGCCGAGATTCTTGTCCAGCTGTTCGGCGCTCGATACCGCACCGATATCGCTGGCGAGATCGAGCGGGTCGCCGACCTTGAGCCGCGTGGTTGCCGAGACAAGTTCGTCCATGAAAAGATCATAGACCGACGACTGGACGAGCAGACGCGAGCCCGCCACGCAGACCTGGCCTGAATTGCGAAAGATGCCGTTGGCCGAGACGACCGCCGCCTGCTTCAGGTCCGGAGCGTCGGCAAAGACGATGTTGGGCGACTTGCCGCCAAGCTCGAGGAAGACCCGCTTCAAATTGGAACGGGCGGAGTATTCGAGCAGCCGCCGGCCGACCGGCCCCGATCCGGTAAAGGCGATGGCGTCGACATCCATATGGAGGCCAAGCGCTTCGCCGGCGACAGCACCATGACCGGTAACGACGTTGAACACGCCTTCGGGAAGTCCAGCCTCGCTTGCGAGTTCGGCCAGCCGCAGCAAGGTCAGCGACGCGATCTCCGGCGGCTTGACGACGACGCTGTTGCCGGTGGCCAGTGCGGGCGCAATCTTCCAGGCGCCGATCATCAGCGGGAAGTTCCACGGCACGATCACGCCGACGACACCGAGTGGCTCCCTGTGGATCAGCCCGAGCACATTGTCGGCCGTCGGCGCGATCTCGCCATAGACCTTGTCGATCGCCTCGGCGTAGTAGCGGATGGTGCCGGCCGCCGACAGTGGCTCGGCCTTGTAGGCCATGCCGATCTCGGTGCCGTTGTCGCGCACGCCAAGCACGACCAGCTCGTCGACATCTTCTTCGATCAGCTCGGCAAATTTCGTCAGCACCTTCTTGCGAAAGGCAGGGGCGGCGCGCGACCATGAACCCTTCTCGAATGCTTTTCGCGCCGATCGCACCGCGCGATCAATGTCGGCGGCATTGCCGTCGGCGATGCTGGCAAAAGGGCGGCCGTCGATCGGCGAAATCACCGCCAGCGTCGCGCCGCTCGTCGCTGCGGCCTGTACGCCGTCGATAAACAAGCCCCGCTCGCCGATCTCCGTCTTGCGCAGCGCGTCGATGGCATTCTGGCTGATCATTGGTGGCGGACTCCCAGGGAAACATACAACGTGGTTGGCGCGCGGAATTCCCAGCCGCGAAACACCGGCACCTTGCCTGGCACCAGGCTGAGATCGGGGAAGCGCAGGAGCAGCAGCCTTAACGCAAGGCACATCTGCTCGCGCGCGAAAAACCGGCCCGAACAGAAATGATGACCAAAGCCGAAGGCGGCATGATTGCCTTCCCTGCGGTTGATGTCGAAGCGGTCTGGATCGGCAAAGCGGCTCTCGTCGCGGCTTGCCGAGGAGACAAGTGCAGCGACCGCGGCGCCGGCAGGGATCGTTACGCCGCCAAGCTCGACCGCCCGCGTCGTCTGCCGCGTCTGGGTGCCGATCGGCGCCACCCAGCGCAAGCCTTCATCGACAGCCCTGGGCACAAAGGTCTCGGGATCGGCGAGCACCTGCCGCACTTGTTCGGGATGCGCAAGCAGGCCGGCGAGGATCGAACCGGCACCATGTCCGGGCTCCTGCATGCCGCCAAGCAGGATGACCTTGATGCTTGGCATCAAGGAATCGATCGGCCGCGTCGTGCCTTCCGGCATGCCGTCATGCAGCATATGCGATAGCGCCGAGTCGTCGGGTGCGCGCGCAAGTGTATCCAGAGTCGGCCGGATGGCTGCGCCGACCTCGGCGCTGATCGCGTCGGCGATCTCTTGCCGCTTCGGGTCGTTCTCGAAATTGATGGCGCCCTGCGCAAGGCCATAGAACCAGCGGCGCAGCGTCGGTATGTCGATGTCGGCAAGGCCAAGCGAGCGCGCCAGGCTGAGCGTCGACACCGGCTCGAAATAATCCGCCATCAGCTCGGCGGAGCCTTGTTCGGCGATCCGGTCGAGAAAAGGTTCGGCAATCGACCGTACGAGATCGCCGGCATAGGCGGCGACGGTGCGCGGCCGGTATTTCGGATCGACGCCTTGGCGCAGCTGTCTATGCGTTTCGCCGTCGGTGGTCAGGATGGTCGGCTTGCCGAACGAGCGTTCGACCGGAGACGTACCGACGACGGCGGAGAAGATGTCGGGTGACTTTGCGACGGTCTCGACGTCCTTCCAGCGGGTGACGAACCAGAGATTGACCGCCGGCACGAAAGCGACAGGCGCACTGCGCCGCAGTTCCGCATAGATCGGATACGGATCGGCTTCCAGCGCCTCAACGGTGATGCTCTCGGCAAAGCTCAACGCCGTTACTCCCTTGCGATGGAAAGGGGCGGCGCCGAACGCGCTACCCCCTTGTCCTTTGTCCTAGTCCTTCAGCGGCACGCCGAGATTTTCGAAGGCAACCGGATCCCGGCTCTTCAACGCACCGGCAAGCAGCAGGCCGACCACCGCGGCAATCAGCACCAGCCCCGGCAGCAACACGCCAAGGAAGCCACCGGCCCCGGACAGGCCACCGAAATTAATGACGATCAGGTAGATGATGACGACGAAAGCGATGAAGGCCAGCCCAGGCAGGATGGTGGTCTTCAGCGCATTCTCCTGCGTCGACGGGTTGGCGCGGAAGTACATCACCACGGCGAGCGAGGCCACCGCCATCATGACGATGACTCCCAGCGTCGCGACATTGGTCAGCCAGGAAAACAGCGCCAGAACCGGATCGAGGCCGAGTATCGCGAACAGTCCGATGACGATCGCTGCCAACACGCTCTGGATGACGGAAGCGACATGCGGGCTCTGGTGCACTGAATGCGTCACGCCGATCGCTTCAGGCAACAGCTTCTCGCGGCCCGAGACGTAGATGTAGCGGGCAACCGCGTTGTGGAACGCCAGCACGCCGGCAAACAGGCTCGACACGAACAGGATGCCCATGGCGTGCGACAGCATGGTTCCGGCGTAGCGGTCGGACAGGCCGAACAGGAAAGTCGTCGGATCCTGAAGCGCCTGCAGTGCCGGCAACAATTTGTCGACGCCGGCGCCGACCGCCATCAGCCAGGCCGTGACCATGTAGAAGACGCCGATCAGCAGCACGGAGAAATAGGTGGCGCGCGGAATGGTCACCTTGGGGTCGCGGGCTTCCTCGGCGTAGATCGTCGTCGCCTCGAAACCGATGAAGGCGGCGAAACAGAACAGGATGGCGATGGCGGGCGAGCCGCTGACGATCTGGGTCCAGCTGAACGGCGCCGCCGAGAGGCCGCTGTCGCCACCGGTCTTGAGGATGGCGAGGTCTAACACCAGCACCACGATGTATTCGCACAGCACCAGCACCGTCAGGATCTTGGCCGAGAGGTCGACCTGGCGGTAGCCCAACACCGCGACGATGGCGACGGCGATGAAGCTCCACACCCACCAGGGCAGGTCGATGCCCCAGCCGGCGAACAGGCCGGCGGTCGCGGCCCCCAGCAGGCCCATGACCCCGATCTGCATGGCGTTGTAGGACAGGATCGCGATGATTGCGGTTGCGCCGCCGGCAAAACCGCCGAGCCCGCGCGCGGCATAGGCATAGAAGGCGCCGGCATTGCCGACATGGCGCGACATGGCGACGTAGCCGACCGCAAACAGCAGCAGCAACACGGTCACGATAAGATAGGTTCCGGCAAAGCCCGCCCCATTGCCCATAAGCATGCCGAGCGGCGTGCCGCCGGCGACCGCGGTGAGCGGCGCCGCCGCCGAAATCACCATGAAGGTGATAGCGCCGACGCCAAGACTGTTCTTGCGCAGCCTGTTGGCGGGCGCCAGTTCCGAAACTGCTGACATTTGTCCCTCCAGTCTTACGAACCCCTGGGTTCGCGGCCGCTCGGCCTGTTCCCTAAAATGCCATCGGTTCATTATTTGAACCCTTATTTTGAATATAGACTTGCAAAGAATGCGGATGCCTGTCAAGTTAATTCACACATTAAGTTTCTATCCGAGCGGGAGGCTGGATGGGTACGGTCGGCAAGGCGATTTCACTTCTGGAGCTGTTCACGGCGGACGAGCCCGAGTTCGGACTTTCCGATCTCGCGCGGCGGTGCGCCTTGGACGAGGCGACGACGCGGCGGCTGCTGATGGCGCTGGGCGGCCATGGCTTCGTCGAGCAGGATGCCGGCACGCGGCACTATCGCCTCGGCGCCGGCCTGTCGCGGCTGGCGCGTATCCGCGAAGCCTGCTTCCCGTTCCTGCAAACGGCAATTCCCGTGGCGCAGGATTTGGCGGGTTCGACAACCGAGACGGTGCATCTGTCGGAATTCGGCGTCGACAGACTGATCACCGTCCATGTCGAGCATTCAAGCTGGGCAAACAGGGTGAACATCGATATCGGCCAGCTTCTGCCGCTGCATTCCACCGCCTCCGGCATCGCCTATCTGGCCTTCGCCGACAACGCGACGGTGAAAGCATGCCTGACAGGTTCGCTTGAGGCCTTCACCGATCATACCCTCGTCGAGCCGGCCGCCATTTCAAAGTCGATCGGCGAGGCGCGCGACCGCGGCTATTCGATCTGCGACCAGGGCCATGAGGACGGCGTGATCGGCGTCGCGGCTGCAATCCGCGCCGCCGATGGTCTTGCGCTGGGGACAATTGCGGTGGCAGCCCCGAAGGCCAGGACGACACCGGCTACGATCGTGGAACGAGGGCTTGCGGTTGTGACCGCAGCACGGGAGATTTCGATGCGCCTCAATGGCGAAAACCTGCAAACCCTGAGGAGGCAGGCCTGATGTCTGCAGATATGGCGACGCCCCGCATCCTGGTCATCGGCACGGGCGATACCAAGACCGACGAACTGCTGTTCATGAAAGCGTGTATCGAGGCATCCAGTGGCCGCGCCGTGATGATGGATGTCAGCGTGCTGGGCGACCCCGCCTATAGTCCCGATCACGACAAGCATGCCGTTGCGCGGGCCGCTGGCGTGACGATGGCCGAAATCGTCTCGAGCGGCGATGAAAACACCGCCATGACATTGATGGCCGTCGGCGCCGTTCAGCTGGTGCGCCAGCTTCACCAGCGCGGCGAGATCGACGCCTTCATCGCCATCGGTGGTTCGATGGGAACCGATTTGGCGCTCGATGTCGCGCTGTGCCTGCCGCTCGGCGTGCCGAAATTCGTCGTCTCGACCATCGCCTACTCGCACCTCATTCCGCCCGAGCGTGTCGCGCCCGACCTGATGATGATCCTGTGGGCAGGCGGGCTCTACGGCCTCAACACCATCTGCAAGCTGGTCCTTTCCCAGGCCTGCGGCGCGGTCGTCGGTGCGGCGAGGATCGTGCTTGCATCCCGTGCTTCGGCCCCGGCGGTCGGACCGACCATCGGCATGACTTCGCTGGGCAGCAGTTGCCTGCGCTATATGAAGACGCTGAAGCCGGCGTTGGAGCAGCGCGGCTATGATGTCGCGGTCTTTCACACCACCGGGATGGGCGGCCGGGCCTTCGAATCGATCGCCAGCCAGGACCATTTCTGCGCGGTGTTCGACTTCAGCCTGCAGGAGATCACCAATCATCTTGCCGGCTCGGTCGTCAGCTCCGGCGCCGACCGGCTCGAGAATGCCGGCGCCCGCGGCATTCCGCAGATCGCAGCCCCTGGCGCCGTAGACATGGTCGATTTGCCGACCTGGCAGGCGCTGCCGACAAAGTTCGCGCAGCGGCCATTCCATGCTCATAACAGGTTGATCGGCTCGATTACCGTCGATGCCGCCGACCGCCGTGAAGTCGCCAGGACCGTCGCCGCCAAGCTCGGTGCGTCGAAGGGGCGCTCCGCTTTCATCCTGCCCTCCGGCGGCATCCAGGAATGGGATGCGCAGGGCGAGCCGCTGTACGAACCCGAAGCCCTCGCGGCGTTCACCGATGAGATGCGCAAGGCCATTCCCGCCGGCGTCGAGTTCCACGAGATCGACGCCCACATCAACAGCGACGAGTTCGTCGGCAAGGCGCTCGAAATCTTCGACCGCTGGGTCGAGGAAGGCATCATCCCGCGCGGCATGCCGGCCAAGGGAGTGGCTGCGTGAGCGCTGTTCCTGCCCAGGCGCTCGTCCTCGATTTCGGCGGCGTCGTCACCCGGACCCTTTTCGAGACCCATGCCTTGACCGAACAGGCGCTCGGCCTCGCGCCGGGAACGCTGCAATGGTACGGGCCGTTCGACCCGGATTCAGATCCGCTGTGGCGCTCCATGCAGGCCAACGACATCAGCGAGCGCGATTATTGGCGCACCCGCACCAGCGAAGTCGGCCGGCTCGTCGGCGAGGACTGGGAGGCAATGGAGACATTCGTCCAGCGCGCACGCGGAGCCGAGCCGGAAAAGATCGTGCGGCCCGAAGCCGTCCGCGCAATCCGGACCGTGCATGCGGCGGGATTTCGCCTGGCGATCGTGTCCAACGAGCTAGATCTGTTCTATGGCGCCGGCTTCCGTCAGCGGCTGCCGCTGCTCGAGCTGTTCGACACCATCGTCGACGCCACTTATACCGGCATCCTCAAGCCCGATCCGCGCGCCTATGCCTTGGTGACCGAGGCGCTTGGCCTGCCTGCCGGCGCCTGTGTGTTCGTTGACGACCAGCAGCGCAATGTCGATGGCGGCCGTGCCGCCGGCATGCGCACCGTTCATTTCGACGTCGCGCGGCCGGCACTTTCCTATGCCGAGGCCCTCGGCCATTTCGACCTCATCTCCTGAGACATTTGCGGAGCCTTGCGATGCGCGACATCAATTTCCTCACCGAGAAAAACGCCAAGCCGATCTGGCATCCGATGGCACACCCGGCCGAGATGCGGGCCAACCCGCCAAAGGTGATCATGAAAGGCGAAGGCGTGATGGTCACAGACATCGACGGCAACACCGTGCTCGATGCGGTTGGCGGACTGTGGAACGTCAATCTCGGCTACTCCTGCGACCCGATCAAGAAGGCCATCGCCGACCAGCTCAGCGCCCTGCCCTACTATTCCGGGTTTCGCGGCACGTCGACCGGCCCGTCGATCGAGCTCGCTTACGAACTCAGCGAATGGTTCGAACCGGAAGGCATGGTGCGGACCTTCTTCACCTCGGGCGGCTCGGATTCGGTCGAAACCGCACTGCGGCTCGCCCGCCAATACTGGAAGATCCGCGGCCAGGGCGACCGGACAAAATTCCTCGCGCTGAAGAAGGGCTATCACGGCACCCATTTCGGTGGCGCGTCAGTCAACGGCAACGCCAATTTCCGCCGCAACTATGAGCCGCTTATGCCCGGCGTCTTCCACATTCCCGCACCCTGGACCTTCCGCAATCCGTTCGATGAGACCGATCCGGCGCGGCTGGCCAAACTGTGCGCCAAAGCGCTGGAGGATGAGATCGCCTTCCAGGGCGGCGACACTATTGCCGCCTTCATCATGGAGCCGGTTCTCGGCGCCGGCGGCGTCATCGTTCCGCATGACAGCTTCATGCCGCTGGTGCGCGAGATATGCGACCGCCACGAAATCCTGCTGATCGCCGACGAGGTGGTCACGGGCTTCGGTCGCACCGGCGCCTGGTCGGGTTCGCGGCTATCCGGCGTGAAGCCGGATTTCATGACCATCGCCAAGGCGATCACCTCGGGCTATTTCCCGCTCGGCGCCACCTTGATCGGCGCCAAGGTCGCCGACGTCTTCGAGGCCGACAAGACCAGCTTCGGGGCGATCGGTCATGGCTATACCTATTCCGGCCATCCTGTCGGCTGCGCGGCAGGGCTGGCTGCACTTGTCGAGACCAAACGGCTTCGCCTGGACGAGAACGCAGCCGCGCGCGGCATCGAGCTGGCGGCGATGCTGGAGGGGCTAAAAGCCAAGCACGCGATCGTCGGCGACATCAGGTACAAGGGCCTGATGGCTGCGCTAGAGCTGGTCTCCGATCGCACGACGAAAAAGCCGGTGGACAAGAAGACCATGGCCGTGGTTTCGGAAGCCACTTATGACGCCGGCGTCATGCTGCGCGTGTCCGGCAACAACATCATCCTGTCGCCGCCGCTGATCATCGGCGCCGCCGACGTGGCAAAGATCGGCGAGGCCATCGATGCAGGTCTGTCGAGGGCCTGATGGACCCGCTGACGCAATGGAGTTTGGTACGCAATGACCCAATCTGAGAAGAACCCGAGCGAGGAAGCGCTCGTCAAGCGGCGTGCCCGCCTGCTCGGCGCGAAATCGCAATTGTTCTACGACGAGCCCGTGCACCTGGTGCGCGGCGAAGGCGTCTGGCTCTACGATGCCGACGGCCGCAAGTATCTCGATGCCTACAACAACGTCGCCCATGTCGGCCATTGCCACCCGCATGTGGTCGAGGCCTTGTGCCGTCAGGCAAGCCTGCTCAACACCCACACACGCTATCTGCACACCGCAATTCTCGACTATGTCGAGCGGCTGACGGCGACCTTCGATGCAAGCCTCGCCACCGCAATCCTGACCTGTACCGGCAGCGAGGCCAACGACATAGCGCTGCGCATGGCGCAGGCCGCCTCCGGCAATATGGGCATCATCGCCACCGACGCCACCTATCATGGCAACACGGCGGCGGTTTCGCAGCTCAGCACGCGCATGCCTCCGATCCGCGGCCGCGCCCCCCATGTCAGGCTGGTGCCGGCCCCCGACAGCTATCGCCATCCCGATGCGATGGCCAATGGCAAGGCCTTCGGCGACGCCGTGCGTCAAGCGATCGCTTCGCTGGCACAGGACGGCATTGGCCTGTCTGGCATCATCTTGTGTCCGCTGCTCGCCAATGAAGGTTTCCCGGCTCTGCCCACCGGTTTTTTCGACGACGCCTTGGGGGCCGTGCGCGAAGCCGGTGGTCTGGTCATCGCCGACGAAGTGCAGCCCGGCTTCGGCCGCACCGGCAGCCATTTCTGGGGCCATCAGCGCGCCGGCTTCGTCCCCGACATCGTCACCATGGGCAAGCCGATGGGCAATGGCCATCCGATCGCGGCCGTGGTCACCACCAAGGAGATACTGGCGACCTTCCGCGACGCTTTCCGCTACTTCAACACCTTCGGCGGCAACCCGGTCTCCTGCGCGGTCGCCAATGCCGTCCTCGACGTCATCGAACAGGAAAACCTTGTCGCCAACGCGCAAGACGTCGGCGCTTATGCGCTTGGCCTGCTGCGCCCGCTGGCCGATCGGCATGAGTGCATCGGCGAGGTCAGGGGCGCCGGACTGTTCTTCGGCGCCGAGCTGGTCCACGACCGCGACACGCGCGAACCGGCGCCCGACATTGCCGAGCAGGTCGCCAATCGCATGCGCCATCGCGGCGTGCTGATGGGCAAGACCGGCATCCACGGCAATGTGCTCAAGATCCGCCCGCCCATGCCGTTCTCGCGTGACAATGCCGACTTCCTGATCGGCCTGCTGGACGAGGTGCTGGGCGAAGTCGGCGGAGTGCCGGCGTGAATTCTGTTTCCACCCAATCCGAGCCCGAAACGGCAGCCGATGTCACGGAGCTCGCCAGGCGTGCGCTCGAACATTGGGGCGTCCGCAACTCTGAGCCGGAACTTCTGAAGCACCGCGAGAACGCCGTCTTCCGCGTGCGGCTGCCGGATGGCCAGCCGGCAGCCATGCGCATCCACCGGCTCGGCTACCACACGGACGCCGCGCTGCGTTCGGAACTGCAATGGATGGGCTTCCTGCAATCCGCCGGCGTCGCCACGCCGTCTTGCGTCGCAACACAGGCCGGCGATCCGTTCGTACTTGTCAGCACGGCCACCTCGGCGCAGCCCCGGCAGGCCGATTGCCTGAGCTGGCTGGAGGGCCGCGCCGTGGGCGCACGCGGCGTGCCACTGGCCTACACGGCCGACCAGTCGATCCAGATCTTCACGGCGATCGGGCGGACCATCGCCCATATGCACAATGTCACTGCCTCGTGGGCGCCGCCCGCGGGCTTCGCCCGCCATGCCTGGGACTTCGACGGCTTCTTCGGTGCGAACCCGGTCTGGGGCCGGTTCGAGACCTCGCCCTTTCTCGATGGTCCTCGCCGCGCGCTGGTCTTGCAGGCGCGCGACAAGGCAGTGAAGGCGCTGTCGGAACATGAGCGCAGCGCGCGCAATTTCGGCATCATCCACGCCGATCTGGTGCGCGAAAATGTGCTCATCCATGACAGCGCGGTGCGCATCATCGATTTCGACGATTGCGGCCATGGCTGGCACATGTACGACCTTGCCGTCGCCCTCTATCAGAACCGCGAGGAGGCGATCTACCCGCTGATCGAAACCGCTTTGCTTGACGGCTACCAGCAAGAGCGTGCGCTGATCCCGCAGGACATCGCCGCATTGCCTCTATTCGCCGCGTTGCGTGCCTTCGCCTTTCTTGGCTGGGTGCAAAGCCGCGTCGAAGGCGACATCACCAGGGATGTCGGCTTGCGGATGTCGACCATCGCAGCCGATGTGGCGATTGACTACCTGCGCGGCGAACAGCCCAACTGACGAGCCGATGAGAGCCGTCAGCTCTTGGCGAAATGGATGCTGACCGTTCCCGAGCTGCCGAAGTCGGCGACGATGGTATCGCCGGGCCGCGCCTCGACCGGGCGCACAAACGATCCGGACAGCACCACCTCGCCGGCCGCGATGGACATGCCGTAGCGGGCGAGCCTGTCCGCCAGCCAGGCAATGCCCATCGCCGGATGGTTGAGCACGCCGGCGCCAAGCCCGGTCTCCTCGACCTCCGCATTGCGCGAGACGATGGCGCCGATCCAGCGCATATCGGCTTCATCGGGTCGTTGCGGCCGGCCGCCGATGACAATGCCGGCATTGGCGGCGTTGTCGGAAATCGTATCGAAGAAAGTGCGCGCCTTCTTTGTCTCGGCATTGACGCGTTCGATGCGCGTGTCGAGGATTTCGAGCGCCGGCGTGATATAATCGGTGGCGTTGAGCACGTCGAAGATGGTCACGCCTGGGCCCCTCAGCGGCGCCTTCATGACGAAGGCTATCTCGGCCTCGACGCGCGGCTGGATGAAGCGGCCGACGGGTATCGTCGCGCCGTCGTTGAAGAACATGTCGTCGAACAGCACGCCCGAATCCGGCGTGTCGATGGCGAGCGCATATTGCATCGCCTTCGATGTCAGGCCGATCTTCCAGCCCTTCGGGGTCAGCCCGGCATCGGTCTTGCGTTTCACCAGCGCTGCCTGGACGCGATAGGCATCCTCCATCGTCGCGTCGGGAAAATCGAGGCTGAGCAGACGGATCTGGCGGCGCGAACGCTCGGCTTCGAACAGCCTTGCCGCGGCATCTTCAACTTGCTCGGGGGTCACGATGCTGCCTCGTCGACGACGCCGTTGCGGAGCACGCCGATGCCGTCGGCTTCGACTTCGATCACGTCGCCCGGCTTCAGCCAGATCGGCGGGTCGAAGCGGGCGCCGGCGCCGGTCGGCGTACCGGTGACGATGATATCGCCTGGCACCAGCGTGGTGAAGGTGGAGACATAGGCGATGATCTTGCGGAACGAGAAGATCATCCGGCTGGTGCGGTCCTGCTGGCGCAATTCGCCATTGACGCGGGTGGTCAGCGCGATGTCGGCAATCTGCGCCTCGTCGGTGAACGGCACCAGCCACGGACCGAGCGAGCCGGTGCGGTCGAAATTCTTGCCCTGCGTGACGTTGAACTTGGCGTGCCGTACCCAATCGCGAATGGTGCCTTCGTTGCACAGGGATAGTGCCGCGATATGGTCAAGCGCATCCCTCTCGGCGATGCGTCGTCCACCCTTGCCGATGACGATGACGATCTCGCCCTCATAGTCCAGCTGCGGCGATTCCGGCGGCCGCACCAGCGGCGCGTTGTGGCCGACGAAGGAGCGGGGGAAGCGGATGAACAGCGACGGGTTCGAAGGCGCGGCCTGGCCGTCCTTGTACTCTTCGTTGCGGTCCGGGTAGTTGACGCCGACGCAGATGATCTTTTCCGGCGACGGCACAGGGATTTCATAAGCGATGGCGCCGACTGGAAAATCGACGGCGTGGGCTTCGGCCTCTTCCGCCAGCCGCCGTAGCACGCCGGCCTCGATCACTTCGCGCAGCGTCGGCCACTGGCTGTGCCGCGCCGACAGGTCGACGACGCCCTTATCTGTGACCACGCCATAGCGCGTCTTGCCGCCGACGGTGAAGGTGGCGAGCCGCCCAGGTGCAGTCATCCCGGTCTCCGTCAGGTTCGCGTCTGTGGTCACGGTGCGATGATCGGCGACGCCGTCAAATCCGGTTGGCGTGCGGCCGCGCCGGCAAAGGTGCTGCCCTCCTCGAACCAGCTTTTCGGCGCCGGCGCGCCCCACAGCGTCTGGCGCTGCGGGTCCTTGAGGTCCCACTTGATCGGCTCCAGATCCGGATCGACCGTCTGGTAGTCCGAGCAGTAGATCTCGATGCGGTGATTGTCCGGGTCTCTGACATAGAGGAAGAAGGCGTTGGAAATGCCATGCCGGCCGGGGCCGCGCTCGATATTTGCGAGGTAACCCGTCGTCGCCATCAGATCGAGCAGGTCGATGATGTTGAGCGGTGTCGGCACCCAGAAGGCGACGTGATGCAGGCGCGGACCCACACCGTTGGTGAAGGCGATGTCGTGGACGCCGCCCTTGCGGTGCGTCCAGGCCGCCCACAGCTTTCCGCTACTGGCATCCTCGGTGTATTCGGTGACGCGGAAGCCAAGCTCGTTGTAGAAGGCGACGGACTCGTCGACATTGGGCGAGAAGCAGTTGAAGTGGTCGATGCGCAGCGGCTTCACGCCCTTGTAGAGCGCATATTTCTGATGAATCGGCGGCAGCCTTTCCATTTGGGCAAAGAACTCGAGCGGAATGCCGTGCGGGTCGCGGGTGCGGAAGGTGCGCGACTGGTACGGTCGCTCGACCCACTCGACCGGCAGGCCTTTTGCCTTGAAGAAGTGCTCGGCCTTGTCGAGATCCTCATCCGAAAAAACCTTGAAGCCGAGATCGCGGGCTTCGGCGCTGCCGGCCTTCTTCAGCACGATGCAGTGGTGTCCGCGCTCTTCCAGGGCCCTTAGATAGATGGCGTCCGATGCCTCGTCGGTAACCTGCAGGCCAAGCGTGTCGACATAGAAGGCGCGGGATTTCGCTAGGTCGGTGACCGCCAGTTCGACATGGCTGAGGCGCACGATGTTGAAGGCGGGATAGAGGTTTGGTTTGGGCAGTGGCATGCGATGTCCTCCGGTCAGCCGCCGAGTTTCTGGATCGTGTGCGCTGAAGTGGCGAAGGCGATGTTCTTCGTCTCCATGTAGAAATCGAAGGAATGGTCGCCGCCGTCGCGGCCGATTCCGGAATTCTTGACGCCGCCGAACGGCGTCGGCAAATGCCGCACATTCTCCGAATTGACCCAGATCATGCCGGCGTCCAGCGCATCGGTGAAGCGGAAGGCGCGGGTAACATCCGACGTCCAGAGATAGCCGGTCAGGCCGTATTGGGTGTCGTTGGCCAGCGCCAGCGCTTCGGCCTCGTCCTTGAAGGAAATGGCAGTCAGCACCGGCCCGAAAATCTCTTCCTGGGCAATGCGCATCCTGTTGGTGGCCCCGGTAAACAGCGTCGGGCTGACATAGCAGCCACCGCCCGGACCGGCGAACTTGCCGCCGCCGGCGGCTACCACCGCGCCTTCCGATTTGCCGATCTCGATATAGGAAAGCACCTTTTCCTCGTGCACCGGATGGATCAGCGGACCAACCACCGTTTTGGGATCGAGCGGATGGCCAACCTTGATGCGCTTTGCCTTCTCCGCAACCAGATCCGTGAATGTGTCGTAGACCGAGGCTTCGACCAGAAGCCGCGACGATGAGGTGCAGCGTTCGCCGTTGAGCGAGTAGATCATGAACACGGCCGCATCCGCCGCACGTTCGAGATCGGCGTCGGCGAAGACGATCACCGGGTTCTTCCCGCCCAGTTCGAAATGCACGCGCTTCAGCGTATCGGCGCCCTGTTTCATGATCATCGAGCCGGTGCGGCTCTCACCGACAAAACCGATCGCCTTGATGTCAGGGTGCTCGGTCAGCGCCTTGCCGGCGTGCTCGCCGAGGCCGTTGACCAGGTTCCACACGCCTTTCGGCAGGCCGGCCTCCTCGGCGATCTCGACCAGCAGGCGAGCGGTCAGCGGCGAAAATTCGGCCGGCTTGTGGACGACGGTGCAGCCTGCCGCCAGCGCCGGCGCGATCTTCCATGTCGACAGCATGAACGGCGTGTTCCACGGCGTGATGATGCCGACCGGGCCGATCGGCACGCGCGTGGTGATGTTGACCTGGCCTGTCGTGCGCAGCGTCTCGCCGTCGCGCGCTTCCGGCGCGCGGTCGGCGAAGAAGCGGAAATTCTCGGCGCCGCGCAGCGCGGCCTTGGCCATGAATTTCAGCGCCTGGCCGGTGTCCATGCACTCGACGAAGGCGATCTCCTCGGCGCGCGCTTCGATCGCATCGGCTATCTTGTGCAGCAGCTTCTTGCGCCCGTCGCCCGGCATGGCGGCCCAGGCCGGGAACGCCGCCTTTGCCGCCTTGGCGGCGCGGTCGATATCGGTGGCGCTGCCACGCGCGACCTTGGCCAGCGGCTTGAGATCGACCGGCGACATGGCCTCGAAGGTCGAGCCATCCACCGCCGGCACCGCTTCGCCGCCGATCTGGTTCAGCACGCCGTCGCGCTTGAAACGGGCCAGATAGGCCTCGGCCTTTTTCAGATTGCCTTCGAGGTCGGACATATCAGCTTCCGTCACTTGCCGCGCAGTCGCGGGTGGATTGCATTTTTCTTCCAGCTCAGGACCGGATCGATTTCCCTGATCTCCAGGGAAAGAGCGAAATGCGGGGTCTCGAACAGGGGGGCGAGGTATTCGCTCACGGCGGAGAAGACCGCCTCCCCGGTTCGTCTCTTGTCCTCGGCACTGCGGCCGGTTCCAATGCGAAACGACATGTCGAGAAAGGCGTTTTCCGGCAGGCTGTCGGCGATGGCATAGGCTTCCGCACGGAAGGCCCGCACCCGCACCGCGCCGGTTTCAAACAGCCCGGTGCCGAGCACGGTGCGCAACACCAGCGCGCACAATTCGCTCATGTCGACCTTGGCATCGAGGTTGGCCGAATACTCGATGGAAAAGTGAGGCACCGCGTCTCGCTCCCCGTATTGTTCCACTGCTGTAGTTAACGCGTTAATTACATGCAGCATCACTGAAGTCAAGCCTTGCATCCAAGTTGAGGCGACGATACGGGATGGAAAGGTCAGGTTTTGGCGTGCGGTCCCGCCGACCGCCCGCATCATTGGGGACGCTGCTTCTTGCTGCCTGAAAACACCCGTCGTTCTCTGCCGATGGCGCTGCTCCATGCCCGCGAAGTGGTGATGGCGCGGTTTCGTCCAATGCTGGCGGCGCATGATGTGACCGAACAGCAATGGCGCGTGCTGCGCGTTCTGAGCGAGGCCGGCCCTGTCGAGGCGACGGAACTTGCCGATCGCGCTTCGGTGCTGCCGCCCAGCCTGACACGCATCATCAAGACGCTCGAGGGCCGAAAATTCATCACCCGCAACAAGGCGGAAGGCGATGGCCGCCGTGTCGTGCTGACGATCGCCCCGGCGGGTTCCGCCCTGATCGATGCCTTGTCGCCGGAACGCCTCGTCATCTACCGCGACATCGAACAGCGCTTCGGACATGAGAGGCTCGAGCAATTGCTCGATCTGCTGGAGAGCCTGATCGCCGGCGAGAGCTGATTGCTGCGGCTCAGCCGCCAAAGCTGCCAAGCCGCGTCGGCTGCGTGTAATTGCGGTCGACATAGAGCAAGGCCGAGCCGCCGCTGCCGTGCCTGACGTCGATAACGCGGCCGATCATGACATTATGCGTGCCGACGATGTGCACATCCTCGATCTCGCAATCGAAATTGACGATCGCATCGGACAGCGCTGGCGTCCCCGAGGTCAGCGTTTGCCAGCGCGCCGCCGAATAGCGTGCCTCCATGTCCCTGGTCGCGCCGGCGAACTTGCCGGCCAGGTGCATATGGTCATGCGTCAGCACGTTGACGCAGAAGCGCCGGTTGGCGAGAAACATGGCCGCCTGCGTCGAGCGGCCGTTCATGCACACCAGCAGTGTCGGAGGTTCGTCCGACACACTGCACATGGCGGTGGCGGTGAAGCCGCCGCGCCCGGCCGGGCCATCTGTCGTGACGATGTTGACCGGCGCGCAGACCCTTGCCATGGCGTCGCGGAAATCGGCCTTCGAAATCTGCGTGGCCATCTGACATCACCCCGCCGATGAAGCGAGCGGATTGAGCCAGGTATCTCCCGTCCAGCCATTCTCGCCATAGTCGGCCATGCAGGTATCGACCAGTTCTTCCATGGCCTTCAGCCGGCCGCCGCGTTCGGCGCCCTTCAGCACCTGCAGCCGCACCTCTTCCGGCGCACCGGCATAGTTGAGTTCGTAGAGCGCGTGGCGGCCGCCGAACTCGGTGCCGGTCGCGTCCCACAACAGTTTCATGATCTTGATGCGCTCGACATGGCCCATGTCGTTGGAACCGCGCACATACTGCGCGAGGTATTTGTCGATCTCGGGATTGTTGAAGTCGCGCACCGATGACGGCAGGTAGATCAAGCCGGAGGCGATCACCCGGCGCACCGTGTCGATGACGCGCGGATAGGCTTCCGACATGAAAGTCCGGTAGGCAAGGGCTGCTTCCAGGTTGGGCAGGACAGCGCCATTCGCCCAGGGGATCGGATTGTAGGCCATGGCGTTGGAAAAGCTCCAGAACATGTGCCTGAGCGCGATGACCTCGCCCAGCGCCGCCTGGTTGCCGCGGAAGGCATCGCCGCCGGTGGCGCGCAGCGCCTTTGCCAGCAGGCCGGCGAGGAAGTCGAGCTTGACGGCAAAGCGTGTGCAGCCCTGGAAGCAATAGCCATGCATGAAGCCCGAAGCCGGATGGAAGGACAGGATTTTCTGCGCCTCGCGCAGCACCAGCACGTCCTCCCAGGGGATGAAGACATTGTCGAGCACCAGGATGGCATCGTTCTCGTCGAAGCGCGACGACAACGGATAGTCGAACGGAGCCGCCGCCGTGTTGGCCGTCTGCTCATAGGAGACGCGGCAGAACATCTTTACCCCCGGCGCATTCATCGGCACGATGAACATGACCGACAGCGACGGATCTTCGGTGACCGTCGCCGAACTCTGCGCCAGGAAATTGTAGTGGGTCAGCGCCGAGGACGTCGCCACCACCTTGGCGCCGGAGACATAGATGCCGGCGTCGGTCTCCTTGGTGATGTGGACGAAGACATCCTTCACCTGTTCGGCCGGCTTGTGGCGGTCGATCGGCGGGTTGACGATGGCGTGGTTCATGAACAGCACGGCTTCCTGCGCACGCTTGTGCCAGGCGAGCGCATTGTCCTTGAACGGGCCGTACCAGTCGGCATTGGCGCCGAGCGTGTTCATCAGTGCCGCCTTGTAATCGGGCGTGCGGCCCATCCAGCCATAGGACATGCGTGACCACTCGGCGATCGCGGTCTGCTGGGCCGCGAGTTCGCCGGAGGATTTGGCGACGCGGAAATATTTGTGCGTGTAGCCGCCCGAACCAGTATCGGTCGGCGAGGTCAGTGTGCCCCGCCGCTTGGGAACGTGCAACGCATCATAGAGGCGCGCCAGCGACCGCGCCGAATTGCGCATCGCCGGATGGGTGGTGACATCGGCAATGCGCTCGCCGTTGATGTAGACCTCGCGGCCGTCGCGCAGGCTCCCCATATACTCGGCCCCGGTGAACGGGCGCCCATTGTCGGCACGAAAGTCTTCCGATCGCATGATGTTCCTCCACTTATGGCATCAACTCTAGCGCTCCTGGCAAGGATCGGTTAGGACGTAACGGCAAAACCGATTGGACTTTTTCCGGCGCTATGAGCCTCAATTCCATTCCTGATTTCTTTGTCTATGGCGAGCCGGTGCGGCCGCTCGATGTCGGCTTCCTGCATGTCGAGACGGTGCTTGCGCGCGGCAATATTCATCTCGGCCAGGTTGCCGCGCACAAGCATCCGCAAATGGGCCAGATCACCTACTGGACCAGCGGCTCCGGCACCTACCGCATCGAAGACCAATCCTGGGACTTTTCGGCGCCGGCCGTCAGCTTCGTTCCGAGCACTATCGTGCACGGCTTCTCGATCGGGCCCGGCACCGACGCCATCGTCGTCTCGGTCGCCGACGATGCGCTTGGGGCAATAGCCGCTCACGGCCTGCTGCCATTGGACCGGCCGGTCTTTGCCGATGGCCATCCTCAGCATGTCGCGTGGAAAAGGCTGGCGGCGGTGCTGGAGATGATCGCCGCCGAATATGCCGAGGCGCAGGCGGGCAGTGACAAGACCCTGCCGGCGCTGATCGCCGTCGCGCTCTCGCACATCGCGCGCCTTGGTCCCGAGGTGAAGGATGCCACCGGTTCTTCCGATGCTGCATTGGCGCGCGGCTTGCGCTGTCTGGTCGATGCGCATTTCCGCGACAACTGGCCCGTCGACCGCTACGTCGAGGCGCTGGCCACGACACCGCATCTTCTCGACAAGGCCGCCCATACGGTGCTTGGCAGCGGCGTCAAGCGACTCATCGGCGAGCGACGGTTGGTGGAGGCCAAGCGCTTGCTGCTGTTCACCGTGCGCACCGTCGAGGACATCGCCTACGAAATCGGCTTCGAAGATCCGGCCTATTTCTCACGCTTCTTCCGGGAGCGGGTTGGCCAGGCTCCCGCCGCCTGGCGCCGCGCGCAGCTGGGGCAGAGTTGAAGCTTCGGCGCCGGCCAGGATCAGGCGTTTGGGCCGACACGCCGGCCAGGCACGGCGCCGCCGAGTTTATCCACCTGTTGATAGGTGTTGCCGCGCAGCATCACCCCGCGCACGGCGCGGCGCATCGAGATGATGTCGCCGCGAAACTTGCTGGTGTTTTTTCGTCGCTTCCAAACGGTTCGTTATTTGAACCACCATTTTATGTGCTATGAGCGGACTGCAAGGTGGATTGGCTTTCGTCCCATGCGAAGTATCTTGAGGATGCACGATGAGCACAGTCGGCAAAGCGATATCGCTGTTGGAGCAGTTCACGCTCGGCGAACCGGAGATCGGCCTGTCCGAGCTCGCCCGCAAAACCGGCCTCGACAAGGCGACGGCGCGGCGCCTGCTGATGGCACTGGCGGACCACCGCTTGATCGAACAGGAGCCGGCAAGCCGCCGCTACCGGCTCGGCGCCGGCCTGTCGCGGCTGGCCCGCTTTCGCGACGCGCATTTTCCCTTCGTGCGCGTGGCAGCACCTGTGGTTCGCGAGCTGGCGCTGGAAACCGGCGAGACGGTGCATCTGTCGGAATTCAGCGCCGGCGCACTGCTGACCGTCCACGTCGAACTCTCGGCAAAGGCCAACCGGGTCAATGTCGATGTCGGCCAGGTGCTGCCCTTGCACGGCACCGCCTCCGGCATCGCCTTTCTCGCCGCTTCGCCTCGGGAAGCGGCCGAGGCCTATGTCGACAAGCCGTTACCGACCTTCACGCCACACACGGTGACGCAGCCCGACAGGCTGATGAAGGCGATCCGGCTTGCCGCCAAGCGCGGCTATTCCTCGAGCTCCCAAGGCTATGAAGAAGGCGTGCACAGCATAGCCGCGGCAATCCTCGGCTCCGATGGGCGTCCTCTCGGTGCGCTCGCGGTGGCCTCGCCTGTGTCACGCGCCGATGACAGCATGGCGGCCAGCCAGGGCGAAGCGGTGATCCAGGCGGCGCGGCTGATTTCAGCGCGCCTGGCCGGCGAAGCCTGACATCTCTACCGTCGCAGGGGAGATGATTAGCGGGTTAAGTTCCCAGCGGCGCACCGGCCTTGCCGCGAGACCGGAACGCTTCGTCTGGGACAGGCGGCTGGAGCGCAGCAAGGAAGAATTGTTGTCGCCCGCCCGCGGGTCGCCCACGATCTCGGAAATCGCCTTTGCCTGCGGGTTCAATTCGAGTGCGCATTTTTCGCGCGCGTTCGAGAGCCGGTACGATGTGGCCCGCGGGAGTTGCGCCAGAGGCTGAGGGCGGTGGTGCATTAAGGGGTGGGCCGTTTGCCGGATCTCGGAGAGCGCCGTAGCTCGCCGAAAGCCGGCATCCGGCAGCAAGTTCTACATATTGGCAGCGGTTGGCCGCACGATCACTTCGTTGACGTCGACGCCATCGGGTTGATCAAGCGCAAAACGGATCGCCCGTGCAATGGCGTCCGGTGTGAGCGACTTCTGCCGCCATTCTTTCAGAGCCGTGGCGACCTGAGGATCGCTGATATCGTCGCCCAGTTCGGTTGCGGTCACTCCGGGGGAGATGATCGTGGCGCGGATGTCGTCATGCTCCTGCCGCAGCCCCTCCGTGATTGCCCAGACGGCATATTTCGTGCCGCAATAGACCGCCGCGGTGGGCAGCACGATATGCGCACCGACCGAGGCGACATTGACGATATGCCCATTCTTCTGGGCGACGAAGCGCGGCAGCACCGCGGCGATCCCATTCAGCACGCCGCCGATGTTGACATTGATCATGCGAGACCACTCATCGCGCTTCAGCGCGGCAAGCGGCGACAGCGGCATGACGCCGGCATTGTTGACCAGCACATCGATCTGCCCGAATTCGGCATGAGCGGCATCGGCAAAGGCGTCGAAATTCGCCGCGTCAGTCACGTCGAGTTCGCGCCACGCGACGCCTTTGCCTATTTCTGCGGCCAGCGCCTTGAGCCGCTCGGTGCGGCGGGCCCCGATGAACAGTCTGGCGCCGGCACCGGCAAGTTCCCGAACCGTCGCTTCGCCGATGCCGCTGGAGGCGCCGGTGATGAGTACAACCTTGTCTTTAAGTCCCGTCATGATCGTTCCTTTTTCGCTGCGGTGACGGGGAGATAGATGGCGGCGAACCGGCAAAGGGCGGTAGCGTGATCGTCCAAAGAGTTTGCACGATCCTCCAAATGAACTCGAAATGCCTTGCAACATTTCGCGCCATGAAGATTATGCGGCATGGGGAAAATCAATGAACTCGCCGAGCTGATCACCCGCTTTGCGCCGAAATCTGGCATGGCCGGCACTGCGGTGCCGCGGCTGTCGCTCATTCGCGCCAACCAGCCCAGTGCACCCGTGCCTGCGGTCTACGAGGCGTCGCTTTGCATAATCGCCCAAGGATCGAAGCGCGTCTCGCTGGCCGACCAGAGCGTGGTCTATGACGCATCGAGCTACCTGCTCGTCTCGGTCGACCTGCCGCTGGTCGGGCATGTGTTGGAGGCGAGCCCGGCGGCGCCCTACCTCTGTTGCAAGATAGATTTTGATTCCACCGCGCTGGCCGAACTGCTTGTGAAAGAAGGACGTGCATCCCCCAGCAGGGATCTGCCGGTGTTAGCTGCCTATCCAAGTGACCCCGACCTGATTGATGCCGCCTGTCGGCTTGTCAGGCTGCTCGATCGCCCCGAGAGCATCACCGTGCTGGCGCCGCTGATCGAACGCGAAATCCTTTACCGGCTCCTCACCGGACCGCACGGTGACACGCTTCGCCAGATGGCGTCGGTGGACAGCCACCTGAACCAGGTCAGCCGCGCCATCGCCACGATCCGCAATCATTTCCAGGCACAACTGCGCATCGAAGAGATTGCGGCGGCATCAGGCATGAGCGCGTCGTCCCTTCATGCCCATTTCAAGGCGATTACGCGCATGACCCCGCTCGAATACCAGAAGCAGCTGCGCCTGCAGGAGGCGCGAAGGATTATGCTTGCCGGCGGCGTAAACGCAGGCACGGCCGGGTTCGCGGTGGGCTATGACAGCCCTTCGCAGTTCAGCCGAGAATATCGTCGCCTGTTCGGTGCGCCGCCCCGGAAAGATATTGACCGCCTTCAGGCGACACCCAGTTCGGCTGCGGCTTATTGAGTTTTCCGAGCGGCATGCGCCAGCCATGGCTGGTCAGAAGCCAGCCGCCTCCAGGTGGCGAAGCGTCCGATCATGCTCGGTAGAACTCCCGGTACCATTCGACAAAGCGCGGAACCCCTATTTCGATCGGGATTTTGGGCTTGAAGCCAGTCGCCTCCTCGAGCGAGCTGACATTGGCGAAAGTTGCCGGAACGTCGCCTGGCTGAAGTGGCATGAGGTTGCGGTTTGCCTTGCGTCCCAGCGCGTCTTCGAGCACCTCGATCAATCGGTTCAGTTGAACGGGCGAATTGCCGCCGATGTTGTGAATCCTGAACGGGGCGTTGCTGGTCGCTGGGTCTGGCGCGACACTTTTCCACTCAGGATTGGGTGTCGCGGGTTGCTGCATGACGCGGATAATACCTTCAACAATGTCGTCGATATAGGTGAAATCCCGCTGCATGTTGCCATAGTTGAAGACCTCGATCGGCTCGCCGGCGAGGATAGCCTTGGCGAAGATGAACAGCGCCATGTCCGGCCGCCCCCACGGACCATAGACGGTGAAAAAACGCAGCCCGGTGGTCGGCAGTCGAAACAGATGGCTGTATGTGTGCGCCATCAGCTCGTTCGCCTTCTTGCTTGCGGCGTAAAGGCTGAGCGGATGGTCCGCCGGATCGTGCACGGAAAACGGCATGCGGGTGCTGCCGCCATAAATCGAACTCGACGATGCATAGACCAGATGGCCGACGGAGGCCTGCCGGCATCCTTCCAGGATGTTGACAAAGCCGCTGAGGTTGCTTTCCACATAGGCGTGCGGATTGCTGATCGAATAGCGTACGCCGGCTTGCGCCGCGAGATTGACGACAACCTCCGGCGCGGCCGAGAGGAAGAGCTCCGAAATACGGTCCCGCTCCGTGAGATCGGCATGCTCGAAACAAAAATTCGAAAACGCTTTCAGCCGCTCGAGACGAGCCTGCTTCAGGCTGACGTCATAATACTCGTTCATGGAGTCGAGGCCGATAACCTGGCCTCCTTCGGCAAGCAGCCTCAGGCAAAGATGAAACCCTATGAACCCGGCTGCGCCGGTGATCAGTATCGGCCTGCTTGATGTCACTGCATATCCTAGCGTTAATTTCAGGCGAGCTTTACAAGCTCCAGTATTTTATGTTGTCGGGAACTTCATTGGGCTTGATGGCCGACTTGACATCGAACAGTGTCCCCCCCGGCCTGATCATTTGAAAAAGACGCGCTCTTTCGTTGGTGAGATATTGCCTGTGAGGCACCGCCAGAACAAGGGCCTGCAAATCGTTTATCTCATCGAGCGGCAGGATTGTTTCGCCGTGATCACGCCGAGCGGTTTCGACATCGGCAAGGGGATCATGGACTTTGGGGATAATTCCGAACTGCCTTAGTTCCTTGACCATGTCGAAAACGCGGCTGTTGCGCAAATCCGGCACGTCCTCCTTGAATGTCAGCCCGAGAATGCCGACAGAAGCCCCTTTGACGGGCGTGTCAGAACCAATCAGCCGCTTGACAACCTGCTGGGCGACGAAGGCCCCCATGCCGTCATTGATGCGACGTCCGGCGAGGATGATCTGCGGATGGTAACCTTCGGCCTCGGCCTTGGCGGTCAAATAATATGGATCGACGCTGATGCAGTGGCCGCCGACGAACCCCGGTTTGAAGGGAAGGAAGTTCCATTTCGTCGACGCAGCATCAAGAACATCCTGCGTCCGGATATCGAGCCGCTCGAAGATCATTGCCAGTTCGTTCATCAGCGCGATGTTCAGATCGCGCTGGGTGTTCTCGATAACCTTCGCTGCCTCGGCCACCTTGATCGACGGGGCGCGGTAGACGCCGGCATCGATGATACGGCCATAAACGTTCGCGACGCGCTCCAGCGTCTCGTTATTCTCGCCGGAGACGACTTTGACGATCTTTTGCAGCGAGTGTTCCCGATCGCCGGGGTTGGCGCGTTCGGGCGAATAGCCGAGGGCAAAGTCGCGGGGATGTCGCAGGCCGGAAACCTGCTCGATGATCGGCCCACAGAAATCTTCGGTCACACCTGGATAGACTGTCGACTCAAAAACGACGACGGCGCCTTTGCTCACCGCCTCGCCGACGAGTTCGGACGCCAGTTTCAAAGAAGCTAGATCGGGAGCGCGATTTGCGTCGATAGGGGTTGGCACGGCGACGATGAAGAAAGTAGCGCCTTTCAACATCTCCCGGTCGGTGGTCAGCCCTATCGAGGTCTCCTTGAGCGCCGTTGCGTCAACTTCCCCCGTACGATCGACGCCGCCACGCAATTCCCCGATCCGACGCTCGCTGATGTCAAAAGCTATGGTGCCGGGGAAAACCTTCCCAAAGGCAATGGCTACCGGCAGGCCGACATAACCCAGGCCGATAACTGCAATGCGTTCGGACATCCGTGGGGTTCCTCGAGCCACCTGTTGAGCCGACGTGCTTGTATGGCAGGCTGTTGGCCAATTCAACGATGCTCTATCGCGAAGAGGAATGTCTCACGAAAAATGGTCGTTGCCATTTTCATGTTGCCATCCGCCGATGCCATCGATGTTGTGGATAAAATCCAGCAGGACCGGGTTTCGAGCCACTCTCTGCTGCGGATTGGGGTGAACCGTCAGGTTCTGCCGGCCATCTACGCAGCGGCGGCCCTGACGACAGGGCTGATATTCTCTGCTGCCAATCCATAGGCCACTATCGGCCTCAATCGTGCCTTCTGATCAAACCAAATGCCGGGATCGGAATTCGCATCGGCACCGAGCGGATCTGCGAAATTTCAGTTTGGTCCTTGTGCATTGGCTGCGGACACGTCGTATCCTGCGTGTGGCGACCGATATCTGGTCGATCAGCATTTGCCTGGGAGCAGAAATTGGCCAGACTCTATGACAGCCGCAGACGCATTCTCGTTACCGGGGGCGCAGGGTTTATCGGCTCGCATCTTATTGACCGCCTGTTGGAACGAGGCGACGAAATCTTGTGTGTCGACAACCTTTTCACCGGATCAAAGCGCAATATCGACCATTTGGCCAAGCATCCCCGCTTCGAATTCATGCGCCATGACGTGACCTTTCCGCTCTACGTCGAAGTCGATGAGATTTACAACCTGGCGTGTCCGGCCTCGCCTGTTCACTACCAGTACGACCCGGTTCAGACGATCAAGACCGCCGTGCACGGCGCCATCAATGTTCTTGGATTGGCAAAGCGGCTGAAATGCAAAGTCTTTCAGGCCTCCACCAGTGAGGTCTATGGTGACGCGTCTGTGCATCCGCAGCCCGAGAGTTACTGGGGCAATGTAAACCCGATCGGGCCGCGCTCATGCTACGATGAAGGCAAACGCTGCGCCGAAACGCTGTTCTTCGACTATCACCGACAACATGGCTTGTGGGTCAAGGTCGCGCGGATTTTCAATACGTTCGGGCCGCGCATGCACCCGGCAGACGGCAGGGTTGTCTCAAATTTCATCGTGCAGGCGCTTCGTGGTGAACCGATAACCATTTTCGGCGACGGCTCACAGACAAGGTCGTTTTGCTACGTCGACGACCTGGTGAGCGGCATGCTGCGCCTCATGGATACGGGGCCGGAGGTGACCGGTCCAGTAAACATCGGCAATCCAAGGGAAGTAACGATCAGGCGCTTGGCCGAACTGACGACGCAGATGACCGGATCAGGTTCGGATATAATTTACCGCGATCTTCCGCAAGACGATCCGCGGCACCGCCAGCCCGATATCACCCTTGCCAAAAGGCTTGTCGGCTGGGAGCCGACGGTGACTTTAGAAGCCGGGCTGCAACAGACGATCGACTATTTCAAAGCCCTGCTGCCGAAGGTTTCCACAAACTCGCCTTGACCCGGCACCGCAGTGCAACCGTCAAGTCTGACCGATCACCGTCGTGGTAGCGACGCCTTTTGCAGTCGACTCCGGTAGGCTTGAAGTTTTTCGAATTCTAATTATTTTAAGCTTGAAATTATTTTGAAGATCCATGCCGCTTCATCCGTCCGAGCCGGGACACCGGCATTTGGCGGAGAGCAGAAGGAGGAGGAAGATTTGCCGTCGTTCCGGGATAAAACTCCATGAACACAGCACGATTTTCCGAGAGTGTCACAGGCAAGATCGTCGATGGCGTTCTCGTCGTCACGATCGAAAATCCGCCGGTCAACGCGCTGTCCTTCCATGTCAGGGCCGGACTGATGGCTGCGCTTGGGCGTGCGGCGTCGGATGAAGTGTCTGCCGTGGTGCTGACCGCCATTGGGCGCACCTTCATCGGTGGCGCCGATATCAAGGAATTCGGCAAGCCCGCTGTCTCGCCCACACTGCCTGACGTGATCGAAGCGATCGAGAGCTTCGCCAAACCGATCGTGGCGGCAGCAGGCGGCGCGGCGCTCGGCGGCGGCTGCGAGATTGCGCTGGCCTGCCACTACCGGGTGGCCAGCAAGGCGGCCAGCTTCGGCCTGCCCGAGGTCAAGCTCGGGTTAGTGCCTGGGGCCGGCGGAACCCAACGCCTGCCCCGCCTCATCGGCACGGTCGCCGCAATTGACCTGATCGGCACGGGTCGGCCCGCAAATGCCGACGAAGCGCTCGCTCTCGGTCTGATCGATACCATTGCCGACGATCTTCCCGAAGGCGCGCTCGACGTCGCCCGCCATCTCGTCGGCCAACCGCTGCGGCCCACGGGCGCGCTTTCCGTCCCGCGCTCGCAACCTGAGGCCGACGCGGCAGCCGCAAAGAAGGTACTTTCCCGCAGCCGAGGGCAGATGGCGCCTGCAGAAGCCGTGAGACTGGTCCAGGCCGCGTCCACGGCCAAACTTGAGGACGGTCTTGCGGACGAACGCGCGACCTTCCTGCGCCTCCGGGATTCTCGCGAAGCGGCAGCGTTGCGCCACGTCTTCTTTGCCGAGAGGCAAGCCAGCAAAGTCGACAGGCTGGAGGGTGTCACGCCTCGCAAGGTCGAGACCGTCGGTATCGTCGGAACCGGCCTGATGGGTGCAGGCATCGCGGTCTCGGCCTTGAATGCCGGCTATCGCGTAATCGGCATCGAGCAGAACGACGACGCCGCGGCAAAAGGATACGAGCGTATCGCCGGGCTTCTCGACAAGTCGGTCCAATCCGGCCGTCTCACCGATCATGCGCGCAGGGAGGCGCTGAGCCGGTTTGAAGCGGCCAGCGACGCCGGCAGGCTGGTGCAGGCCGATCTGGTCATCGAGGCAGTGTTCGACGATCTCGCGGTAAAAACCGAACTCTTCCGGAAGCTCGAACGTATCGTCCGCCCCGACGCCATCCTTGCGACCAACACCAGCTACCTCAACCCCGACGAGATCGCCTCGGCAACCGCCCGGCCCGAACGGATCGTCGGCCTGCATTTTTTCTCCCCGGCCAACGTCATGCGGCTCACCGAAGTGGTGGATTGCGCGGCGACGGCGCCCGATGTGCTCGCCTCGGCGATCGCCTTCGTCAGGAAGCTCGGCAAGCTGCCTGTCGTGTGCGGCGTTACCGAGGGTTTCATCGGCAACCGCATCTATTCCGCCTACCGCCGCGAGGCGGAGTTCATGGTGGAGGATGGCGCAGCACCCGATGAGGTGGATGCCGCGCTGGAGGCCTGGGGCTTCCCGATGGGGATCTTCGCGGTCAACGATATGGCTGGGCTGGAGATAGCCTGGGCGCGGCGCAAGCGACAGGCGGCGATGCGCGATCCGCAAGCACGTTATGTCGAAATCGCCGACCGGCTGTGCGAGGCCGGCCGCTTCGGCCGCAAGACCGGGCGCGGCTGGTACGATTATTCGGACGGCGAACGCAGGAGCGACCCGCAAGTAACGGCGCTGATCGAGGCCGTGCGAGCGGCCAACGGCATCGTGCCGCGCCGCTTTTCGTCCGATGAGATCGTCACGCGCTTACTGGCGGCAATGGCCGAAGAGGGCAAGGCACTGCTGGCCGAAGGCATCGCGGCGCGTGCCTCCGACATCGATCTGGTGATGATCAACGGCTATGGCTTCCCGGCCCACAAGGGCGGGCCGATGTTCCACGCCGGAGACATCTGACGATCGAGCTAAGACAGCTTGGCGATGACGGCGCGCAGGGCTTCGCCGAAACGCCTGACCTCGTCGACCGTGTTGTAATGAACCAGCGAGGCGCGGATGGCGCCGCTGTCCATCGACAGGTTGAGACGCTTCATCAGCCGGGGCGCATACATATGGCCGTCGCGGATGCCGATCTGCATGTCAGCCATTTCCTCGACGATCCGCTGCGGCGACAGCTTGCCGATGTTGAAGCAGAATGTCGGCACGCGTTCGTTGATGCGGGCTTCCTCGGCGACGCCGTAGATCGTGGCATTGCATCCCTTGAGCACGGCGAGCATCTCGCGCGCCAGGAGCACTTCGTAATCGCGGATGGCGCCCATGCCGGCAACGACGTTGTCGCGCCGCGAGCGGTTGTTGGAGGGCGCCAGATTGCGGCCGATCAGTTCCAGGTACTGCACTGCGGCATCCATGCCTGAGACGTTCTCGTAGATGAAGGTGCCTGCCTCGACCTTGTAAGGCGGCTCGTCGGGGATGAAATCCTCGCGGAAGGTCGGCAGCCGCTTCAGCGTTTCGAAGCGGCCCCACAGAAAGCCCATATGCGGCGAGAAATTCTTGTAGCCGGAGCAGACGAGATAATCACAGTCCCAGGCCTGCACGTCGATCAGCCCGTGCGGTCCGTAATGCACGCAGTCAAGGAACACTTCGGCGCCGGCCGCATGCGCGATCGCGGCCACCGAAGCGACGTCGACGATCGAGCCGATCGAATGCGCGGTCACCGTGCAGGCGACGAGACGGGTGCGATCGGAAACCAGCGGCTTGAGGTCGTCGACATGCAGGTTGCCGTCCTCGCGCATGCGCCACCATTTGAACTTGGCTCCGGCGGGCTCCAGCGCCAGCCACGTGGCGATGTTGGCGTCGTGGTCCATATCGGTGATGACGATCTCGTCGCGCTCTGTGTCCTTGGCCAGCATCTGGCCGATGCCGAGGCTGACCAGGCGAATGAACGAGGTGGCGTTCATGCCGAAGCAGATTTCCGACGGACTGTAGGCGTTGATCAGCAAGGCCACGCTCGTCCGAGCATCCGCAACCGATTGGTCGACCGTGACCGAGCGCCCATAGCGACCACCACGCTGCACATTGTGCGAGACCAGGTGATTGGTCACCGCGTCGAGCACGCTCTGCGGGATCTGCGCGCCGGCGGCGTTGTCCATGAAGATGAAATCACCGGCGCGCTGCAAGGCCGGAAACATGGCGCGGATGGGGTCGACCGGAAAGCCGCCGGCGGCTTGGGAATTGCTCAACTGTATCTCCTGCGAATGGCTTGGGAAGCGGGACGGTTGATGAGGTCAGCGCGTCTTCTCGGTCTTGAAGCGGTCTTCGAGCAGGCTGACGAGGCGGACCATCGGCCAGAGGAAGATGAGATAGACCAAAGCGGCGCCGATCAGCGGCGAGGGATTGGCATAGAGCGACTGCGCGTTGGTCGCTTCCTTCAACAGTTCAGGCAGCGCAACGGTGGAAGCGAGCGACGTGTCCTTGAACATCGAGACGCAATTGCTGGTCATCGGCGGGATGACGACGCGGATCGCCTGCGGCAGCACCACCTTGCGCAAGGTCAAAAGGAAAGGCAGGCCGAGCGCCTGTGCTGCCTCGAATTGGCCTTTCGGAATGCTCTCAATGCCGGAGCGGAACACTTCTGCTGAATAGGCCGACATGATGATGGCGAACGCCGTCACGGCGGAGGCCCAGGACGACAGACGGATGCCGAGGAAGGGCAGCGCATAATAGATCAGGATCAGCACCACCAGCACCGGCAGGGCGCGGAAGATGTCGGTGTAGCCGACCGCCAGCCAGCGCAGCGGCTTCGGCGCATAGAGCCGCAACAGGCTGATCCCCAGGCCGATGGGAATGCCGATGCCGATACTCAAAATGCCGAGCAGCAGCGTGTTCAGGAAGCCACGCAACAGCGCCGGCAGGCTGGACATTATCACGTCAGGATTGAAGAAGGTGTCGATCAGCGACATGGGAGCGTTCCCGAACCCCAGAGCAAAGGATGCTCAAGTTAAAACCAATCGACCTTGCCTCCGATGAGGCTATCCGTGCGGCAGCAGGCGCCGGAGCGTGAAATGAATCGTGCCGGCCTGGGAGCCGGCACGATTTAAGTGCATTGCCGGTCAGGCCTTGGGCAGCGGCATTTCCTTGACCGTCGAGGAATCGGCTGGCGCGTCGCTGCCGAACCACTTCTTGTGGATCGCGGCCAGCGTTCCGTCCTTCTTCATCGCGGTCAGCGCGTCGTTCAGCTTGCCGAGCAGCGGATGGTCCTTGCTCATCATCAGGCCGTACTGTTCGCCGGTCTTGATGCGCTGCTTGACCTTGAGGTCCTTCATCTTGGTGAAGGAGTATTCCATGCCCGGAATATCGCTGACGGCGGCGTCCACGCGGCCCGCGCTGAGGTCGAGCAGCAGATTCTGCTGCGTGTCATAGCCCTTCACGTCGCTGTAGCCGTCAGCCTCCTGATGCGCCTTGACCCAGGTCTCGCCGGTCGAGCCTGAAAGCACGCCGACGATCTTGCCCTTGAGGTCGGCCTCGGTGTTAACAGCGCTATCGGTCTTCGTCGCAATGCCCATGTCGGAGTCATAATAGGGCTGGGTGAAGGACAGCGTTTTCAGTCGCTCCGGCGTGATGGTGATCGAGGAGATCGCGACATCGATGCGATTGGAACTGACAGCCGCGAACAGCGCCTGGAAGCCGAGGTCGGCAATGTCGGTGGTCATGCCGGCACGCTTGGCCGCTTCGTTGACGATGTCGACTTCAAAGCCCTCGAACGTGCCGCTCTCGTTCTTGTATTCGAAGGGCGGATTGGTCGGGTAGGCGCCGACATTGAGCACATCGGCGGCAAAGGCGGTGGCCGGGCCGGCAGCGATGCCGATCGTGGCGGCGAGAAGAAGCAGGTTGCGACGAGTGAAGCTCATTTTGTGTTCCCTCTGGTTGTGATCGGGCGGGTTTGCTCCCGCACGGTTTGTTGCCGTCCCACCTCCCAGCGGGGCGTCAATTCATGGCGGCGACCATGCGCTCGAGCGCGGTCGCTATCTGGTCGCGTTCACGGCACACGCACATCCGCAGGAAGGCCGCTGCCGAATTTCCAAAGAGGTGGCCGGGAGCCAGCCCGACGCGCGCCGTCTCCAGTATCCTGGCGCAGGCCTGCCGGGCGTCGCTTTCGCCGTCCATGGCAAAGAAGGCATACATGCCTCCGCGCGGTTTCGTCGGCAGGATGATGCCGGGAATCTGGGCCAGCCTGTCATAGGCAAGGTCGAGGCCGGTTTTGATCCGCTGCCTGATCTCCTCGACCAGCGGCTCGCCTTGGCGGATGGCGGCGACAGCGCCTGCCTGGATAGGCGCGGCGGTGCCGCTGTTGATGTACTGCGTCATGGCGCCAAGCTGGTCGGCCACCCCCGACGGATGCGTCAGCCAGCCGATGCGCCAGCCGGTCATCGCCCACGCCTTCGAAAAACTGTTGACCGACAGCACCCGGTCGCCATCCTCGGCGATCTGCAGGATGGAAGGAGCAACATTGCCGTCGAAATAGAGCCGGCCATAGACCTCGTCGGAGATGATCCAGATGCCGGTGCGCCGGCTGAAGTCGAGCAGCGCCTGCATCTCCTCGCGCGACGCGGTCCAGCCGGTCGGGTTGGACGGCGTCGACAGGAAGATCGCGCGTGTGCGCGCATCGCAAGTGGCGAACAGCCGGTCGAGATCGAGATGCCAGTCGCCCTTGAAGTCGAGCGAAAACGGCCTTGGCTCGCCGCCCATCAGATGGATGGCGTTGTGGATGTTGGGCCATTGCGGCGCGACATAGACGACGTTGCTGCCGGTATCGACCAGCAGTTCCAGCGCCAGGTACAGCGCCTGCATGCCGCCGGGCGTGACCGTGGTGCGCGCAATCGGGATCGTCCGGCCGTGAATGCGCGTTTGGTATTCCGACAGCGCCTCGTTCAGTAGGGGGTGCCCACGCATGTTAGGGACGTAGAACGTCTGGCCTTCATCGAAGGCGGCCTTCGCCGCGTCGCGGATGAAAGCGGGCGTCACCATGTCGCCTTCGCCGTACCAGAGCGCGATCACGTCGCCCAGTTCTCGGGCGCGCACGGCAAGGTTGGCAATGTTTTCGGTGTGCAGGTCACGGATCTGGGCACGTACGCCGTCGAAAGCATAACGCGCGCTGGACGATGACTGGGGCAGTATGAACGACAAGGACTGAAACCCCTCCCACCCGGAGCACCGCGACGGACTGCCCGGCAAGCCCCACCGGCACGACAGTCGCCATCGAGTTTGGATGCTATCCAATGTGCTGCGCTTTTCAAGGAAAAAGTTTTAAGCTTAAAAAGTTTTTGCCCGATCCCGCCCGTCTACCGCAGCTCGGCGCGCGCAGCGGTGCAGTTGGCCGCAGCGCCGGCGCCAAGAAACATCGTATCGCTGGCCAGCACGAAGAAGCTCGCGCCGATAGCGGCCCACTGGCTGATCGTCTGTGGGCTGGCGCAAAATATACCCGATGTCCTGCCATGCGCGACGGTCGCGCGGATGATCCTTGTGATCGCCTCATTGAGCTTGTCCACGCCTTTCGGCCCGATCGCATCGATCGACACGGAGAGATCGCCGGGGCCGACGAAGACCACATCGATGCCGTCTATGGCCGCGATCGCCTCGATGTTGGCCAGCCCCTCCGATGTCTCGACCTGGACCGCGACGACCACCCTATCATTGGCCGCGGCCAGATATTCGGGAATGCGATAGCCATAGCCGGCCGCGCGGCCAGGCCCGACGCCGCGCTCGCCCAGCGGCGGATAGCGCGAGGCTTTCACCGCCGCCTCGGCCTGAGCAGCGGTCGAGACGCGCGGCACGAGCACGCCTTGTGCGCCGCTGTCGAGCGCCGCCTGGATAGCTTCCGGCGCATGACCGGGAACACGCACCATGGCCGGCACGCGATGCACGTCGGCCGCGCGCACCATGGTTTCGATCGTGTCGCGCGCGATCTGGGCATGTTCCCAGTCGATGCAGACGAAGTCGAGGCCGGTGAGCGCCATCACTTCGACGGCGACGGGATGGGGAATAGCGGCGAAGGAGCCGACGAGATTGGTCTTGCCGATGCACTTCTGACGGAACGCGCTCATATCCATCCCCTTTTCCCCTCCAAATTCATATCCGCAATCGGCGGCGAGGCGAAGCTATTTCAGGCTTGAAATATTTTTGCGCGGGCCTAGCGTGTCGGTCTCCCGCCACGAGTTCCCATGATGATCAAAACGCATCCCCTGCACGGCTCGAACAAACTGAAGCTCGGCGTCTTTTCGACCAATGCCGATGGCGGTCTGGCCATCACCGATGTGCCGGAACGCTGGACGGCAAGCTGGCAGGACAATTTGACGGCGGCGCAGATCGCCGACCGCGCCGGGCTGGAATTTATGCTTCCGATCGCGCGCTGGCGTGGCTTTGGCGGCCGCAACAAGGTGCGCGAATGGTCGTTCGAGACCTTCACCTGGGCAGCAGCTCTGGCGGTGGCCACCGAGCAGATCGGCCTGTTCATGACCGTGCATGTGCCGCTGGTGCATCCGCTCTATGCCGCCAAGGCGCTGGCAACTGTCGACCATATCAGCCAGGGCCGCGCCGGCTTGAACATCGTCTGCGGCTGGAACCCGAAGGAATTCGGCATGTTCGGCACGCCTTTGGTCGAGAAGGGCTACGACCAGGCCGCCGAATGGATCGAAATCCTGGAAAAGCTCTACGCCTCGGACCAGCCTCTGGACTATGAAGGCACCTACTATCGCCTCAAGGAGGCGGTGAGCCGGCCGGCGAGCCTGCAGGTTCCACGCCCGGTGACCATGAACGCTGCTTTCGGTGGCCCGGGCCGGGATTTCGCCGCCGCCCGATGCGATTATCTGTTCACGACCTTTTCGGAAATGAGCGATGCCGGCAAGCATGTCGCCGACATCAGCGAGCGGGCCGACAAGGTTGGCCGCAACGTCGGCGTCTACACGGTGGCGCATGTCGTCTGCCGTCCAACCATGGAAGTGGCGCAGGCCTACTACACGCGCTATGCCGTCGATCTGGCCGACCACGATGCGGTCGATGCCCATATGGCCGGCAAGAAGGAGTTCTCGCAGTCGCATGACCCGCATGCCTATGACCGCTACCGGCAGCGTTTCGCCGGCGGCGCCGGCACCTACCCGCTGGTTGGAACGCCGGAGACGATCGCCGCCGAGATGGCTGCCATTGCCGGGCATGGCTACCAGGGCATCGCGCTGTCGTTCGTCAACTACACCCAGGATTTGCCCTATTTCTGCGACCATGTGTTGCCGCTGCTGAAGCGGGCGGGGCTGCGCTGCTGATCAGTCAGGGAATAACGAATTCGTTAATCCGGAATAACGGCGGTGGCCTGAATCTCGATTTTGGCGCGATCTTCCACCAGCGCCACCACCTGCATGGCGGCCATCGCCGGAAAATGCCGGCCGATCACCTCGCGATAGGCTTCGCCGATGCCCTTGAGGTTGCCGAGATATTCGGCTTTGTCGGTGAAATACCAAGTCATCGCGGTGATGTGGCGTGGCTCCGCGCCGGCTTCCGCCAGCACGGCGACGATGTTTTGCAGCGTCTGCCGCACCTGGCCGGCGAAATCGTCGGTCTCGAACTGGCACTGTCCGTTCCAGCCGACCTGTCCGCCGACGAAGACGAGCCTGCCGCGCGCAGCAATTCCGTTGGCGTAGCCGACCGGTTTCGCCCAGCCCTCCGGCTGCAGGATCTCGTGCATTTTCAAGCCTCCCCGGTATTCTTAAAGATCAATCTCAAATGAAATACATCGCCGTCAGGCCGCGCCCATCACCTGCCGCGCGATCACCACCTTCTGCACGTCGGAAGCGCCCTCATAAATGCGCAGCGCGCGGATTTCGCGATACAGGCTCTCGATGATGTGACCTTTGCGGACGCCGTCGCCGCCATGCAGCTGCACAGCCTTGTCGATCACCTCTTGCGCCTTGTCGGTGGCGAACAGCTTGGCCATCGCCGCCTCGCGGGTTACACGCGCCGCGCCCATGTCCTTGGTCCAGGCAGCGCGGTAGACCAGCAGCGCCGCGGCATCGACGTCCAGCGCCATGTCGGCGATATGGCCTTGTACCATCTGCAGCTCTGCCATCGGAGCGCCGAAAAGTTTGCGCTCGGCCACCCTGCTGATGCTTTCGTCCAGCGCCCGGCGGGCAAAGCCGAGTGCCGCCGCGCCGACCGTCGATCGGAACACGTCAAGCACCGACATGGCGATGCGGAAGCCGTCTCCCGGTTTGCCGATCAGCGCCAAAGCCGGCACCCGGACCTGATCGAAGGAAAGCCGCGCCAGCGGATGCGGCGCGATCACTTCAAGGCGCTCGGCAATGCCAAGCCCCTTGGTATCAGCGGGTACGAGAAAGGCGGAAAGTCCCTTAGCACCCGGTGCCTCGGCGGTGCGGGCAAAGACGACGTAGAGATCGGCAATGCCGCCATTGGAAATCCAGGTTTTCTCTCCGCTGAGGATATAGAAGTCGCCATCGCGGCTCGCCGTCATTTCGGTGTTGGCGACATCCGACCCCGAGCGTGGCTCCGACAGCGCGAAAGCCGAGATCGTCTTGCCGGCCCTGGTCTTTGCCAGCCATTGCTGCTGGTCGGGCGTGCCGAACAGGCTGAGCGCGCCGGTGCCGAGCCCCTGCATGGCGAAGGCGAAGTCGGCCAGCCCGTCATGGCGCGCCAGCGTCTCGCGCGTGATGCACAAGGTGCGGACATCGAGCGGTCCCGGATTGTTGGTATCGAGCGCCGTCGGCTTCAGCCAGCCGTCGCGGCCAAGTTTCGCCACCAGTTCGCGGCAGGCGGCATCGACGTCGCGGTGATCAACGGGAAGGTTTATCGCGCACCATGCTTCCAGCCTTTCGGCCAGTTCGCGGTGGCGATCTTCAAAGAACGGCCAGCTGAGGAAGCTCCTGTCTGCCATCAATTCCCCTCGAACACCGGTTTTTCCTTGGCCACGAAGGCCTTGTAGGCGCGCTCGAAGTCACCCGTCTGCATGCAGATCGCCTGCGCCTGCGCTTCCGCTTCGATTGCCTGGTCGAGGCCCATCGACCATTCCTGGTTGAGCTGCGTCTTGGTGATGCCGTGCGCGAAGGTCGGGCCGGAGACGATGCGCGCCGCCATCTCGAGCGCGTCGGCCTCGAGCACTGCGGCATCGACCAGCCTGTTGTAGAAGCCCCAGCGCTCGCCTTCCGCCGCCGTCATCGTGCGGCCGGTGTAGAGCAATTCGGCGGCACGGCCCTGGCCGATGATGCGCGGCAGGATCGCGCACGCGCCCATGTCGCAGCCGGCAAGCCCGACGCGGGTGAACAGGAAAGCGGTCTTGGCCTCCGGCGTGGCGATGCGGATGTCGGCGCTCATGGCGATGATGGCGCCGGCGCCGACCGCGACACCGTCGACCGCCGCGATGATCGGCTTGCCGCAGTTGAGCATCGCCTTGACGAAATCGCCGGTCATGCGGGTGAAGGCGAGCAATTCCTTCATGTCCATCTTGACCAATGGGCCGATAATGTCGTGGACATCGCCGCCCGAGCAGAAATTGCCGCCATTGGGCAGGAACACCACGGCGTCGACGTCGTCGGCATAGACGAGATCGCGGAACGTGTCGCGCAGTTCCGCATAGCTGTCGAAGGTCAGCGGATTCTTGCGCTCCGGCCGGTCGAGCCGCACCCTGGCGATCCTGCCTTCGACTTCCCAAAGGAAGTGCTTCGGCTTGAGGCCGGCCATCGAACTCATTCGCGTCCCTCCCAGTTGCTGCGGAACGAGGTCAGCATGCCGGTCAGCCGGCGCGCATCCTCCTCGCTGACCTTGGCCAGCAATTCTCCGATCCAACCCTCATGCGCCGCGGCCATTGCGGCAAAAGATTTGGAACCCTCGTCGGTCAGTCGCACCATGGATGTGCGGCGATCGCCATTGCGGCGCGCGCGCGCGACCACCCCTTCCGAAACCAGCCGGTCGACAATGCCGGTGACATTGCCGTTGGATACCAGCAGGAAGCGCGACAGATCGCTCATCAGCATGCCTTCCGGCGCGCGGTAGAGGGCGGCCATGACGTCGAAACGCGGCAGTGTCGTATCGAATTCCTTCTTCAGGCGCTCGCGCAGCTCGGCCTCGATCGTGCGCGAGGCGCGCAGCAGCCTGATCCAGAGACGCAGCCGGTCCTTGCCGGGTCCCGACGGCGCGGGCAATGGGCCGGCTACCATGTTTCGCCTCCTGAGATCGAAATCGCTTGTCCGGTAATCGACGCAGCCGCATCGCCGCACAGCCAGAGCACCGCCGCGGCAACTTCCTGCGGCTGGATGAAACGGCCTTGCGGGTTGGTCGAGGCAAGGCTCGCCCGCGCCTGCTCGACTGAGCGGCCGGTCTTTTCGACGACGCGCTGAATGGAGTCCGCCAGCATGTCGGTCTCTACGAAGCCCGGGCAAACGGCGTTGACGGTCACGCCGGATTTCGCCGTCTCGGCCGCCAGTGCCCGCATCAGCCCGACCACCCCATGCTTGGCCGCCACATAGGGTGCGACATAGGCGTAGCCTTTCAGTCCTGCCGTCGACGCGACGAAGACGATCCGGCCCGCCTTGCGCGCGGCCATGCCGACCAGCGCCGGCTTCACCGTCAGGAAGGCGCCGGTCAAATTGACGTCGAGCGTCCGCTGCCAGTCGGCAAGCGAGGTCTTGTACGCCGGCGTGCTGCTGGCCATGCCGGCATTGGCGACGACGATGTCGAACGGGCCTCGCATGGCTTCCGCCTGCGAGTAGAGCGAAATTATCGCCGCCTCATTTGTAACATCGGCTGACATGGCGTGGATGCGGTCGTTCTCTCCAGCCACCTTGGCAAGCTCGGCGTCGCGCCGTCCGCATATGGTCACCTCGATGCCGGCCTCGGCCAGCGCGAGTGCGATGGCCCGACCGACGCCGGAACCGCCGCCGGTGACCAGCGCGTGTTTGCCTGAAATCGCCGAGGCCGTCGTCATACTTTCAGCCCCGCCGCCGCATCGCGCTCGGCCAGCCGGTAGATCTGGTCGCGTCCGGGCAGATAGGGATCCGGCCATTTGACGCCACGGTCGCCGAGCGTCACTGCCGCATGCAGCGTCCAGTAGGGATCGGCGAGATGCGGCCGTGCCAGTGCCACCAGGTCGGCGCGGCCAGCCATCAGGATCGAATTGACATGGTCAGGCTCGTAGATGTTGCCGACCGCCATCGTCGCCATGCCGACCTCGTTGCGGATACGGTCCGAGAACGGCGTCTGGAACATGCGGCCATAGACAGGCTTGGCGGCAATCGAGGTTTGGCCCGCCGAGACGTCGCATATGTCGACGCCTTCCAAATGCAGCATCCGCGCGATCTCCACCGCATCGGCCGGCGTCACACCCTCGATGCCGACCCAGTCATTGGCCGAAATGCGCACCGAGATCGGCTTTCGCGCCGGCCAGGCGGCACGCACCGCATGGAAGATTTCCAGGGGATAGCGCATGCGATTTTCCAGCGAACCGCCATACTCATCCGTGCGCCGGTTGGTGACCGGCGTGATGAAGGACGACAGCAGATAGCCGTGCGCGGCATGGATCTCCAGCATGTCGAAGCCGCAGCGATCGGCCATCTGGGTGGCGGTCACGAACTCGTCGCGCACCTTGTCCATGTCAGCACGGTCCATGGCTTTCGGCACCTGATTCTCAGGTGACCATGCAATCGCCGAGGCCGCCATGACCGGCCAATTGCCCGAGGCGAGCGGCACGTCGGTGCCTTCCCAACCGATACGGGTCGAGCCCTTGGCCCCGGAATGCCCGACTTGGGCGCAGATTTTCGCCTCGGTCTCGGTGTGGACAAAATCGACGAGCCGCTTCCACGCAACCTCATGTTCGGGCGCATAGAAGCCGGGACAGCCGGGCGTGATGCGTCCTTCCGGGCTGACGCAGGTCATCTCGATATAGACAAGCCCGGCGCCGCCCTTGGCCCGCTCGGCATAGTGGGCGAAATGCCAGTCGGTCGGGCAGCCATCGACGGCCTTGTACTGCGCCATCGGCGAAACGACGATGCGGTTGTTGAGCTGCATGTCGCGCAGCCTGAACGGCGCGAACATCGGCGCCCGGCGCTGCCTGTTGCCGCCTGCCCCCGCCTGGCGCTGGAACCATTCCTCGGCGCTTTCAAGCCATTTGGCATCCCGCAGCCGCAAATTCTCGTGGCTGATGCGCTGCGAGCGGGTCAGCAGCGAATAGTTGAACTGCACCGGATCGAGGCCGAGATAGCGCTCGACCTCCTCGAACCACTCCAGCGAATTGCGCGCTGCCGACTGCAGCTTCAGCACCTCGGTGCGGCGCGCATCCTCATACTTGCGGAAGGCGGCGACGAGGTCCGGTTCGGTTTTGACATACTCGGCCAGCGCGACCGCACTTTCCAATGCGAGTTTGGTGCCCGAGCCGATCGAGAAATGCGCCGAGGCCGCGGCATCGCCCATCAGCGCCAGGTTCTTGTACGACCAGCGTTCGCACAGCACGCGCGGGAAATTGATCCAGGCCGAACCTCTGATGTGATTGGCATTGGTCATCAGCGCGTGGCCGCCGAGATGCTTCTCAAAGATGCGCTCGCAGACGGCGATCGATTCCTGCTGCGACATCGCGCCGAAGCCGAAGGCAGCCCAGGTCTGTTCGCTGCATTCGACGATGAAAGTCGCTGTCTCGCTGTCGAACTGATAGGCGTGCGCCCACACCCAGCCATGTTCGGTCTTCTCGAAGATGAAGGTGAAGGCGTCGTCGAATTTCTGGTTGGTGCCGAGCCAGACGAATTTGCATTTGCGGGTGTCGATGTCGGGCTTGAAGACTTCGACGAAGGTGTTGCGCGCCCTTGAGTTCAGCCCATCGGCGGCGACGACCAGATCATGCGTCTCCATATAGTGCTGAGGGTCGGCGATATCGCTCTCGAACATCAGCCTCACGCCAAGTTCGCGCGCGCGTCGCTGCAGCAGGATCAGAAGCCGCTTGCGGCCGATGCCACAGAAACCGTGGCCCGACGAGACCGTGCGCACGCCGTCATGGATGACGGCGATGTCGTCCCAATAGGCGAAATGCTTCTTGATCCATACAGCGCTGACCGGGTCGTTTTTGGCAAGGTTGTCGAGTGTTTCGGCCGACAGCACGACGCCCCAGCCGAACGTATCGTCGGCGCGGTTGCGCTCAAACACCGTGACCTCGTGGGCGGCGTCCCGCAGCTTCATTGAAATGGCAAAGTAGAGGCCGGCTGGTCCGCCACCGAGAACCGCAACCTTCATCCGTGCGATCTCCTCTTCGCTTGCTGCATATCAAGTATCGCGCCGGAGACAATATATTTCAAGCTTAAAGTTTCATGTTGGAACGATTGCTGGACACGGGTGGCGCGCCTGCGGGCTGGCCCCGCAAGCGCGCTCTGGAAATCACTTGTCCGGGTTCTTCGGGCTCCACAGCACAGTCTCGGCACCCTTCTCATAGGCCATCCCATCGGGATAGCTGATCGCCTCCAGTTGCAATCCCCATGGCGCCTGGAAATAGAGGATGGTCTGGCCGGCCGCCGGACCTTCCTTGACCGGCAGCGGACCCATCCGCGTCTTCACCCCCTTGCTGTCGAGATAGGCTTTCGCCGCGGCGACATCATCGACATACATGGCAATGTGGAAGCCGCCGATATCGCTGTTCTTCGGAGTCAAATCCTTCTGGTCGGGCGCGGTGTATTTGAACAGCTCGATGTTCGATCCATAACCGCAACGCACCATGGTGACCTGCTCGATGACAGCCTTCGGATCGACGCCCAGAAGATCCTGCATGAAGGTGCCCTTGTCATCGGCGAACGGACCGAACGACATCGCCTTCTTGCAGCCGACGACTTCGGTGAAGAAGTCGACTGCCTGCTTCATGTCGGGCACCGTGATGCCGGTGTGGTCGTGGCCGCGCATGCCGGGGATCGCATCGGCCGAAGCCGTTCCCATCGAGCAGAACAGGATCGCGGCAAGCATCGTGCCGCGGGCTGCGTAATTCATATTACCCTCCGTTCGCGGGCTGATTTTGCCCTCATGCACGTCCGAAGCCCGCTGTTCGGCGTGGTGGGTGAACAGTCCTATGCCGGCGCTTTCGTTGCTGGCCGCAACCAGTCCGCGTCGATCTCAGGCAGTGGGATGGCGGCAAGCAGGTCGCGCGTGTAGGTCTCCCTGGGATTGTCGAACAGCGCATCGGTGGCGCTCGCCTCGACGATCATGCCCTGGCGCATCACGATCACTTGCTGGCACAGCCGCCGGATGACCGACAGGTCGTGGCTGATGAAGGCGACCGTCAGCCCCATCTCCGCGGCCAGTCTCTCCAAAAGGGTGAGGATCTGCGCCTGCGTCGATACGTCGAGGCCGGAGACGATCTCGTCGGCGAGCACGAATTTGGGCGACAGCGCCAGCGCGCGTGCAATGCCGACGCGCTGGCGTTGGCCGCCCGACAGTTCATGACGATAGCGGCTGGAGAAGCCTTGCGGCAGGCCGACGCGATGCAATGCCTCGGCGACGCGTTCCTTAAGCCTGTCGCCAAGCCCATTCTGCTTGAGCGGCGCGGCAATGATGCCGGCGATGGTGCGACGCGGGTTGAGCGACGACATCGGGTCCTGGAAGATCATCTGCAGGTCGCGGCGCAGAGGTCGCAGCTCTGCATCCGGCAGATGGGCGATATCGCGGCCCTCGAAATGGATGCTGCCGACGCTCGGCTCCAGAAGTCTGACAAGCGTGCGGCCGAGCGTCGATTTTCCGGACCCGGATTCACCGACGATGCCGGTCACCGAACCTCTCGGCAAATCGAAATCCAGGCCTTTCAAAATCTCGGCCAGCGGCGCGCGGCCGATCAGCGGCTTGCGGGTCATGTCGGGCAGCGCCACCTTCAGCCCGCGCACGGAAAACAGCGGCTCAACCATGCGGCCGCCTCCACGCCTGGTCTGCCGCATCGATCTCAGCGGCAAGCCCGGCCAGCACGGTCTCGTCCACCGGCATCAGCGAGGCGAAAGGATCTGTGTAACGCGGCGTCGCGGCCATCAGTGCCCGCGTGTATGGGTGCTGCGGGGCGTCGAAGAGAGCAGCCGTCTCGGCTTCCTCCACCACTTTGCCGGCATAAAGCACCGACACCTTCTGGCTGATCTTTGCAACGACGCCGAGATCGTGGGTGACGAACAGGATCGCGGTGCCATGCTCGCGCTGCAGCTCGGCGATCAGGCGCAGGATCTGCTTTTGCACGGTAACGTCGAGCGCGGTTGTCGGCTCGTCGGCCACGATCAGCCGTGGCTCGGCGGCGAAGGCGGCGGCGATCAGCACGCGCTGGCGCATGCCGCCGGACAGCTCGTGCGGATAGCATTTCAGCACCCGGTCGGGATCGCGGATCTGCACTTCATCCAACAATTGCCGGATACGCTTGTCCGCCTTGTCACCGCTCCAGCCGAGAATGCGCACCAGCCGGTCAGTCATCTGCGGACCGATGCGGCGCGACGGGTTGAGCGCAGTCAACGGATCCTGCGGGATCAGCGCCGTGCGGGCGCCGATCAGCGTACGCCTTGCCTTGGGCTGCAGCCTGCCGAGGTCTTGGCCTTCGAGCTGCATGGCGCCTTCGACGATGCGCACGCTTGACGGCAGCACACCGAGCACCGCCTTGCCGATCATCGTCTTGCCGGCGCCGCTCTCGCCGACAAGAGCACGCACCTCACCCCGCTGCACGGAAAGCGACACGGAGCGCAGCACTCGCTGGCCGTTCGGCAGCACGGCGCTCAGATTGGCAATATCCAGGCAAGCGCTCATCGCAGCACCGGATCGAAGCGTGTCTTCAGCGCCTCACCGAACTGGCTGAACGACAGCACGGTGAGGATCAGCGTTACGAGCGGAAACACCAGCACCCACCAGGCCTGATGGATCGACAGCCGGCCCTCGGCGATGATGCCGCCCCAGGTCGGATCGTCGGTCGAGATCGACAGATTGACGAAGGACAGGATGGCCTCCACGATGACGGCGATGCCCATCTCCAGCGACAGCAGTGCCACGATCGACGGCACCACATTGGGCAGCACCTCGCGCAGCATGATGCCGATGCGGCCATAGCCGGCGATGCGGGCGTTCTCGACATAGTCCATGCGCGACTGGCCCATCGCTTCGGCGCGGATCACCCGGCAAAAGCGCGTCCAGTCGATTATGACGATGGCGAGGATGACGGAACTGAGGCCGGTGCCGAGCACCGCGACCAGCAGGATGGCGAACAGCACCGGCGGGAATGCCATCCAGACGTCGACGATGCGTGAAATGATGCGGTCGGCCCAGCCGCCGAAATAGCCGGCGACCAGTCCGAGCGTCGAGCCGACAAGGCAGGCGGCGATCGCCGCCGCGAAAGCGACGATGAAGGCGATACGGCCGCCGAAGATCAGCCGGGAGAGGAGATCGCGGCCGAGGCTGTCGGTGCCCAGCCAATAGCCGGATTCCGCACCACTCATCCAGAATGGCGGCAGCCGTTCCAGCATCAGGTCTTGCGCCAGCGGGTCCTGCGGTGCGACCAGCGGCGCGAAGATCGCGGCCAGCAGCGCCAGCAGCAGCCAGCCGCCGGCCAGCCACAGCCTCGGGCCTAGTCCGCGCCGGGCGATGCGTGCCTCATCCATGGCGCAGCCTCGGATTGAGCAGCGCGTACATCATGTCGACGCCAAGATTGATCAGCACGAACAGCAGCGCGAACACCAGCACGATGCCTTGGATCAGCGGCAGGTCGCGGTTGATGACGGCATCGATCGCCATGTTGCCGAGCCCTTCGTAGGAAAACAGCCGCTCGACGATGACCGTGCCGCCGACAAGGAAGGTGAACTGGACGCCCACGAGAGTCAGTGTCGGCAAGGCAGCGTTCTTCAGCGCCTCGCGCAGGATAACCTGCGTTTCCGAAAACCCCTTCACCCGGGCCAGCACGACATAGTCGAGGTCAAGCACTTCCTTCAGCGACTGTTTCAGCAACTGCGCGATGATTGCCGCCAGCGGCAATGCCAAGGCTACTGCCGGCATCAGCATGTGTTTCAGCAGATCCCAGGTCAGGTCGAAGCGCAGCCGAAGCAAGCTCTCGAAGAAATAGAACTGGGTGACGAAGGGCAGATCGAGCTGCGGCGACACGCGGCCGGAGATATCGAAGATCGGCACCAGCACGCCAAACAAAAGGATCAGCACGAGGCCCCACAGGAAATCGGGAATGGAAAGGGCGGCGCCGCTGGCGATATCGATGCCGGCTTCGACCGCCGTGCCGCGCTCGCGGGCTCCGAGGATCGCCGTCGTGCCGCCGAGCCCAACCGCCATGACGAGCGCGATGATGGCAAGTTCCAGCGTTGCCGGCAAACGATTGAAGACAAGGCTGAGCACATCTTGCCTGAGCGAAATCGAGGTGCCGAAATCGCCCCTGACGACGCCGGACAGCCAGATGAAGAATTGCTGCACGATGGTCTTGTCGAGCCCGTAGAGTGCACGCAGCCGGTCGATGTCGGCATCTGTCGCACCGGGGGGCAGCATCATGGCGATCGGGTCACCAGGCGCGACGCGGATCACGACGAAGACGACGACAGCCACGCCGAACAGCGTGATCAGCATCGTCAGCAGACGGATCAGGAATCGTTGCAGGAGCATTCTGGTGTTGGCCCAGTGCGTTTCTAACGAAGAGCCCCCTCATTCGTCCGCTTCGCGGCCACCTTCTCCCCGAGGGGAGAAGAGGTCACGGACAGCTGAGCTGGTCTCTTCTCCCCAGCGGGGAGAAGGTGGCCCGAAGGGCCGGATGGGCCGCTCAGCGAAGGGTGGCGCCCACAAGCCGATATCAGGCCGGGGTCATCAGCGCCGGCAGCAGCGCGCCGGACACATGCTGCACCACGTTGACGCCCTTGGCATGCACGATAGGTTGCGCATACTGAATCAGCGGCAGCACATAGGCCTGCTCGGCGATATACTTGTCGACAGCCTTCCAGCCGGCGATGCGCTTGGCCTCGTCCTTCTCGCCCCAGAGCGGATTGATCATGTCGATCAGGTCCTGGCTGTCCCACACCGAGTGCGGGCTCGGCCCATACATGGCAAAACCAGTCGACGTTGTCGGATCGCCGATGGCATTGCCCCAATTGTAGAAGGCGGCCGGCGCTAGTTTGTCGGCGGCGCGCAGTTCATAGTGCTTGGCGATCTCGTAGACCTCGATCGTCGCCTCGATGCCGACCTTGCGCCACATGCCGACGATCGCCTGGATCATCTCATAATCCTTGGGCTTGAAGCCCTTGGTCGTCTGGATTGTGAACTTGACCGGTTTTTCCGGCGAATAGCCGGAGGCCGCGAGCAGCTCCTTGGCCTTTTCAGGATTGTGCTCGACCTTGATCGAGGCGTCGAAGGCCGTGTACTCCGGGGTCTCCAGCGTGGCGATCGGCTGGCCATAGCCGCGCAGCAGCCGTTTGACCAGAAGCTCCTTGTCCACAGCCATGACGGCGGCCTGGCGGACGTTCTTGTCCAGCATCGCTTCGATGTCATTGAAGAAGATCATGCCGATGTCGGAAACGGGCTTGCACGAGCCGGCAAGCCCGTCCTTGGCGATCAGCCGGTCATACTCTTCGTAGGGGACCTCCAGCGTCACCTGCGAGGAACCGGATTCGATTTCGGCAACGCGGCTCGCCGCGTCGGTGACGAACTTGATCGTCACATTCTCGAAGGCCGGCTTGTCGCCCCAATAGTGCGGGTTGGCCTTCAGTCGGAGGAAAGCATTTCGCTCGAATTTTTCCACCATGTACGGGCCGGTGCCGATCGGCGCCTTCTCGAACCCTTCGGCGCCGACCTTCTCGTAATAGGCCTTCGGCAGGATGTAGCCGGTCAGGAACGACATCCATTTGAAGTAGACCGGATCGAACTGCACGACGTCGCCGGTGATCTTGTTGCCGTCGATCTTGAAATTGTTGACGTTCTTCCAGACGAACTGGATCGGATTGCCGGTCTTTTCGTCGCCCGCCCGCTGCAGCGACCAGACCACGTCCTCGGGCGTGAAGGGCGAGCCGTCATGCCAGGTCACGCCTTCGCGCACCGTCATCGTCACCTTGGTGCGATCCTCGTTCCAGCCCCATTCGGTGAGCAGGCCAGGCGCAAAGGACAGGTCCGGCTTTTGCGGAATGAACTGGTCGAACACTGACTGGTAGAGGCCCTGGATCGTCGGGTTGACGGCCGAGGGTCCGGTGGTCGGATCCCAGGACGGCAGGTTGACGTTATAGGCGATGGTCAGTTCGCCCGCTGCCTTGGCGATCTGCGGCAGGCCGATTGCGGCCGCACCAAGTGCCGCGGCACTGTATCCCAGCAATTCGCGTCTGTTGATTGTCATGGTCGTTCCCCTTGTTGTTTGTTGTCTTTGCGCGGCACTACCAGTTCATAGCTTCAGGCTTCGTGGGGCAGCAGCGCCTTGCCTCTCGTCGCCCTCCTGAAATCTTCCGAGCTACCTCCCGCCAAGCTGTTGCGCGAGCATGTAGCCCGAGGCCGCGCCGGTGCCGGCGCCCGGCCATGTCGCGGCGCCCGTGAGGTGCAGATTGGCGACCGGCGTGTTCCAGCCGGCATAGCCGCGCGCCGGGCGAAACAAGAAGTTCTGCGCCAGATGATGGCTGCCGCAGACCTGGTCGCCACCGACGAGATTGGGGTTCTCACGCTCGAGGTCGATTGGCGAGAACACTGCACGGCCGAGGATTTTCGGGCGCAGTCCGGGTGCGTATATCTCGATGATGTCGAGCACGCGCTCGGCGTAGGCATCCTTGACCTGATCCCAATGCGCGTGAGCGATCCTGCCTGCCGCATCGCCCAGGATTTCGGCAGGCAGCATGCGCACTTGCACCCACAGCACATGTTTGCCCTGAGGCGCGCGCGACGGATCGATCGCGGTCGGCTGGCCGACGACCAGCACCGGTTCGTCCGGCAGCATGCCCGCCATCGCCTGCTGATAGGTGCGCGACATCGCGTCGAGCGACGGCGACAGATGCACATAAGCGAACTGCCGAAGCTCCGCGCCGGCGCGCCAATCGGGCAGGTCGTCGAGCGCCAGATGGATCATCATCGTGCCCGGCGCGTGCCGGAATTTCTGCATCGCCGTGTCGAAGCCGGCGTCGCCGAAACCGTTGGGTAGCAACCTGCCGCTCAACGCCTTGGGCGCGACGCCGGCAATCACTGCCTTGGTGGCCGTATGTGTCTCACCTGAAGCGAGTCGCACGCCCGATGCCTTGCCGCCGGCAACGGTGATCTCGGCAACTTCCGCCCCGGTGACGATCGTGCCGCCGGCCGACGCCACCATGCCCGACAACGCGCGGATGATGGTGTCGGCGCCACCCTTGCCCAGCACCATGCCGAAGCTCTGATTGGCCATCGATTCAAGATAGGGGAATACGGCGCCGCCGGCGATGTCGGGGGCGAAGTCGAGATGCATGCCCCAGGTGGCAAGCGTTGCCCGCACATGCGCGGACTCGAAATTTTCCTCCAGCCAGGCGCGAGGCGATGACAACAGCAGCCGTCCCGTATCGAGCGCGCCGGACATGCCTTTCTTGCGCCACAGGTTCCAGGCGGTGCCGGCAAGCGCACGCGCACTCATCGGCGAGCCCAGCAGCCGGAACAGATGCTCGGCCTCATCAGGGAATGCGGCAACGAGCTTGCGCCACGTCTCGGCATCGGCAGCGGAGAACGCGGCCATGCGCGTGGCGGTCTTTTCCAGGTCGTTGCTGACGCCGAACCAGCGTCCGTCTGGGAAGGCGCTGGCGAAACAATCGGCGACCGGCGCGAACTCCAGCCCGTGGGTTTTCAATTCATTTGCATATTTCCGGTGGAAGGCGGAGCCGGCGAACAGGCTCAGATTCATCGCACCGAAATCGTGGCGGAAGCCGGGAAGCGTATATTCGTGTGTCTGGACGGCGCCGCCGATTGCTGCACTGCGCTCGAAAATCCCGGTTTTCCAGCCCTTGAGTGCCAGATGCGCAGCGCATGCCAGACTGTTGTGGCCCGCCCCGACAAAGATGGCGTCGAACTCGCTCACGCCCCGTTCCCATTTCCTTTATGCTTAAAGATAATTGCAGATGCATATGTTTTCGTCTAGTAGGATATTAAGGGCCGAGACGAGCCTTGATCATCACCGACAAGAGGGAACTTCAGACCATGGACACGCAAAAACTCCTCGGCGAAGTCGCCGGCCAGCTGCTTTCAGGCGCCATCAGGGTGGTCGACCTCTCTGCGCAACTCGGACCCGACACGCCTCTTATCAAGCTGCCGCCGGAGCTTGCCGTCGACACGCCAAAGGTCGAGATCCATAACATCTCCCGTTATGACAAGAACGGCCCGTGGTGGGCATGGAACTGGCTGAAGCTTGGGGAGCATTCGGGCACGCATTTCGATGCGCCGCAGCATTGGATCAGCGGCAAGGATTATCCGGACGGCGCCACCGACACCATTCCGGCGCAGAACTTCGTCGGCCCGGTCAATGTCATCGACTGCTCGAAGGAAGCCGCCGCCGATCACGATTTCCTGCTCACCGTCGACCACATCAAGGCGTGGGAAGCCAAGCATGGCGCCATCAATGCCGGGGAGTGGGTGGTGATGCGCACCGACTGGTATAAGCGCAATGGCTCGGAAGCCGAATTCCTCAACGCCAACGAAACCGGCCCACATACGCCAGGTCCGACAGCCGAAGCCATCCAGTTCCTGATCAGCAAGGATATCAAGGGCTGGGGCTCAGAGACGATCGGCACCGATGCCGGCAAGGCCGGCGGCATGGAGCCGCCATTTCCGGCCCACACGCTGATGCACAAGGCCAACCGCTATGGCCTCGCCAGCCTCTGCAATCTCGACCAGTTGCCTCCGAAGGGCGCCATCCTGATCGCCGCACCGCTCAAGATCGAACATGGCACCGGCAGCCCTATCCGCGCGCTGGCGCTGGTGTCGAAAGGCTGAGAAAGCACGCTGAGGTGAGCCAGCCGGATCACATCATCGTCGGCAGCGGCATCAACGCGCTGGTCTGCGCGGCGATGCTCGGCGGCAAGGGCGCGAAGGTGCTCGTCCTCGAGCGCAACGACCGCATCGGCGGCTGCATGCGTACCGAGGAGATCACCGCGCCCGGCTTCATCCATGACGTGATGGCGACCACCTTCGTGCTGTTCATCACCTCGCCGGCCTTTGCGGCATTGGGCAGCGACCTCGCGCGGCACGGGCTGGAGTTCTGTCACACCGGCACGCCAACCGGCGTGCTGCGGCCGGACGGCAGCCATGCCGTGCTCACCACCGACCGCGCCGCCAACGTCGCTGCAATCAATGCGATCGCCCCCGGCGATGGCGACCGGCACGCCGACGATGTCGGCAGCATCGAGCGCAATGCCGGCCTGCTGTTCGGCCTGCTCGGCGGCAGCCTGTGGTCCTATCCGACGGCGAAACTGCTGGCCGGCGATGCCTGGCGGCGCAGCCCGCGTGGCCTTGCCGCTTTTCTGGGTGAGGCACTGGTGCCGGCGCGCAGCTGGCTGGAAAGCACCTATCGGTCCGAGACAATCCGCGCGCTGTGGGCGCCCTGGGTGCTGCACGCCGGGCTCGGACCGGAAGACGCCTTCTCAGGGCAGATCGCCAAGGTCATTGCCTTCGCGCTGGAAGCGGCCGGGGCGCCGATCGTCAAGGGTGGGGCGAAGACCCTGCTCACTGCCTTCGAAGCCCTGATACGGGAACGCGGCGGCGAAATCCGCACCGGCGCCGATGTCGCCTCGATCGTCCAGAGCGGTGGCCGCGCGACCGGCGTGCGGCTGGCATCCGGCGAAACGATTACAGCAAACAAGAGCGTCATCTGCTCGGTCACGCCGACGCAGCTTTACGGCCGGCTGGTCGGCACGGATGCTCCCAAAGCCGAGGTCGAGGCGACACAGAAATATCGCTACGGCAAAGGCAATTTCCAGATCCACTATGCGCTGGCCAAGCCGCCGGCATGGCGCGGCGAAGGCCTCGACAAGGTGGCGCTGCTGCACCTGACGCCGGGGCTCGATGGCGTCTCGAAAGCCTGCAACGAGGCGGCGCGCGGGATGCTGCCGGAAGTGCCGACCATCTGCGTCGGCCAGCCGCATGCGCTCGATCCATCGCGCTGCCCGGAAGGCAAGGCGATCCTGTGGCTGCAACTGCCCGAGGCGCCCCGGCACATCAAGGGTGATGCCGCCGGCAAGCTGCAGACGCCGGCTGACGGACAATGGACCGAGGCGCTGCGTGAAGCCTACGCCGACCGCGTCGAAACCATTCTCGCCAGCCACATCGATGGCTTCAAGGGCAGCGTGATTGCGCGCCGCGCCTATTCGCCGGCCGATCTCGAAGCGATGAACATCAACCTGGTTGGCGGCGACCCCTATGGCGGCTCGTCGACTATCGACCAGTCGTTCCTGTGGCGGCCGTTCAAGACCAGCCGCAACCATCAGACCGGGATCAAAAACCTCTATCACATCGGCGCTTCCACCCATCCGGGCGCAGGCCTCGGCGGCGGTTCCGGCTTTCTCCTGGCGGGGAGGCTGTGATGGAGCAGAAGGTGGCGGAAGGGCGCCAGCGCATTTCGACCCTCGGCCAGATCGGCCTGCAGCAATTCGCGCCCTATCTGATGAACCGCATCATGGGCCGCTACAACGCCACCTTGCGCGACGATTTCCGCAAGCAGGGCCTGACTATTCCGCAGGTCCGCACGCTGGCCGTGCTGTCGGTCACCGACGGCGTCACCGTCAACGACCTCTCGGTCTACACCGTCATAGAGCAGTCGACCTTGAGCCGCACGCTCGACACGCTGGAGGGACAAGGCTTTGTGCGACGCGAGCAAGGCGTCACCGACAGCCGCATCCGCCATGTCTTCCTCACCGATGAGGGCCGCGCAGAGTTCACCCGCGCCTGGCCGGCTATGCATGACGCCTTCGAGGCAATGTTCGACGATATTGACGATGCCGAATATGCAGCACTGATCGCGACGCTCTTGAAGATGCTCAAGAACATTCGCAAGCACGAAATCTAGACGTACGCGCTGCCAAGTTTCGGCGGCAACGGAAGGTTGGAAAAATGGCCGAACGGTCTTTTGCCAAGGAAGTCGAAAAGCTCCGGCTCGGCGCCGGCGAGGAGTTTGCCGGCGAGGGCATCCTCGCCATCACCAAGGCGCTGCTGCAATGCGGCGTCGGCTATGTCGGCGGCTACCAGGGCGCGCCGATCAGTCATCTGATGGACGTGCTGGCCGACGCGCAGGACATTCTGGGCGAGCTCGGCGTGCATTTCGAGGCGAGCGCCTCGGAAGCCACCGCCACCGCCATGCTGGCGGCCTCGGTGCATTACCCCATTCGCGGTGCGGCGACCTTCAAGTCGACCGTCGGCACCAACGTCGCGTCCGACGCACTGGCCAACCTCGCCTCCGGCGGCGTCACCGGCGGCGCGCTGATCATCGTCGGCGAAGACTATGGCGAAGGCTCCTCGATCATGCAGGAGCGCAGCCATGCCTTCGCCATGAAGAGCCAGGTCTGGCTACTCGACCCGCGCCCCAATTTGCCGTCGATCGTCAAGGCGGTGGAGGATGGTTTCGAGCTGTCCGAGGCATCCAACACGCCGGTGATGCTGCAGGTGCGCATCCGCTGCTGCCATGTGCATGGCCATTTCATCGCCAAGGACAACAAGCGCCCGCCGATGACGGTGGCCGATGCGCTCGACGCGCCGCGCCGCGACACCGGCCGCATCGTGTTGCCGCCCGCCTCCTTCCTGCACGAGAAGGAGAAGGTGCAGAAGCGCTGGCCGGCGGCGGTGGAGTTCATCGCCAAGAACAAGATCAACGAATTCTTCGGCTCGGACCACGGCTCGGTCGGCATCGTCATGCAGGGCGGCATGTACAATTCGGTCATCCGCGCGCTGCAGCGTCTCGGCCTCGCCGACACCTACGGCGAGACGGATGTGCCGCTCTATGTGCTCAATGCCGTCTATCCCCTGATCGACGACGAGTTCCTCACCTTCTGCGAAGGCAAGCAGGCGGTGCTCGTGGTCGAGGAGGGCCAGCCCAACTACATCGAGCAAGCCTTTGCCGCCATGCTGCACAAGGCCGGGCGCGGTACCAGACTGGTCGGCAAGGAGTATCTGCCGATGGCCGGCGAATACACCGGCCAGGTCATGCTCGACGGCATCGGCGCCTTCCTGCGCGCCGAGGCCTCGCATCTCTTGCCGGGCGAGGTGCGCGCGCCCAACAAGGTCGGCGACGGCGTCGACACCGCCGACCTGATCAATGTCGTGCCGGGCCGTCCGCCGGGCTTCTGCATCGGTTGCCCGGAGCGGCCGATCTTTGCCGCGACAAAGCTGGTCGAGCAGGAACTCGGCAAGCACCACATCGCCTCCGACATCGGCTGCCATTTGTTCTCGATCATGCCGCCCTTCGAGCTTGGCGCCACCACCATGGGTTACGGGCTCGGGCCGGCCTCGGCTTCAGCCTTCAATTCGCCCGACGCCAAACGGAGGTCGATCTCCTTCGTCGGCGATGGCGGCTTCTGGCACAACGGCCTGACCTCCTCGATCGGCAACGCGGTCTTCAACAAGAACGACGGCGTCATCGTCATCGTCGACAATTTTTACTCCGCCGCCACCGGTGGGCAGGACATCCTGTCGTCGCGTGCGGGCAACAAGACCAAGTCGACCAAGCATCCGATCACCGAAGCGGTGAAGGGCATGGGCGTCAAATGGCTGCGCCACATCGACCGCACCTACGATGTCGGCAAGATGCAGGACACGCTGCGCGAGGCGCTGACGACGGAGGAAAAGGGACCAAAGGTCATCGTCGCCTCTTCCGAATGCATGCTCAACCGCCAGCGTCGCGAAAAGCCGCTGGTCGACAAGGCGATCAAGGGAGGGACCCGTGTCGTCAAGCCGAAATTCGGCGTCGACGAGGACATCTGCACTGGCGACCACGCCTGCATGCGGCTGTCCGGCTGCCCGTCGCTGTCGGTGAAATCGCTCGACGATCCCTTGCGTGACGATCCGGTGGCATCGATCGACCAGAGCTGCGTCGGCTGCGGCAATTGCGGTGAGGTGGCGGACGCCGCCGTGCTGTGCCCATCCTTCTACCGCGCCGATGTCGTGCACAATCCGGGCCGCTGGGACCGCTTCCTGGAAAGCGCTCGCCGCGCCGTGATCGGCCTGATGCAGCGCCGCCGCGAGAGCCGTAGGTTGACGTTCGCCGATGCTTGACCAGGCTTCGCCCTTGCGCCCGAAATCCGGTGCCGCCGATACCGAGCCGGTGATCAAACTCGCTTTGCTCGCGGTCGGTGGCCAGGGCGGCGGTGTGCTCGCCGACTGGATCACCGATGTCGCCGAGCGCAATGGTTACGTCGCGCAATCGACCTCCGTCGCCGGCGTCGCCCAGCGCACCGGCGCTACGATCTATTACGTCGAGATGGCCCGCGACACCGGCCGGCTGCCGGTCTTTGCCCTGTCGCCTTCGCAGGGCGACGTCGACATACTGATCGCCGCCGAGCTGATGGAAGCCGGCCGCGCCATCATCAGGGGCTTCGTCACGCCCGATCGAACCACGCTCATTGCTTCTTCGCATCGCATTGCCGCGGTGTCGGAAAAGATCGAGCCGGGTGACGGCCGGGCCTCGTCTTCCAAGGTACGCGCGACGGCGGAAGCTGCATCGAAACGCTTCGTCGCTTTCGACATGGAAAAGATCGCCGCCGACAATGGCTCGATGATCTCGGCCAGTCTGCTTGGCGCGCTGGCCGGCTCCGACGCATTGCCGTTCAAGCGTGAAAGCTATGAGCAAGCGATCGGCGCCGGCGGCCGGGGCGCGAAAGCCAGCCTCGCTGCCTTCGCCGTTGCCTACGACCGCGCGCGCGGTACGACGGTCCCCGCGCCAGAGCCGGCAGAACCGGCCACGGTCGAACCAGCTCCGGGTGCAGGGCGCGTGAGCGGTCCGCAGAACCTGCTGCAGGGTTGGCAGGCGCTGGCCGCCCGCATCGACCTGATGCCCGCGGCGGTGCGCTACATGGCGCTCCGGGGCCTGAGAAAGGTCGTCGACTACCAGGACATCTCCTATGGCGGCGAGTATCTCGACCGGCTCGACCAGGCGGTCGCGCTGGATAGCGCTGAACATGCCCATGCATTGTCCATCGCTGCCGCCAAGCATCTGGCCAACGCGCTGTGCTACGACGACATGATCCGCGTCGCCGATCTCAAGACACGTTCGACGCGTGACCGGCGGGTGCGCAAGGAGGTGGGCGTCAAGGACGGCTCCATCCTGCAGGTGACCGAATATTTCCATCCGCGCATCGAGGAGTTCTGCGGCACCTTGCCGGCGGGGTTGGGCAGCTACATCGAGAACCGACCGAAACTTGCCGGCTTTCTCGACCGGCGCATCAATCACGGCCGGCGCATCCGCACCGACAGCTTTGCCGGCTTTGCGGTCCTCTGGTTCATTGGCGGCCTGCGCCGCTGGCGCCGCCGCCTGTTGCGCCACAAGGTGGAGACGGCGCATCTGGAGCGGTGGTATGCATTGGCACTTGGATATGTGCCCCAGGATTACGCGCTCGCCGTCGAAATCCTGAACTGCCGCCGGCTGATCAAGGGCTACAGCGACACCCACCTCCGCGCCCAGTCCAAATTCGATCGCGTGCTGTCGGCGCTCGATCTGGTCAAGGGCCGCGATGACGCTGCCGACTGGATCAGGCGGTTGCGCGAAGCTGCGCTGAAAGACGAGAAAGGCGACATGCTCGATGGCGCGCTGAAGACGGTGGCATCGTTGTCTGATCATGGTGTGGGAAGAGGTCGAGCTTAGGCTGGTACCTCTACGCTACTGCCGCCGTTTCCTACTCCCACTGGATTCGCGGATTGAACACGCCGCTTCAGGCGATCGCAGCTCGGCTTCCACCCGGATTGCGGGAAGCGTTGCCGGCGGACCTGCCGGGGGTCAGTCGCGCGATATGGACAGCCCCGAGAGAAGCGGAGCGTACGTGGCGAGCCTCCGGGATACGAACTCCGTGAAGAGCCGCACCCGCTTCGTCTTGCGTGTCTCGCCTTGCGTGAGAAGCCACAGTGTCCCATGCATGGGCACGTCGATCCCCGGCACCCTCACCAGCAGGGGGTCGGCATCTCCGACGAAGCACGGCAGTTTCGTTATCCCAATCCCCTGGTGCGCCGCGATGATCTGCGTCTCGGCGTCAGGTGTCCTGAACGGTACTCCCGTGACGTGAACTTCTCCCTCGCGCGCCCAGTCCGGAATTCCATGATTGTCTATGCCTATCCACCGGATGGGATCAGGCGTGCCCGCACGCCACGCGGCTAGTCGATCGCGAGACATGTAGACGCCGCTGAACAGCTCCGGTCCCTTCAGGCCGTGAAGATTGAGCGGCAGGGTCTTGCGGTCGGCGACAATGCGGATCGCGACGTCGGCCTCTCGGTTGGTCAGATTTGCCAGCTCGCCGGACGACAAGATTTCCATCTCGATGTCGCGATGCAAACGCGCGAAGTCGGCGAGATCCGGCATGAGCAGGTGTGTCGCGAGGAACGGTGGAAGCGTCACCCGCAAAAGCCCGCGCGCGCTCTGGTCACGACCGAAGACTCGCGTCTCCAGCTGGTGCGACGACGCTTCCATCTGGGTCGCGAGATCGAGGACCTCTTCGCCCGCAGCCGTCAGGCGGTAGCCGGAAGGCAGCTTTTCGAACATCTGCGCCCCGAGGCGTTCCTCGAGCTGAGCGATGCGTCGCAGCACGGTCGAGTGGTTCACACCGAGGTGTGCGGCGGCAGCACGCACCGAGCCTACGCGCGCGGCGGCAAGAAAGTAGCGAACGTCATCCCAGTCGATCATGGTGCATTCCTGCGCAGCGCAGTGCGGCTTGCAAAGCCCATACTAACACGATCAGCCGTAGTTCGTGCGGTCGCCGCGGCGTTCAATCATCTAGCTGGATCGTTTTCGCACCAGCGATGTGCGCGATTGCGCACTCACCGCCCGACTTCGGCGAACCCATCTTGAGGCTCTCGCGGGACTTTCCCGTACAGCCAAAGATACGAGACGGCGAAACGAAGGATGCATGACATGAACAGACTGAATGGAAAGACCGCTGTGATAACTGGCGGCGCTACGGGCATCGGCCGCGCCGCAGCCAAGCGCTTTATCGAGGAGGGCGCCTTCGTCTTCATCTTCGGCCGCCGGCAGGAAGCGCTCGACGCCGCCGTGGCTGACCTTGGGCCTAGTGCCCGCGCGGTTAAGGGCTCGGTCTCGGATGAGGCCGACCTCGACCGACTCTACGCTGCGGTGAAGGCCGAGCGCGGAAGCCTCGATATCGTCTTCGCCAATGCCGGGGCGGGAAGTCCGCTTCCGCTCGGGCAGATCACCGCCAGGCACATTGACGAAACCTTCGACACCAATGTGAAGGGTACGATCTTCACGGTCCAGAAGGCGCTGCCGCTGATCAGCCAGGGCGGTTCGATCATCCTGACCGGCTCGAGCGCCGGCACCACGGGCGCTCCGGGGTTCACTGCCTATAGCGCGAGCAAGGCGGCAGTGCGCAACCTGGCGCGGACCTGGGCGGAGGACCTGAAGGGCACCGGCATCCGGGTAAACGTGTTGTCGCCCGGGGCGACGGCGACCGAACTCGCGAAGGAGGCGTTGGGCGAGGAAGGCCAGAAGGCCTACGGCGCGATGACTCCGCTCCAGCGCATGGCCGATCCGGCGGAGATCGGGGCCGTGGCCGCCTTTCTCGCGTCGCCGGACAGCAGCTTCATGACTGCCAGCGAGGTCGCCGTCGACGGCGGCCTGGCTCAACTCTGACCCCCAGCGCGGTCCATACCTGGCCCGTGCGCAACGAAAGACAAAGAATTATGAAAAAACTCGAAGGCAAGATCGCAGTCATCACGGGCGGAAGCAGCGGGATCGGATTGGCCACAGCCAAGCGCTTCGTAGAAGAAGGAGCGCACGTCGTGATTACCGGGCGAAGAGAGAAGGAGCTGAAGGAGGCCGCAGCCTTCATCATGAAAAACGTTACGACGGTCGTGGTGACGTGTCGCTCCTGGAAGATCTGGATCGCCTCTATGCCGTCGTGAAGGAGAAATATGGTCATATCGACATTCTCTTCGCCAACGCCTGCGCGGGGACGATCGCACCGCTCGCCGTCGCTACCGAGGCACATTTTGATCAGACCTTCGATGTGAACGTGAAGGGTCTGTTCTTTACGGTGCAGAAGGCCCTTCCCCTGTTCAAAGACGGCGGTTTGATCATCCTGAATTCTTCAGTGTCGAACGTGTTGGGGCTTCCAGGGTTTAGTACCTACGCCGCGAGCAAGGCGGCTGTACGCAACTTCGCGCGCGCTTGGACACTGGAATTCAAAGACCGCAAAATCCGCGTCAATGCAATGAGTCCGGGACCAATCGAGACGCCGGCCTTGGAGACAACGACTGGCCTTACCCCTGAGCAAGCCGAGCAAGCGGCCGCCCAGTTTGCGTCACAGATCCCAATGGGTCGCAGGGGCAAACCAGAGGAAATCGCTGCTGCCGTAACGTTCCTCGCCTCCGATGAAAGTTCTTTCGTCACCGGCGTGGATCTCGCCGTCGATGGAGGCATGGCGCAAGTCTGAGCCCGGCATTAGCACCAGATCGGAGAAGTGCTATGAACTATGCAATCGTAGGATTCGGCAATATCGGACAGGCCCTTGCCAAGGCGTTTGCCCGAAACGGCATCGAAGTTTCCGTTGCAACCACACGCGACCCGGAAAGCTTTGCCGCCGATGCGGCCGCGATCGGACCCACGATCATCCCCAAAAAACTGGCGGAAGCCATCAAGGCGGACATCATCTTTTTGGCTGTCCGCTTCGAGGCGCACCCGAATGTCGCGAAGGCGCTCCGCACATGGCAGGGGAAGACGATCATCGATGTGACCAATGCCTATGGCGTGCCCCCTGAGGAACTGGGAGGGCAACCTTCTTCCAAATTCATCGCGCAGGCCTTCTCTGGCGCAAAACTGGTCAAGGGCTTCAACCATCTGGTCGCCCCGGTGCTTGATCAGGATCCGGCCGTACATGGTGGCCGGAGGGTCGTGTTCCTGGCAAGCGACGATGACGCTGCCGCAACACAGATTGGGGAGCTTGCGGAAAATCTCGGTTTCGCGCCGATCAAGCTTGGCGGGGTGTCGGAAGGTGGCCTGCTGGTCCAGGCGCGCGGAAACAGCTGGGGTCATCTGATCTTTGAGGACCTGGTCAAGTTCGACTGACGAGCACGACGTCCCCACCCGAAAAGAGACGACACACGCGATCGGAACTCGGATCGGATCAAGCCCGATCCGATCCGAGCAAATGGAGAAATCACTATGAGCACCGAGAAGAATATCCACTAGGAGACTTCGATGTACGACCAATCCAAGGTATCCGAATTGATCCGGTTCGCACGAATCGAGGCGGGCTCCACCGTGATCGACGTCTACCCTGGCGACGGAGACTGGACGCGCCTCTTCTCCGACATCGTCGGATCAGAGGGGCGGGTCTACAGCTTCGTGCCGGCGGAGGTCGCCCACTTCAAGAACGATCCGGTCGGCCTCATGCGGACGCTCGCGAAGGAGCCGGGCCGAGAGAACGTCGAAGCCACCTCGGCGGACCTCGTCGCGATGCCGGAGGTCACGCCGCCAGCCGATGTCCTATGGCTGCACCTGTTTTACCACGATCTTCACACCGCCCTGATCCAGAAGAAGGGTGCGACGGCGGCCGACTTCAATCGAGCTGTCTACAAGCGGCTGAAACCCGGTGGGTCCTACGTCATCGTCGACCACGCCGCCGCCTCTGGGTCGGGCACGAGCGACACCCGGTCGCTGCATCGGATCGACCCTGCATCCGTCCGCGAGGAGGTGGAGGCGGCCGGCTTCGTACTGGACGCGGAAAGCACCGTGCTGGTGAATAAGGATGACCCGCACTCGATCAAGGTGTTCGATCCCGCGATCAAGGGCGAGACCGATCGCTTCGCGTTTCGGTTCGTGAAGCCCTGACAGCTCCCGGGCGCCGACTTCATGTCGACCTCCCATTGAGTCCATCAACTCAGGTTCGCACCCGTCAAGCTGGGAAAGCTCAACGAGGATGGCGCGCTGGTGCACGCACGCGATGCGGCAGCGCTTGAAGGCGTCCGAGGTGGTGATGGCACAAGGTTCTGGAGCACACCTGCCGCAGGTTCCTGATTTGAACTTGATGAAATGACGGAAGTCGCCGCGCCGTTGAGGGAGCCGGCGCATCCCCTCAGGGATGCGCCGGGACAAACGGTTCAAGAATGGTGGATTTCCGTTCCCAACACCTTCAGGCATTCACGGATGAACGCCGCAAGCGCGGTCCAGCCTTTGGCTGAAACCATGGTCCCATCGACATAGGCGTCGGTGGGAGACAGATCGATATAAGTGCCGCCGGCAAGCGTCACCTCCGGCTCGCAAGCGGCGAGCGCCGCCACCTTTTTGCCGCGCACGACGCCGTCGACCGCGATCAGAATCTGGACGCCATGGCAGATCGTGAAGATCGGCTTTTTCGCCTCGTGGAAATGGCGCACCATTGCCTGTATCCGCTTGTCGGTGCGGATGTATTCGGGGCCACGACCGCCGGCGCAATAGACAGCGTCGTACTGGCTCAGCTGCCTCTCGGCGTCGGCGAAGGTCTTGTTGATCAGCGCGTTATGGCCGGGCTTTTCGGTGTAGGTCTGATCGCCCTCGAAATCGTGCAGCGATGTCTTGATCATGTCTCCGGCGCTTTTGTCGGGGCACACGACATGAACGGTGTGTCCCACCGCTTCCATCGCCTGCTGATAGACGAAGATTTCATACTCCTCGGTGAAATCACCGGTCAGCATCAGGATTTTTTTGGCTGGCATGTCTTTTCCTCTCGGCTTGTTTCAGGGGCGAGGTGCACTGCGCGCCTCGCTTCCCGGGATCGAAATCGGCTCAGAACGGGGAATAGAATTCGTAGGCGGCAGGCTGGGCGGACAGCGGCGCGCCGCGCTTGAGGGTGCTCTGACAAGCAACATCGCCAGGCTACTCGAACGCAGGCAGGAGCCTGTCCCGCGAATTTTCGATGTGCGCGCGCATGGCTTTTTCGGCGGCGTCCGGATCGCCCGCGGCAAAGGCAGCGAGAATAGCCTCGTGCTCGTCGAGCGCCTCTTCGGTCACCCTGGAGTGATACATCAGGCGGAAGATATGGAAGTGGGTATGCTGGTGATTCAGTGTCTCGCGAATGAGTTCGTTTTGGGCAAACTCGACGATCTTGTCGTGGAAGATCGCATCCTGACGGGCGAAGTTCGAATAGCGCAGGCGTTCGTCTTTCCCCACCCGCCGAGCCATGACGCCGGCCGCCTCCTGCAGCGCGGCAAGGCGCTCGCCGTCCATTGTTGCGGTGGCTTTGGCCGCGGCGGCAGGTTCAAGCAATAGACGCAGCTCGTAAAGCTCGTCGAAGCGCCGGCGGGTGATTTGCGGGGCGGCGCGATAGCCGATCAGGTGGGTTTTCAGAACCAGCCCTTCCCCCTCCAGCCTGCCAAGCGCTTCACGAATGGGGGTATGCGAGACGTTGAATTCCTTGACGAGATTGTCGACGGTGATGCGCGATCCCGGAGCAATCCTCAAAGACATCAGCTGCGCGAAGATTGCCTCGTACACGTCGCCGGCCAGGCTGTTGGCGCGCTGGATGCGGCCGGTCGCGCGGGCTTCATTGTCAACCGTCAGATCCGTGTTCTGCATTGTTTGCCTCTTGACAGAACCACCCACTAACACGATGCTCCGCGAAACTCAATCCTATATCCTATACGATTTTATTAGAGGGGTATCGCATGATCATGACCTGCAGCGCCGAGGTCGGCCTCTGGCACGAAGCCAAGCCTGTCGGCTTCCAATCCGTCTTCGCAGGATCTTGTGCATGAGCTTGTTTGCAGCGGCGCGCCTGCCGAGCGAGATTCTGTTTGGCAGAGGCCACCGCCATGTCCTGCCTGCCATTGCCGCCAAATATGGGCGGCGTGCGTTCGTCTGTACCGATGAGCGCTTCGCGGCGACGTCGCAGTTCGCCGAGATTCTGGCTGGCTTGCACAACGCGGCGATCGAAGCGCTGGTCTTCGACCGAACGCTGCCGGATGTGCCGCGCGACAGCGTCGCCGCCTGCATTGCGCAGGCGAAGGATTTCAAGTCGGACATGGTGATCGGCATCGGGGGCGGCAGTTGCCTCGACATGGCCAAATGCGCTGCACTTCTGCTCAGCCACGGCGGCAAGCTCGAGGACTACTATGGCGAGTTCAAGGTACCCGGCCCTACCCTTCCGGTAATCGCAGTGCCGACGACGGCTGGAACAGGCTCCGAGGTGACCCCCGTCGCCGTGATCTCCGACCCGGATCGGACGCTGAAAGTGGGTATCGCCAGTCCGCATCTCATCGCGGCAGTGGCGCTTTGCGATCCGGATCTGACGGTGACCTGTCCACCGTCCTTGACGGCGATCGCCGGCGCCGACGCGCTGACGCACGCAATCGAGGCCTTCACAGCGGCCAAACGCGGCGCCGACCCTCATTTGCCGCAACAGCACGTGTTCATCGGCAAGAGCGCTCTGACCGATCATTTCGCGCTTTTGGCCATCAGGCTGCTCGGCCGCAGTCTGGAAAAGGCATATCGCGACGGATCGGACGAGGATGCGCGCGCCGACGTGATGATGGGAGCGCTGGCCGCCGGTTGCGCCTTCGGTACGGCGGGAACGGCCGCCGCCCATGCGGTGCAGTATCCCGTTGGCGCGCTTACCCACACCCCGCATGGCCTGGGAGTGGCCACGATGCTGCCCTATGTGATGACCTACAATCTGGCCGCAGCAGCCGCGGAGATTGCGGAAGTCGGCACTGCTCTTGGCCTTTCCCTTCAGGGCGGGGGCGCCGATGCCTTGGCGCACGCCACCATCCGTGAGGTGAGCCGGCTGTTTGGCGCCATCGGCATCACACCGACATTGGCCGAACTGGGTCTTCCCGAAGACAAGATCGACTGGACGGCCGAGCAGGCGCTCGGCATCGACCGATTGATCAAGAACAATCCGCGTCCGTTCGACCGCGCCGCGATGCGACAGCTGGTCAGGGCTGCCTATGACGGCGACATGTCCGCCACCATGATGTGATCGACCAGGAGTTCATCCAATGAACATTGCCGCAGGCATATCCGACGAGGATCAAGATATGTTCGACTACGCCACGGTCTCGCACGGTCTCTACATTGGCGGACGCTGGCGGCCCTCATCGGAGGGCCGCGTGATCGAAGTGGTCGATCCCTCGACCGAAGCCGTGATCGCTGCGGTTCCCGACGCCACGCTCGCAGACGCCGCCGCCGCCGTCGACGCTGCCGCGAAGGCGGCGGCCGGCTGGCGCGAGACCCCGCCACGCAGGCGATCGGAAATACTGCGGCGCTGCTTCGAACTGATGACCGAACGGATGGAGACGTTGGCCGCGCTGATCTCGCTGGAGAACGGCAAGGCGCTGCGCGATGCGCGCGGCGAAGTCGCTTATGCGGCGGAATTCTTTCGCTGGAACGCCGAGGAAGCGGTCCGCATCAACGGCGAGTTCGGCCTTGCACCCTCGGGCGCGAACCGGATCATTGTCGACTACCAGCCCATCGGCATTTGCGTGCTCATCACGCCATGGAATTTCCCAGCCGCCATGGCGACACGTAAAATCGCTCCGGCGCTGGCGGCCGGCTGTACGGTGATCCTGAAGCCCGCCAGCGAGACACCGCTGACGGCCTATGCGCTTGCGGCGCTCTACGAGGAAGCCGGCGTGCCGCCCGGCGTCGTCAACGTCCTGACGACCTCGACCCCCGGACCGGTGACGGCGGCCATGCTGGCCGATCCGCGCGTGCGAAAGCTGTCCTTCACCGGCTCGACCGGCGTCGGGCGCGTGCTGCTGGCCGAAGCCGCAAAGCACGTCATCTCCTGTTCCATGGAGCTTGGCGGCAACGCACCCTTCATCGTCTTCGACGACGCCGACTTGGAAGCAGCCCTCGACGGTGCGATGGTTGCCAAGATGCGCAACGCCGGCGAAGCCTGCACGGCCGCCAACCGGCTTTACGTCCAGGCCGGCATCCATGATGCTTTCGCGGAAGGCTTGAGCAAACGCATGGCGGCACTCAACCTGGGCCCGGGCACAGACTCAGACACAGAATGCGGGCCGATGATCACCAGGAAGGCTGTGCACAAGATCGACCGGCTTGTGCAGGACGCCGTTGCCCGCGGCGCCAAAATCCTGTGTGGCGGCGGCGTATCTGAAGGCAGAGGCTTTTTCTATCCGCCAACGGTGCTCAAGGACGTGCCGGCCGACGTTGCCATGGCTCACGAGGAGATCTTCGGTCCCGTGGCGCCGATCAGTCGCTTCGACAGCGAGGCGGAGGTCATCGCCAAGGCCAACGACACAGAATACGGTCTCGCGGCCTACATCTACACGCGCGACCTGGCCAGAGGAATGCGCGTGGCATCGAAGATCGAGTCCGGCATGATCGCGCTCAACCGCGGCCTGATGTCGGATCCGGCGGCGCCCTTCGGCGGAGTCAAGCAAAGCGGGTTGGGGCGAGAAGGCGGCCAGAAGCATGGCGTTGCCGAGTTCATGGAGGCCAAGTACATCGCCGTGACCCTGTGAGCGGACATCACGCCAAAGATCCGTTTCGCATTCGCGATCATGTGGTCGAGTTCGACGACATGGTCGCCGAGATCGTTCGCAGAAGCGAGGACACCAGGGCGAATGTTCCCATGGTCGCCGATGTCGCCTACGGGGCTGACGCCACCGAAACCGTGGATCTGTTCTTTCCCGAGGGCAAACGGGACCGCCTGCCGGTGCACATGTTCATCCACGGGGGCTATTGGCGCATGTTCTCCAAGCGCGACTATTCCTACGTCGCCGAGACCGTTACGAACGCAGGTGCGATCGCGGTCATTGTCGACTACGCGCTGATGCCGACCGTCAGGATGGCCAGGATCGTCGACCAGGTGCGCCGCGCCAAGCGATGGGTATTTGACAATGTCGTACACCATGGCGGCGATCCCGGCCTGCTGACCGTTAGCGGTCATTCCGCCGGTGCGCATCTGGCAACAATGCTTTTCGACGGTGACGAGCGGCCTTCCGGCATCAAAGCTGCGCTGCTGCTTGGCGGCCTCTACGACCTGAAGCCATTGCAGATGTCGTTCCTTGCCGCCGAGATCGCGATCACCGACGAGGAGGCCCGCCGATTCTCGCCGATCGATCACAGTTTCGATCCATCCGTGGACGTAGATATCTTGGTCGGCGCCGATGAAACGCCGCCGTTCCACAGCCAGGCCGCACTCTTCACGGACCACCTTGACACACAGGGACTGACTGTTTCGCGCACCACCCTTGGCGGGGCCAATCACATGAGCAGCGTCCGTGACCTTGGCTTGGCTGGTACCGAGGCCGCGTCACTGCTGGCCCGCGTCGTGGCCGCCTGAGACTTCCGCCAGAAGCGCTGCTGGACGCGACCGTTCTGCAAAGTAGCGTCGCAGCATCGGGTACCGACAGCGGTGGCGAATCTCCCGCCACCGGTCCCCATACCGTAAGCCCGCCGTCGATGTCGACGTCGACGTGGTTCATGCTTTCCAGCGTGATTGAGCTTGATAACCGATGTCGGCGATCGCCGTCATGCCGGCAGCGCAGTTGAGTTCCCAAAGCCAACTGGCCAAAGATGCCCCTCAGGGGAGAGCGGGCCGGCGTTCCGTAACCTCGCCTTCAGAATATGATAGCCCGCGGCACCCGGAGAAGGGAATCTGCGCTCTCAAACCAGCATCGACTGCTGGGCGAAGATGCCCGCCGTCGCGCCGTGCGATATTGCCAGGGTGACCGATGGCGGCGTGAGGGGGTTGGCGAGGTCGCCCGCGGCGTAGATGCCGGGCATGCTGGTTTCGCGGCGCTCGTCGACCTTGAGGATTACGCCGAGGGGCGTATCGACCGTGGCGAGGCCCAGTGATTCATGCAGGCCTGCGGATGGCTTGTTGCGCGGATGCGCGAACAGGATGTCGACCGCGACATTGGGGCCGGTATCGAGCTTGACGGTGGCGTTATGCCCCCCGTGATGGGCGATCTCGATGATCCGGCCGTCGACGACAGGTATGTTGCGGCGCGCCAGACCGGCCCGGATATCGGGCGGAATGTCGTGACCATCGGCAAAGACCGTCAACCTGTCGGTCCAATCGTGGAACAGCCTGACCTGATTCATCGACTGTGGGCCGGACCAGACGAGGCCCCAATGCTGGCCGGCGACTTCAAAGCCGTCGCAATAGGGGCAGGGCACGATGGACGTGCCCCAACCTTCGGCAAAGCCCGGAACATCAGGCATCTGGTCGGCGACGCCATAGCTCAGGATCAGCCGGCGCGCGCCGAGGCTTCCGCCATCGCCAGTGAGGACGGAGAAATCGTCGATGGCCCCGGAGAGGCTGTCGGCCCGGGCATTGACCAGCTTGATCGTGGGATAGCGCGCCAGCTGCCGCCGCGCCTCGGCCAGGATGTCCAGCGGTGGCTTGTGATCGTGGCCGAGCAGGCCATGCGAGTGGCCGGCGAAGCGGTTGCGCGGCAGGCCGGTATCGAGAACGGTGACCTTACGGCGGGCACGGCCGAGTTGCAGGGCGCCGGCGAGACCGGCAAAGCTGCCGCCGATGATGATGACGTCATCCATGATGGGCTCCGTGTTGTGGATGAGGGGCTGGTTGGACCTGGTTGAAACCTACCCATCGGCTTGCGCATTTCAGAAACTACATGGTATCGTAATCCAAGAATTAGGATACTGTCAAGGACTGGAATTGTCGTGACCGAAAATAGCCAGGGCCGGCGCGGCCGGCCCGCCAACGAGGCGCTTGGCCAAACGATACTCGACGCTGCGTCCGAACTCTTTGTGGAATTGGGTTTTCAAGCGACCACATTGGACAAGGTCGCCCAGCGGGCGAAGATATCCAAACTCAGCATCTATCGGCACTTCGAGAACAAGGAGGCGCTGTTCAGCGCGGCGATGGCGGCCGGCTGCCATCAGTTGTTTGCGCCACAGGCCCTTCTTGAAGGCGTCGGCGGTTCGGTCGAAGATCAGCTCATGGCGGTGGGATCGTCCCTGCTTCGCACGCTGTTGAGATCAGACGTCCGCAGTGTCGAAGCCATGGTCATGGCCGACCAGACGAATCCAAGGTCGTTAAGCAAGCTCCATTTCGAAGCCGGCCCCGCCCATGTCATCGCCCAAATCGAGGTCCTGTTGCGTCAGTTGCACGCGAAGGCGGTTCTGAACGTGCCCGATCCTCTCCGGTCCGCCCGCTTGTTTGCCGCGCTTTTCAAAGGATCCGATCTTTTGATTATCGCACGCTTCGATGAGGCGAGAGCGGCGGACGACAATGAAATCGAATCCTATTGCCGGTCGGCCGTCGCCATGTTCATCGCTGCGCACGGCTAGCAGTCCGCCCTGCCCGCTAATCATTGTATTTCTGCGAAATACTCCGCTAGTGTCGCCGTCGCGATGGGCGCCCATCCACCCCATGTCGATCGCGTCGGGTCGGGCTGCGCGCCCGCCGGTGAGCGGCATCTCCTACCTGCTCCGGTCACACAGCGCTGACCCTTGAGCGCCTCCGCCGACCTGAGGGCGAGGAAGAGAATGCCGGTTATGGCCGCGAGAATCGAGCAGATGAGGTGTCGATCGCCGCGAAGGGACACCTGCGGACGGACCTTCTTTGGCACACTTGAGTACGTCCATTCGTGGCTCGGGCTCCAGCGGTTCGTGCCCCGACGCGCCTGGGAAGGCCGCTGGTGCCCGCGACAGATCCTTCCAAGGTGCAGGTCTGGAATGGCCCAAAAATTCTCTCGAGCTCCCGGAACATCGGTCCGCCCCTGTGGTTCGACAAGCAGCGGCACAGTCGATCCAACCAGGCATCGGCCCGCTTAGGACAGGCGCGAGGTCCCTACCCACAGATCTTGCGAAAATAGGAGCAAGCTATGCGAGCGTTGGTCTGGCACGGCAAGGAAGACATACGCTGCGATCAGGTTTCGGACCCGGGAATTGAGGATGAACGTGACGCGATCATCAAGGTGACGAGTTGTGCGATATGCGGCTCCGACCTTCACCTCTACCACAACTATGTGCCAGCCATGCTGCCCGGCGACATCATGGGCCACGAGATGATGGGAGAGGTCGTCGAGGTCGGCAAGGGCGTCAACGGCGCTCTGAAGGAGGGAGACCGCATCGTCGTGCCGTTCACCATAATCTGCGGTGAGTGCGACCAGTGCAAGCGACAGAACTTTTCGGTTTGCGAACGCACAAACCGCAAGAAGAATCTCGGTGACAAGGTGTTCGGGCACACCACCGCGGGTCTGTTCGGCTACACTCATTTGACCGGCGGCTATCCCGGGGGACAGGCGGAATACATGCGTGTGCCGTTCGCCGATGCCACGCACGTAAAGGTGCCTGACAGCCTTTCCGACGAGCAGGTTCTCTTCCTCGGCGATATTTTTCCTACCGGATGGCAGGCGGCGGCACAGTGCGACATTGAGCCCAACGATACGGTTGCGGTGTGGGGCTGCGGCCCAGTCGGGCAGATGGCCATACGCAGCGCCCTGCTGCTCGGCGCGAAACAGGTGGTGGCGATCGATTGCCTGCCGGAACGGCTTTCCATGGCCGCGGCCGGCGGCGCCATCGCCATCAATTTCGCCGAGGAAAGTGTCGTCGAACGACTGCGGGAACTCACCGGCGGAAAGGGCCCGGAGAAGTGCATCGATTGCGTCGGCATGGAAAGCCACGTCTCGCTGGCCCAGCCCGATACCGTCTACGATCGCGCAAAGCAGTTGATGCTGATGGAAAATGATCGACCGCACGTTTTGCGTGAGATGATCTATGTCTGCCGGCCGGCCGGCGTGATCTCGATCCCCGGCGTCTACAGCGGGCTGGTCGACAAGATTCCGATGGGACAGGCAATGAACAAGGGGCTCACCTTCCGAATGGGGCAGACCCATGTCAACCGTTGGACCGAGGATCTGTTGCGCCGCATCGAAGATGGCCAGATCGACCCATCCTTCGTCATCACCCATACCGTGGGGCTCGAGCAGGGACCCGAGATGTACAAGGTGTTTCGCGACAAGCAGGACAGCTGCATCAAGGTTGTACTGAAACCGTAGGGAAATCGTCATGAACGTGATTGCCAAACTTACCAACATCACCCGATCGCCTGGCGATCCCAAAGTGCTGAAGACTGGGCAGAGTGCGGTCGCGGCCTCCGATGGCCTTGCCCGCAAGCTCGGCTGGTTCAGCATCGCGCTTGGCGTCGCCGAGCTGGTTAGCGCCGAGCGGATTGCCGGCGCGCTCGGCATGCGCGGCAAGGAAGACCTGATCCGCGCTTATGGGGCGCGGGAAATCAGCAGCGGCATACTCTCGCTTTCAGTGGACAAGCAGGCCGGGCTTTGGAGCCGGGTGGCCGGCGACGGCCTGGATATCGCGACATTGCTGACAGCGTATCGGCATGGCAACCCAAAGCGCGATAATGTAGGCCTAGCGCTTGCCATGGTCGCCGGCATCACATTGCTCGACATCATCGGTGCGAAAAGCGTGACCGCGCGCCACTCTCGGAGCGGGACCAAGCCACGCGATTACAGCGATCGAAGCGGCTTTCCCGGAGGCACTGCCGCAGCCCGCGACCGTGCCCGCTCGCAGCGCAGCCAGGAGGCCGGCACAGCCTGATAGAGATTTCCGAACCCTGGCGCCATGCGACCTGGACAGGTGGCATCTCGTCAGGCCCTAACGCCAGAGGTGGTAGCTCTCGGCGAGCCGAGTTTGCTGGAACAGAGTGGACCGTCGCGCGGCCGTTCTCGCCGTCTCCTGGGTCACCGCCGCGCATGGGTTGTGTGGCCGGTGCGTTAAAGGCACGAAGCTAGCAGCGATCCGACCGGCGTCGAGCCTTCCATGTCTCTTGCCTTGGCAAGGTTCCGGCGATCCTCAGGCCGAGCCGCGTTCGGGAAGCTCGGTCTCTTCCGCCACCCCTTTCCGCAGGTCTCGGCGCAAGCGTTCCGCTTCGTCGGAATTATTATCGTCGTCTGTCCGCTCGAGTTCGCGATCGATTGTCTCGCGCGACCCCTCTGCCGGATCCTGTTGCGGAGATGTGTTCGGGCCGGTTTCGATCTTGCCGTCGGGAACGGTGCGGTCGCGAGACTTCGTCATCTTCAGCTTCCCTTTCATCTGTCATCTGCCTCGGCATCTCCGATGGCATGAATTTTGGCCGCTTCCCTGCCGAACCGGATCGTCGACGCTTTGTTCCGGGAAAGCCCCCGCAGGTTCGTGCTGGTCGGCCCCGGGGCATTGGTCGATGCCCTTGCCGGGAAGGATCCTATGCCAACGAGGTCGGCGGCAGCCTCATCGATGTCGTTATCAACATGTGGGCTGTGAAGGCGTTTTCGGCCCGGACACGCGAGCACGCCAGGCTCGCGGCGAGTTTTCGAACCGAAGCAGATGCGCAGCGTAACAACTGGATGTATACGGAAAAGGCTGCCTCATCCACGACATCGCGCTTTCGGTAATGGCCGGCGGCATGCTCGCCTGGGCGGTCCGGCAGCTGGTAGCGAACTGGTCATAGGCCTTTGCAAAGCCGCGTCGATTAAGCGGGTGCGGTAGCGCTGGTCGGTGTAGCGTCGAGGCATCTGTCAACCGGAGACAAGCGCGACCGCTTTTGGGACCTCACTGTTTTTTCCACCGGGACTCGACATCTCACTATCATAGTTGATTGTGGCTGCCGGTGACCCTGCGTAATGGATAGCCATTCCAACTCTCCAACAGGAAAACGGTATGTTGTATCCGGGTCGGTTTTTGGGGCCAAGCGAGATTGAGATGCTCGCCCAGGTTTGTCACACGGTCTGCAAAGAGCGCGCCCTACCTCTTGCTTCGCAGAACGGAGAGCGCATAGCTGCGCATATACTCAGGCTGTTTATGAATGGCTTGATTGAGCAGAATGAACTGCTCGATGCTGAGAGGAACTGGGCTCTTCGGCTTGACCGTTCGGTCCAGCAGACGATGTCAACTACGCGCACATGAGAGGCCGCGGGACCCAGTTTGGTTCTTACAGCCGAACACCCGCCGCTATCTGAGATATGTTGCGGGGTTTTCTTCGCCGCGGAGTGATCCGATACAGTGCGCGGAAATCATGGCAATCCTGTTCGCAGTGATTCTATTGATACGCGTAATCGCAGTCGCATTCTTGGTCGTCGGAAAGCCGCCAGGGCCAGTTGGGAACAAACCTGACGTTTAAGCGTTTGTAGAGCCCTTCCACCGGGCAACTCACCGAAATGCTTCTTGCCGTGCATGATGCGATGTCGACGGCCGTCTTGGCGGGCAGGAGCGCCAATGCGGAAATAGTAGGCGTGGTCGACCTCACCAACAAAGCTGAGGTCGACATCGGCATCACCAGCTTGGGAAGAGCCATCCAGTTCGTGGCCAACGCCTCGGTGCTTGGATACGACATTCGCGGCGCCATGGTCTTCTATGGCGCGCCCGGTACCCCGAGCCTAAGGGCGAGAGAGTGCGAGCGCTTGTGGGCGCAGTTTGGCGGCGCGCTTCTACAGCCGTAGCTCTATCAGGACGTTCGCCCCGCCCGTTCTTGGTATGAACGCGTACGGAACTGAGGCGCTACCCAGCCGCAGCGGGAATGGCTCAGTGGTAGCTCTAGCTGGCGACCGCACTAAGCAGCTTTTCGGTGATGGGCTTTGAGCGGCTGAGCCAGCGTGAGAACGTTCGGCCGCATATCTGCCGGTGCCTGCTTTCATGTGACTGGGCGAGGCTATTGGGGAGCCGGGTTGACCACTGGCCCTTAGCCGAGGGAAGCACAGTACGGCAACCTCGCTCTTTGCTGGCTAACATCCTTCCGCTCTCAGGGACCGGACCATGCGCACAACAACAGGGTCATACGGTTTCTTTTCGGATTTCCGATAATTCATTGTGAAAAGCGCGGCACGCTGGTTGCAGACCATAATTGCACGGACGTAGCGAATCTCGCCATTCTTGACCCCGGAGTAGCTGGCCCATTTCGGGGCTAGGCGCCGATAGGTCAGTCGCCAACCGGCCTTTTCGTCCTCGATCATGCGATGTTCAATCTCGGCGCGAAAACTTGCTTTGCCCAGTCGCGCGCCCCAAACGACCAGAAACGCGTCTCTTGGGCCCTGAAAAGCCGCGCCCTGCTGCGAATTCTGGGTCAGGACGAAATTCGGAGGAATATCGAAACTAAAGCCAAGCTGTCGGACGCCGAAGGGCTGCCACGCCTCGGCCTGAAGCAACGTGGTCCAAAAGAGAAAAACTGTAAGTCCCAGCAGCAGGCGTCGCATTGCTCTGATTTAGCGCTGGCTAACATGGTGTCCAGACGGACAGAGGTCCGTGACATAAAAAATATGCATCATGGCCGCGCAGCATATGGACGCGGGATTCGCGATTGACGCGTGCGGTCGAAACGGCTTCCGTCCCACGAAAGGAGAGGACGCAGAGGGAATTGGTGCGTCGGTATGATCGACTGGCAGAAAATTGGCGAGGCCGAATGTCCAACGTTCATTGCCCGCAAAAATGGGCGCCGGCTTCCTCTTGTGCCTAGGGAAGAAGAGCCGAAATTATTCCCTGACGAAGACCCTGATCTACCTCAGACGGGGGGCATGCCCTGTAACTTCGCCGTGACCTGATCCCCTTCGGGGAACAATCAGATCGAGCTCCAGTTTGGCCTTCCAAGCGAAGGCACTGATGGAGCATGCCATGAGATTTCCACACAGCACGACGGCCGCGGCCGCCGTTTTCATTGCCCTGACCTCCCCCGCGCTCGCCCAGACAAGCGGAACACCATCACCCTCGACACCTGCACCCGCTCCGGCAACCGAACCGCCGGCCGCCGGACAGTTGCCGGATGCGACCGGACAAGCGGATGGACCAACACGCGAAATGATCCGCCAGATGGTTGAGCAAGCTGTCCGTGAGCGACTGCAGCAGGATCGCGGTTCCGAAGAGGGTTTCCGCGAGGAAGATAGTCGCAACTATCAAGGCGATCGCAACGAGGATGCTGACCGCCACGATGAAGATGGCGACCGTTGGCAGAACCACGGTGACCGCGATCGTGGACACAGAATGGCTGGACGCTGGCATCATCAGATGATGCGCGGTGCCGGCATGCGACTGATGTTCGGGCTGTTGGACACCGATGGCGACGGATCGGTGTCCGAGGACGAGGTTCAACGCGCGGTGGGCAGGATGTTCAGTAGCATTGACGAGAATGATGATGGCAAGATCGATGTGAACGAGATCCAGTCCTTCATGCATGGCTCCAGCATGCATGGCACTGATAGCGAGGACACGCCGTAGCTGTCTTCAAAGGGAATGCCCTCCCTCGGACAAAGCGGGCGCGTGGCGGCCGATCCCGAAGCGATGTCTCTTGGCTGTTAGGCGCCCGGCCAGCACCCTTTAGGCTTGAGCTATTCCCGCAGTCCCGCGAGACGCCAGCCGTGACAAAAAAGGCTTCGCATTGCTGATCAAGGAACGATCGAAGCCGACCAACGCAGGGTCACTCGGGCGCCCGGTCCTCCAGCAGAACGAAGGATGCGGCGATCAAGTCGTCGCCATTGATACGTCCTTGGCTGTCCTCCAACATAGTTGCAACCTTGTGGAAGGCCATCATTTCACCCGCGTCAATCTGCGCTTCACGCATCTTGGCTGTGAGATCAGCCACGCGATTTCCTAACGAATGTGATTTTGCAGTCTCGCAATTCGACATGATTAGTCATCCTTTGCCTTGGGGTTTCACGCTGCCGAACGCAATGCTTCAGCGGATGTTCCGAATTTGGCCATCAGTCTTATGGGATAGGACTTGCGTCTGATGGCGGTTGGAAGAAGCCCGAACGGCGGAACACGCAGCCGGACGCCGAATTGGAAACCCACCGTCGATCGAAGTCCCTTGTCGCCGGTTGAGATCCCGCCATCTTCACTGTCGAGAGGGTGGCGGGATCGCCTTCCGAGGAGCGAGCGCATATGAGAGTAATAGTATTCGCAGATGTACTCACGGCCATCCTGCTCGCTTCTTTTGTCTGCGCATGTTCATTCTTTTCGGGAAACCCCATCTCTCCAACAACGCAACACCGCGTTGCTACCCATGCTGATGCGATGACAACTGCATCAACAAGCAAAGCGTCTTCGCCTAAGGTGCGATTGCCGGAGGCTTTCGACTTGAAGGTCGTCCAACGGGTCCCGGTGGTCAGGCGGTGGCGTTCAGCGGGAGCCAGGTAGACTCATCGCGAAAATCCCGCAGCGAGGCATGTCGCAAGTCCTCCTCACGGCGTGCGGATACTGGAATCCGCCTGGCTCGTTGTAACAGGCATGCGAAGATGAGTGTCGGCGCATGGACGCGGAAAAACCCGCCAGCGTGAGCCAGCGGGCCTTGTGATGGGATGGCCCGCGCGTGCGGTCAAGGCTGCGCGGGCCGACCATGATGAATGAGGGGACATCTTGGTCACCGGCACGACCGATGAAGAACGAGCCGGGTGTGACAAAACACCCTTGGAGCGAGGATGTTCCCGTCCGCACAAAAAAGCCCGCCGGCGTGAGCCGGCGGGCAGCCGCTATTTTGCCGTCAAGCGGACAGACCGCTTGCGGCCCACCCACTGCAGCATTTTCCACTTTGAGCCGAAATCATTCTCAACTATAGTTCGCCAGGCTTAAGGCATGGGGGATTGCCGATGGTTTTATCACGCAGGGGTGTCGTGCTCGGCGGTCTGGCGCTGGTCGCGGTCGGTGGAACCGGCAATATTGTTCAAGCCGCGGGGGCAAAATCCTTTTTCGCCGGTACCGCCAGCGATAACGATTTCGTCTATCGCAAGACCAACTTCGCCAAGATCGACAAGAGATGGCATCGCCAGATCGTCAAGTATTTCAGCAGCGAGCCGGTCGGCACCGTCGTGGTCGATACCCGCCATCACTTCCTCTACCTCATCATGGAAAACAAGACTGCCATCCGCTACGGCGTCGGCGTCGGCAAGGAAGGCTTCAAATGGTACGGCCGCGCGACGATCGATCGCCGCGCGCTGTGGCCGCAGTGGGTCCCGCCCCCCGAAATGCGTGAGCGCAAACCGGACTTACCGCCCATGATCGCAGGCGGCGCGTCCAACAATCCGCTCGGGCCGCGCGCGCTCTATCTGTACCGCGACGGCGCCGACATCGGCTACCGCCTGCATGGCACGCTGGAGCCATGGAGCATCGGCACCGACGCTTCCAGCGGCTGCATCCGCATGTTCCCCGAAGACATCATCGACCTCTACCAGCGGTGCCCGATCGGCACCGCGGTGGAGGTCCTGCCGCACATCGCCGACCAGGCGCCCGCTTCCACCACTGTCGAATGATTGGCGCATCATGAACCGCATGATTGAAAACACGCGCCGGCTGCTCGCCGCCGGCCTGCTGGTTGTGGCTGCCACATCCTGCTCGACCAGCAACACGCTGGCCCCGTCGACGCCCGACGTCACCAACGCCGAGATTGCCGGCTTCCAGAACGTGCAGCCGGGCAGCGAGGAGGATTTTATCCTCAATGTCGGCCGCCGCACCTACTTCACGAAAGGTTCGGCCGCGCTCGATTCTGTCGCCAAGGCCACCCTCGACACCCAGATCGCCTGGTTGACAAAGCATCCGCGCTGGCTGCTCAAGCTGCAGGGTTTCGCCGACGATCCCGGCGCAAGCGAAACGGCGCTGTCACAGCAGCGCGCCGATGCGGTGATGGACTACCTCGCCGCCGGCGGCATAGACCGGAACCGCATGTGGGCCAAGGGCTACGGCAAGGACAGGCTGGTCCGCGACTGCCCCGACTCCGCCTGCAGGTCGCAGAACCGCCGCGTTGTGTCTAATTTGCGCGATGAGAGGGACGAGTCGTAGAGGCTGCTGTTTTGCTGGTCGCCATATCAGTCTCACAACGCGACGGCGGCATGGCTGCAATGCGCCTATCGGGGACATTCACCCAGCGTTTGCCCCTCCCCGAAAGCTGACGCTCCGGTTGAACCCGGAGTGAAGTCAGCTTCCCGTCTACCAACCTCCGGTTCAGGGTCTGGTGGGAGGCTTCGGCATCCGCCTCGGCCAGTTTGCGGACGTGGCGGTTGTCCGCGATCCTGATCGCGCATGAGCCTCGCCACATGTCGGTGTGCTACCGGGAGTGGGCGCCGTGGAGCTGGCAGGTACGCTCGCTCAAAGCATCGGCCGTCCACCGGTGACCTCGTAGAGTGCGCCGGTGGTGTAGCTCGATCCTTCCGAGGCAAGCAGCACATAGGTCGCTGCAAGCTCTGCCGGTTGCCCGGGACGCTTGAGCGGTGTGTTCTTCCCGAACTCCTTGACCTTCTCAGAGGGCATTGTCGACGGGATCAGCGGCGTCCAAATCGGCCCGGGAGCGACCGCGTTTACCCGAATGCCGCGTTCAGCTACCAGTCCTGCAAGTCCGGCGGTGAAGTTGGCGATCGCTCCTTTGGTAGTGGCGTAGGCAAGCAGTGCCGGCGAGGGACTGGTCGCGTTGATCGAGGATGTGTTGATGATGGTCGAGCCGGGTTCCATGTGCTTCACTGCTTCCTGGGACAGATAGAACATCGCATAGACATTGGTGCGAAAGGTGAGATCCCATTCCTCCGCGCTGATGTCCTCCAGCTTCTCGAACGACGCCTGGTGGGCTGCATTGTTGACGAGGATGTCCAGGCGCCCGCATTCATCGATAGCTCGCTGCACAAGCGACCGCGCGAAGATTTCGTCCGAGATGTCGCCGCGTGCGAGCACCGCCTTGCGCCCCGCTTCCTCGACCAAGCGCGCCGTCTCCTGCGCATCTTCGTCCTCTTCAAGGTAGGAGATGATGACGTCGGCGCCTTCGCGTGCAAACGCGATAGCCACCGCCCGGCCGATGCCCGAGTCCGCGCCGGTGATCAGCGCGACGCGGTCCGTCAGCTTACCGCTGCCGCGATAGCTCTCCTCTCCGTGGTCGGGCCGTGGATCCATCTCGTCGGTGTAGCCGGGCATGTCCTGCTGCTGTTCGGGAAGCGGCGGCTGAGGATATTTCTGCTTGGCATCCTGCATGTCAGCTCCTTTTTTGGCTGGAGTTGCGGTTGTGTCGATCCGGTTCCGTGATTGGTCCCTTGGCGGCTTTCGAGCCACCGCCCCATTCCTCGGCCTTGCACGCTTGGTCGCCGCCCATGAGGTCCGGCGAACCGCGATTTGCGGTGCCGCTGTCGGTCTTGTTCAACTCGTGCTCCTTCTTGCGTGTGGTCAGTCTTTCTCGCCGGCGGTAATCATCGACCTAAGCGGCTCTTGCGCCACATTCGCCTCGATTTCCGCGCGTCCGGGGGTATCCGGTAGCGCCTTGCGGAAATTTCTCGCATAATCCGGTGGCATCTTCGGTGGCATCATCGGTTCGTACGGGTCGACCACGGCCTCGATGACCACCGGACCCTCAGCAGCCAGGGCAGCGTCGAGAACACCTTCCACCTCCTCGGCGCGAGAGACGCTGTAGCCGATGCCGCCCATGGCTTCGGCGGCCATGGCGAAGTCGATGGGCTGGAGTTCGCAGGCGAATTGCGGGTTACCGAGGAACATCATCTGCTCCCAGGCGATCTGATTGAGCATGCCGTTCTTGAGCACGAGCACCTTGAGTGGGACCCGGTACCGAACTGCCGTCGAGAACTCTCCGAGCTGCATCGCGAGACCGCCGTCGCCGACGACCGCGAAGACCGGCCGGCCGGGAAAGGCCAGGCCCGCGGCGATCGCGTAGGGCAGTCCGCATGCCATCGAGGCCAGCGCGCCCGAGACGCCGAAGGCCTGCCCGTCACGCAGCTCGATATGGCGGGCCGCCATCTCGGTGTTCTGGCCGGAATCGGCAACCAGGATCGCCTCATCGGGCAATCGTTTCCCAAATGCGCGTGTAACCACCTGGGGCTTGAGCGAAGTGGCGGCCTTTTGCTCCGACTGCGCCATCATCTCGCGCCAGCGTCGCATGCCCGCCTGCGCCTTCTCGAGGAAGCTGCGATCATCCTTGCGCTTCAGGCGCTTGTTCAGCAATCGCAGCGTCACGGCGGCATCGCCGGCAAGGCCGGCCTCAACGGGATAGCGCAGGCCGATGCGCTGCGGGTCGCGCTCGATCTGCACCCCGCGCGCCTGTCCCGGCTTCGGGTAGTATTCGATGTAGGGAAAGGTCGAGCCGACGACGAGCAGCGCGTCACATTCCTCCATGATTTCCTGCGACGGCAGCGTGCCGAGAATTCCGATGCCGCCAGTCGTCAGCGGGTGATCGTCGGGCAAGGCAGCCTTACCGAGCAAGGCCTTTGCGACGGGGGCACCAAGCAGCTCCGCCGTCTCTTCCAACTCGTGCCTGGCACCAAGCGCGCCCCGACCGGCGAGGATCGCGACCTTCGTCGCGCCGTTCAGGATCTCGGCGGCTTTCGCAAGTTGTTCTTCGTCGGGAAGCCTGCTTCCTTCGAACCAACGATCCGGCGTATGCGACGGTTTGTTGCGCTTCGAGCGCTTGGCCTGGTCGAGCGTGTGCTCCTGCACATCGCTAGCGATCGACAGATGCGCAACGCCGCGACGTGCCAGCGCCGACCTGCAGGCGAGACCGGCCAGGCTTTCCATATGCGCCGCGTCGGAGACCTGCGCGTTGAAGACGGCGACATCGCTGAAGACGCGCGTCAAGTCGACATCCTGCTGGGTGAAGGTCTCGATGAGGTCGTGGAACTGCATGCCGGTAATGGCGAGCACCGGCGCTTGGTCGAGCTTGGCATCGTAGAGTCCCGTCAGGAGGTGTGTGCCGCCAGGGCCGGAAGTTGCGAGGCAGACACCGAGCTTGCCTGTCCATTTTGAGTAGGCGCACGCCATGAACGCCGCGGATTCCTCGTGCCGCACCTGAATGAAGCGGATACGGTCCTGCCGCCTGCGCAGCGCCTCCATGATGCCGTTGATGCCGTCGCCCGGCAGGCCAAAGATGATATCGACGTTCCAGTCGATCAGCGTCTCGATGAGGATGTCCGCGGCGGTCGGCATGTCTCGGTCCTACCGCGATGCGGATCCCGCCGCCTGGCTGCTCTTGTTCGCGGTCTTGTCAGTCTTACGCTGGTCCTTGTCGCCGCCGCGATTGCCGCCATGCAAGTCGTCGGAAGATTGAGCGGTCTTGCCGTCTTCCAAATTAGTGGCCATGCGCAAAGCTCCCTTCATCCGGCCTGCCTAACCAGAAAGTCGGTGAGATGTTCCGTGCCCGAAGGCAAGGCCGCATTCAGGTGCCGAAGGCAAAGGTCTCAGTACCACCCGATGAGGCGCTGTTCGGCAGTCAGCGGCTGAACAGGCGAGGTGCGATCGAACAGACGAAGGCATCGAACTGCTGCGAGGCCGAGGAGTGCATGTAGTGGCCGAGGCTGTCTGATCGCCAAAAGCTCTCGCGGCAGAGCTGGCCGATGTTCAGGTCGCGTCTTCGCAGGTCCCTATAGCCAGAGCGCAACGCCGCCCGGACCGTCCCCATAGGCGAACTCCTCGCACCCCTCGTCGACGATTTCTCGCGCGGGATTCCGCCTCAGTGGCGAAAGGACTCGTTCGTCGCGCACACCGCGGCGGGCGATGTGCGCCTCGACCATGCGGTGCCTGGCGTGCCGGTAGTCTGGCATGGCTCCTCGATAGCCTTAAAGACGACAGGCTTAGTCGTCCTGCCTGCGCTTGTGGTGCTCGCTCTCCTGGTTTTCGCCGCGGATCATCTGGCGATCGTCCTTGTCGGTCAACTCCACGCCCTCGTCGCGCAGATTGGCGCCGCCTTGCCGCGCCTCGCGCTCCTGCTTGGTTCTCTTCAGCTCATCCTCGGCATTGAAATCGTCGCCGGCATTGCTGGTGTTCTCGCGCTTTTCGATGATGCGCAGCTGCTGCTCGTGGGTCTTCCGGCCGGCCATGGCAAGGTGCCTCCTACTTGTTCGTGCGTCCGGTCTGGTCAGGGTTGATGCCGCCCTGAGGCGTCACATCGTTCTGGACATCGCCTTCGAACGTATTGTCCCCATCGAGAGCATCGTTCTCGTCGAGCATATCGCCGCCCTTGACCGCGCCCTTCGAGGTGCCGATTCCCGGGTTGTCTCGCAGATCCTTGTCCGTGGGCTGTTTAGTCTTGGGGTGTTGGTTGGTCATGGAATTTCTCAGCGCTGGTTGAGCTTGGACGAACGACGGTCCTGGCGCTGTCCAACTTCAACGTGGAGAAAATGTTCCGGAACATATTCGCTTGTCAGGTGCGCGTAAGCGGCCAGGCGGCCGCCGTCTCGGCTAGCGAAACTCCAAGCATGCCACATTACATCCCATTCCGAGGCGAATTGGCAGGCTAAAGTGAAAATCGAGACGGTCGAAAGCTTGCAAGGAGTGGGTGCTCTGTTCCGGTGGCGATCTCGGTTGCAAGCAGTTCGCCGGCAATCAAGCCAAGTGTTGCGCCGCTGTGGCTGAAGGCGACGTAATACCCCTCGATCTCCCGCAACTGGCCGAAGACCGGCTCGCCGTCTCCGGGGATCGGCTTGGGCCCGACACCGTAGCTCTCCAATTCCAATTTCGGATGACCGTCGAGAACATTCGACGCTTCGTCGAGAAGCCCCTGGATGGTCGATGCTTTTACGCGATAAGTCCCGTCCGGATTGACTACCACCTCTTTTTCCGACCAGGCAGAATCGAGCGCCAGGGCGCCATCAGGCGTCGGCCGGATGGCGACGCGCGGCGTGTTGAGCACGGCGCGTAGAGGCAAGTCGACTGGCTTGGTCCTGACCAGCAGCGCGATTGGTGTCCCATCGGCAATACGCTGACCGGCCACGGCAACCATTCGCGGCACATCCGCACCGGTCGCCAGAAGCACCGCGTTGGCGGCGAAGCTGATCCCGCTGGTGGTGGTGACGCCGGTGGCGCGGCCGTTGGCGACGGTGACGGTAGCGCTTCCGGCCTCGGTGACCACCTGGCCGCCCCGCTCCACGAATTCCGCGATCAATATTTCGATCAGCGACGGCAGGTCGACCCAGCCCTCACCCGCGTTGAAGATCGCGCCTTGAGGCGTGACAGCGCTTGCGCAGACACCCGGCGTGACCAACCTTATGGTGTCCGCGGACAGATGCTGCGCATCATAGCCGAGACGTTTTTCGTGAGCGAAGACATCGGCGATCTCGTTTGAGGCATCGTCCGCATCCCACGTCAGGCCACCGTCGAAACGCAGCCAGGCGGCATCCGGGCATCGCGCCGACAAACTGCGGTAGCGGTCGATACCGATCATGCGCAGGCGATGATATTCAGCCGAGCGCCTGCGCGCCGAATTGATCCAGGCGAGCGAGCGGCCGGAAGCTCCCTTGGCGAGCGGTCCATCATTGACCAGCACGGTCTCGATGCCGAGCCTTGCAAGATGAACAGCCGAGGAGACGCCAAAAATGCCGCCGCCGACAACAACGACCTTGGAAACCTGATGTGATGCAGCCATGAGATATCTTTCACTGGTGGAGGTTGGTTTGGGCGGCCGTCTTGAAGGGCTCATGCGTGATCAAAGCACTTCGGCAAGGAAGTGCTTCAGACGCGGGCTTTTCGGCGTGTCGAAAATCGCGGCAGGCGTGCCGGCCTCGATGATGCGGCCTTCATCCATGAAGACGACCTGATCGGCGACCTTGCGGGCGAAGCCCATTTCATGCGTCACCACGACCATTGTCATGCCGCGCTGGCCGAGATCCGCCATGAGGTTGAGCACACCCTTCACCAGTTCTGGATCGAGTGCGCTCGTTACCTCATCGAACAAGATGACCTCCGGGTCCATCGCCAATGCACGAGCGATTGCCACACGCTGCTGCTGGCCACCGGAAAGGCTCCCTGGACGATGGTGTTTGCGGGTCGCAAGCCCGACGTCGGCAAGGCGCGCCTCGGCGATGCGCTCAGCTTCCTGTACAGGGAGCCCCTTTACCTTGGTCAGCGACAGCATGACGTTTTCGAGCGCGGTGTGGTCGGGAAACAGATTGAACTGCTGGAAAACCATGCCGACACGCCGGCGCAGTTTTTCAGGCTTCATCGCCAGGATGCTCGCACCATCGAGCAACACCTCACCGCCCTTGGGCTCGACCAGGCGGTTGAGGCAGCGCAGCAGGGTCGACTTGCCCGAACCTGATGGGCCGATCACGCATGTGACCGTGCCAGGCTTGACCGCCAGGCTGACGCCTTTGAGAACATCGAGGTCGCCATAGGCCATGTCGAGATCGGTGATGGCGAGACTGCCGCCCTTGAAGCGGGGCAGCGCTGAGCGGGCATCAGAGCCGGCCTCCGAAGGTGCACTGCCGGTGGCGCCCTCCAGTTCGCTCACTTCGGCCAGGCCGCTGACGACGAGGCCGGCCTTTTGCTTTCCGACCCGCAGCGAGTTGTCGATATAGTTGACCACATGGGTCAACGGCACGGTGATGATGAGATAGAACACGCCGGCCAGAAGCAATGGCGAGAGGTTTCCGGTGACCACTGCCTGGTCCTGACCGACACGGAAGATCTCGCGCTCCGAGGCGAGCAGACCGAGGAAGTAGACAAGGCTTGAATCCTTGACGTTGCCGATGAACTGGTTGACGAGGGCCGGCAAGACGCGGCGGATGCCTTGCGGTATCACGATCAGGCGCATCCCTTGGCCGTAGCTCATGCTGAGCGCCCTGCAGGCCTCCATCTGCCCGCGCTCGACGCTCTGGATGCCCGAGCGGAAGATTTCGCCGATATAGGCGCCGGCGATCAGGCTCAGCGCAAGAATGCCGAGCGGAAAGGGCGAAGGGCCGAAGATTTCACGGCCGATGCGGGCAAAGCCCTGGCCTATCAGCAGGATGGTGACGATCGCCGGCAGCCCACGGAATATATCCGTGTAGACCCGCGCCGGAATGCGCAGCCAGCGCGATTGCGAGATGCCCATGACCGCCAGGATCATGCCGAGGATGACACCCAGCACCGTCGACGCGGCGGCGAGGATCAACGTGTTCTTCAATCCGATGGTGATCATGCTGGGCAGCACGTCCGCCATGGCCTGCCAGTCGAGGAAACTGCGCCGCAGGTTTTCGAGCCAGTTCATTCGCCCCCCTTTCGGTTGCGCTATTCACATCGTCCGCATCAAGGACGGCGGCGTAATCCGGCCGCCGGCATGAGAGCCAGCGGCCGGGTACGGTCTACTTCTTGGGAAGATACTGGTCGGGCATCGGCGAGCCGGGGAACCACTTTTCATAAAGCGTTTTCCAGGTGCCGTCCTGCATGGCCGCGTGAAGGGCGGTGTTCAGCGCATTGCGGAGCTTGTCGTTGCCCTTGCGCAGGACGAAGCCGGCCGGCGCGTCAAAGGAAGGAATATTGACCGCGATCTTCAGGTTCGGATAGCGAACGCCATAGTCCTTGGCAGCCTCGTAATCGAGGAAGTGGGCATCCACGGTTCCGTTGTTAAGCGCCGAAACGGCGGAGTTGTTGTCGGGGAATTTGACGAGATCGGTTCCGACAAAATTCTTCGCCGCGTAGATTTCCTGGAGCGTGCCTTGCACGACGCCGAGACGTTTGCCCTTGAGCCCGTCCGCCGACGTGATCGCCTTGTCGGCAGTAAGCACGGACAGATAGCCTGCGATATACCCGTCGGAAAAGTCGACGGTCTTCTTGCGTGCTTCCGTCGTGCCGATTGCCGCGACCGCGACATCGAAACGCTCGTTTGCAACCGAAGGCATCAGCGCCGAGAATTCCTGGCCGGTGAAGATCACCTGGTCGGGCTTGAAGCCAAGGCGGCTCGCGACGTTGCGGAACAATTCGATGTCGAAGCCGGTGAACGACCCATCGGCCTGGGTGAAAGCGTAGGGTTTGGCATCGCCCATGGTTCCGACGCTGATGACCTTCGCATCAATGAGGCCATAGGGATTGTCATCCGCGGCGGCCGCTCCTGAAACCAGCCCGGCGCCGACGCACATCGCCATAAGAGCCATTGCGCCGGTTCTGACCGGGCACATCAACGACTTGAGAATTTCTTTCCTGCTCATGTCTTTCTCCACTCTGAAGGTCTGTTCTTGTTGGTATTTCCGTCGAGCCGCCATCTGGCGCGCCGACATGCCCTTGCCGAAATCACGGTCCGTCACGCCTCTCGGCTCCACTCCTTTTAAAGAGACCGGTCTCATATTGCGTGAGACCGGTCTCTTTGTTAATCGTTATCGCCACGTTGACCTCCCGTCAACAACTCTTGTAGTCGTCATCCGATGAAAAGAACCGCCCCCAAGACCCCGTCGATAACGGTCAGCGACGTCGCCCGCGCGGCCAATGTTTCGAAAGCGACAGCCGCGCGCGTGCTCGGCGGATACGGCGTCGTCAGCGAAATGATCCGCGCGGAAGTCATGGCCGCGGCCAAGGCCTTGGACTATCGTGCGAACGAGCTCGCCCGCAGCATGACGACCGGCCGCTCCGGCATCATCGGCGTGGTTGTCGGCGACATCGAGAACCCGTTCTTCAGCCTCGCGGTACGCGGCATCAGCGACGCGGCAAAGGCAGCCGGGTTCAACGTCATCCTGGCCAATTCCGGCGAGAAGATCGAGGCGGAAAAGGCGGCCGTGAAACTGCTCATCGGCAAGCGCGTCGACGGGCTGATCGTCACGCCGTCGGAATCGCGCGACATCGCGCACCTGCGCGATATCCACCGCTCGGGCCGACCGCTTGCCCTGCTGGATAGGGCGCTGGCAGATCTGGATGTCGATACGGTCACGACCGACGATCGCGGCATCGCCATGCTGGCGACCCGCTTTCTAGCGGATGCCGGCCACCGCAACATCGCCTATGTAACCGCGGTCGACGCCGAAGGGCACGAGTACCGGGATCTCGGGCAGATCTACACCTCGTCGGTCCGTGAGCGCATCGACGGTTTCCTCACCGTGTGCCGAGAGGCCGGACTTGATCGGCCAGAACGCTATGTTCGCCTTGGCGCGACAAGCCCCACCGAAACGCGCAGGGTTGCCGGCGAGATGCTGTCGGCGCCGGATCGGCCGACGGCGATCCTCGCCTCCGACAGCGTCATTGCGCTGGAGATCTTCAAGGTGACCCGCGAGCGCGGCCTGCGGGTTCCCGACGACATTTCGCTCATCACTTTCCATGATGCGGACTGGACGAGCGTCACCACGCCGCCCATCACCGTTATCGACCAGCCCGTCTACGCGCTTGGCAAGAGCGTCGCGGAATTGCTCATCCGACGATTGAAGGGAGATTCCCGCCCGGCGGAAAGGCTCGTTTTGCCGACCGCCATCATTGCACGCGGATCCGTTGGCCCGCCCTCAAATGGAAAGCCGCAAGTGCGCCAAGCATAGGCGTGACGGCGGTACGGCCCACATGAATACGTTAGAACAAGGTCGACGCACTCCGCTTTAAGAATGTACGTCAATGAAGCCCAGCAAACACCCTGATCGCAATGCCGCGTCCACCGTCATCGGGACGGCACGTGCCGGCTCATGGTTTGAAGAGCGTGACGATGAGCCAGATGCCCGGCTAATTCTTGCGCCTGCCTGGCTTCAGGGCCGCCACAAGATTGGTGATCCTGCCCGCCTTGCGGTTGCGGATCTCGGCCTCGTTCTTGCGGCCCACCGCCGCGCGGACAAGTCTGGCGCCGAGATAACGCAAAGGCTCGGGCGGCAGCGACATGCGCCGCTTGATGCCGACCAGACCGCTTTCGCTCCAGCGATCCTTTCGCTCGAGCACCAGGCTCGCCAGAATGCGTCCGGCTATCGGCGTCTGCGCGATGCCGGTGCCGTTGAATCCCATGCCGTAGAAGATATTGGGATGATCGCGCAGGTGGTCGAAGACAGGAACGTGTTCAGGCACGCAGTCGATCGGCCCCGACCAGTCATATTCGATCGCCACACCGCGCAGCGAGGGGTAGACCCGATGCAGCTCTCGCATATTGTCGCGGCCGTGCTCCGGGCTGCGGTTGAAGCTGGCGCCCAAATTTCCACTGAAGGCGACGTTGCCGCTGCCACGACCGAAGACCACCCTGCCCCCGATGGTGCGCTGGTAGTAGAGCACCTGGGCCTGGGAATCGCATATCGAGGCACCGTCGCGCCAGCCGATGCTGTCGAGCAGTTCGGGGACGGCGGCAGTGGCAATCACCTCGCTGCCGACGACATAAAGATGCCGTCGCAGTTCCGGCAGCGCCGAAAGCCAGCCGTTGGCGGCAAGCACGATTTTGTCAGCCCGTACCGCGCCATGCGCCGTGCGCACCGTGCATGTCATGCCCGGTTCGATGGCGAGGACCGGGCTGCGCTCGTGGATGATGACGCCGCGTGTCAGTGCCAGCTTGCGCAATCCGATGGCAAGTTTGGCGGGATGGACCGTGCCGGCAGTGGTCTCGACGACGCCGACATAGGAGGCCGATGAACCGGTGCGGCGTTGAATGTCCTCGGCCGTCAGCGGCCTGAAACGGTTTTCTCCAACAGCTGCCGTCAAGGCCACGGCGGTCTCCCAGGCGCCTTCCTGCGCAATGGAGCTTGCGGTCCACAGCCATCCATCCAGCCTCAGGTCCATGTCTATGGTGCCGTTTTGCTGCAGGGTCTTCAGCTCCGCGATCGATGCCACCGTGTCGGCGCACAGCAGGCGCGCTTCCTCGAGACCGACGACCGCACTGATCTGGTCGATTTCGGCGAACCATGAATGGACCTGACCGCCGTTGCGCCCCGAGGCCCCCGATCCGCACAGATCGGCTTCAAGGATCACCACCCGCGTTTGCGGCGCCAGCTCAAGGATCCGCAGCGCCGTCCACAGACCGGTATAGCCGCCACCGACGATCACCACGTCGGCGCGCTCGTCGCCTCGCAATGGCTCGGTTGCGGGGGCGGCGGCAATGTCCTGCAGCCAAAACGACCGGTCAGATGCAAGCGCGACCGCAGGCTGCCGCAAACGAATTGTACTCACGCTTGGGCTCCCTGCGCATCGACAATGAAGCTGGCATATTTGGCTGGCAGCCAATCGGGTATCGGACGCGCTCTCTGGGGAAACCCGCCAAGATGGGTGCAGGTCTGCGCCGCCGCGATCGACGCCCTGTGCAATGCCTCCAGGGCGCCGAGGCCGCCGAAATGGAAGCCGGCGAGGAAAGTGGCAATGAAACTGTCGCCGGCGCCACACGTATCCACGACATCGACAAGCGTCGCCGGCGCATGCACGACATTCGTGCCATCGTCGAAGTAGGAGCCGCGTCGACCACAGGTCAAAACTACCTGCCTTGCGCCGGCCGCCCTGAGCGCGCCCAGCGATGGCTCGATGGGAACATCGACATCGTCCGGTCCGGACGCAAACAAAAGCGGGACACCATCGAGCGGCAGCGCCATATGGGCGGTCGATAGATCGATGCTGAACGGCACATGGTCCGCCACCAATCGTTGGACAAGGTGCTTGTTGGCGTTGGTGCCGAGATGCACCCAGTCGGCCGCGGCGATGACCGCATAATGCGCGGGCAGCGGCATGAAGTTTTCGCCCACACCGAAGGATTCGTGCAGGAACTTCCGGTCGCCGGATTCATCGCGCAGCAAGGTGACGGCCGTATCGCCGGGACGCCGTTCGACGTCGTCGGGGGATAGGCCGGCACCTGCCAGCTCGGCAAGCACCACGTCGCCTTCGGGATCGTTCCCGACGGCGCCGAAATAGCGCGCGGACCAGCCGTTGCGCCGCCATTGCGCCGCGACATTCAAGGCGTTGCCGCCCACCGTCATCAAGTTGTTGGTCAAATAGGCATCAAGGCAATTGTCCCCGACCGCGATAAGCTTCTTCGACCTCATGCCGGCACCGTTGCGCAATTGAGGTATGGCGCGATGGCGCCAAGGCAGCGTGTCCAGGCTTTTACCGGATCGAGCGCGTAGGAGCCGTTGCCGAACGGCTCGAAGGTGAACTTTCCGGCATAGCCCAGGCGCGCGAGCTCGCTGACATAGTGGCCGAGCGGCAGCGTGCCATCCCCCCACACCAGATGCCCGCCTGGCGTGCCGTCGACCAGATGGACATGCGCCAGCCGCGAGCCGAACAGGTCGACATAGCCGGCCACGGTGTCGCCGGCCGTGGCCATGGCGACAGTGTCCAGCACGACGTCGATGTTTTCAGCGCCCACCTCGTCCAGCATTTGGCGCAGGCCTGCCGCATCATTGACGAGGTTGCTCTCGAACCGCTGCAACGGCTCGAGCAGGCAGCGCACCTCGTTTGCGGCGGCATGCCGGGCGATCTCGCCGATCGCGTCGACCGCGCGGTCCCATGCCGGTTGCCGGGATTGGCTCTCGTAGCCCCGGCCGGGCGTCAGGAAGAGACAGCGGGCGCCAAGCGCCGCGCAGATGTCGGCTGCACGGCAAAACCGCTCGATGCTGTCCTGGCGCAGTGCGGCGTCGCCGGAGGCAATGTTGATTGGATACAACACCTGCTCAGGCGTAAAGCACCAGGCCGACAGCTCGTTGTCGGCGAGTATCCGGCGAACGGATTCGACACGCGCGTCCGTGGCGTGGAACAGGTCCAGATGCTGGGCAATCCCCCACAGCTCGATCTCGCGCAGGCCAAAGCCTCGGATCGTCCTGGCGACCTCATCCAAGGGGAAGTGCTGGAAGCTGAAATTGGCTCCGATCAGCTGATGAGCAGCGAGCTGCGGCATGAAGGCTCCTTTCGGGAATTGTTATTTGCCGATGCCTTCGGCCAAGCCACGGATGAAGTAGCGTTGCGCGGCAAAGAACACGATCACGATAGGCAGCGCCGAGATCGTCATGGCCGCGAACACCACGGCATAGTTGGTCCCGTGCGTTGCCATGATCGACGTCAGTCCGACCGGCAGCGTCTGCACATCCGAGCCGCTCGTGAAGATCATGGCGAAGAGATATTCGTTCCAGGCGAACAGGACGTGCAGGATGACGCAGGAGATGATTATCGGCCGGCACAGCGGCAAGGTAATGCGCCAGAAGATCTGACCCTCGCTGGCGCCATCCATCGTCGCCGCCTCGTCGATGTCTTCAGGCAGATCCAGCATGTAGGCGCGGATGAGGAAGGTGGTGAACGGCACCCGGAACGCCGTGTAGAGAATGATCAGCGCCCAGTAGGTGTTGTAGAGACCGAGCGCCTGCAACATCTTCACCAGTGGAATGATCGCCACTGTGGGGCTCAGCATCAAGCCGCCCAGAACGATGGCGATAACCAGCGGCTTTGCCGGCATCTTCGTGCGGGTCAGGCCGAAGGCCGTCCAGGCGCTGATCAGGACGGTGCATATGGCCGAAGCGACGGTCACCAGCACCGAGACTGTCACGTAGCCACGCACGCCCTGGTTCCATGCCTGCATGTAATTGTTCCACGACCAATGGGTGGGCAGGGCGAAGGGATCGCCGAAGATCTGCGCATTGTCCTTGAAGCCGCTCAGCGCCATCCAGATCAGCGGATAGATTACGACGACACCAAGGCAGACCAGGAACGAATAGAGCAATGTCCTGGCGATGACCGACCACACATTCACGTTCCGGCTGCGACCGGCTGCGACCATCGCACTCATAGCTGCACCCGGCGGCGCTTGGTGTACCAGAGCTGTGCCGCACCTGTGAGCATGGTCAACATGAAGATGACGGCGGCGATCGCCGCGCCATAGCCGAAATTGTCCTCGATGAAGGCCTTCTGGTAGAGCCACGTGCCCAGCACCTGGCTGCTGTTGTTGGGCCCGCCTGCGGTCATCACCATAACCTCGTTGAACACCTGGAACGCGCCCGTGATGGTGACGATGATCATCAACCCCGTCATTTCCCGGGTGAGCGGAAAGGTGATGCTCCACAGGCGGCGAAGCGGACCCGCGCCGTCGATCGTTGCGGCATCGTAGAGGTCGCGCGGGATCTTCTGGATGGCAATGGCGAACAGCAGCGTCGAATAGCCAAAACCCTGCCATTGGCTCATGGCGATGATGGCATAGATGGCGGTGTGCTCATTGCCGAGCCAAGGCATGACGAGCTGGCTCAGTCCAACACGGCTGAGCGCGGCATCCAGCAAGCCGATCTGCGGCTGGTAGATGAAATAAAACAGCAGGCCGGTCACTGTGATCGAGATTGCCGACGGCACGAAATAGACGGCGCGCCACAGCCGGCGCCAGCTTTCGCTTTTCAGGTCCTCGATAATGGCCGCCAGCAGGAACGCGCCGAAGACCTGGAAGATGACGGAGATGAGAGCGTAGAGGCAGTTGTTCCACAGCGCCAGCAGCACGACCGGGTCGTGCTGCAGCCGGTCGTAGTTGGCGAGGCCGACATTGGTGACCTCGCCGGTGTAGATGTCCTGGTCGGTGGTGCTGACGGTGAAATTGTCGACGATCGGATAATAGACGAACCAGCCGATGAGGATGAGCGCGATCGCCGCCCATCGCAACGACAACAGGTTGGCGAAGCAGGCCCGCCGGCTCTTTGGCCGTTGCGGCCTGGCGACGCCGATGTCGGCGCCGCTGTCCACTGTGTCCGAGGCCCTTGCCATGCTCGCCTGCTTTATTTGGCCGCGGATGCGGCTTTGCGCACCTCGTCCATCACTTGCTCGGGCGTCATCGAGCCGCCCGCCAGCGCCTGCAGGCTGGACAGCCAGACGGCGGCGACGCGCGGTGGGTTGGCCGTATCCAGCCAGGGCATGAGGTATGAGGCGGCGTTGATATCCTTGAGGCCATCGACCACAGCCGCGCTCATGTTCGATTCCGAGGCGCCGCCGATGGTGGCGCTCGGCTGGCCATAGGGTGGCGCAGACAAGACCTGCGCATTTTCCTTCGAGGTCACGAACTTCATGAAATCGATCGCCAGCGGGATGTTCTTCGATGCCGCATTGATCATGTAGCCCTCCGGCGCGCCCTCGATCGACCTGGCGTCACCCTTGGCGCCGGCGGGCACCGGCAGCCGGAAGAATCCGAAATCGGCGGGCTTTAACGCCGACTCCGGCGTGGCGGCCTGATCGAACTCGATGATTTCCTGGTAGTACATGGCCGACTGGGCGTTGGTGAAGGCCTGGAGAGCCGAGGCATAGGATGTGCCGTTGACGCCGGCGCCATCGGTGCAGCGCTCGACAAGCTGGCTGAACTGCTTGAGTGCTGCGACATAGCCTGGATCGCTGTATTGGGCGGTGGCCGGATCGAAGTCGCGTTCCAGCGTTGCCTGCGGCACGTTGTAGGCGAGCAGCTGGCCTGCAAAGTGGATCGCCGGCCAAGCCTCCTTGTTGCCGAAGGAGATCGGTGTCACGCCGGATTTGCGGATGGCGTCGCAGCTGGTCAGCAAGTCCTCGAAAGTGGCGGGTGCCTTGAGGCTGAGCTTGGCGAAGATCTGCTTGTTGTAGCCCATGAACTTGGCATCCTGGTAAAGCGGTATGCCATAGAACTTGCCGTTGTATTGGAACGCCTTGACGGCGGCTTGAGACAGCGACTTGCCCCACTCGGTATCGGCAGCAATGACGGGCGTGAGATCAACGGCGCGATTGCCGCGCACGAAATTGCCACCCCAGCTGCCTGTCCAGGAGAAATAGATATCGGGCAGCGAGTTGGAAGCGACCAGCGTCTTGGTCTTGCCCTTCACGCTGTCGTCGCTCTCCTGGATAAGTTCGACCTTCACATCCGGATGGAGCTTCTCATAGGCCTGTGCCAGGTTGACGAAATAGGGCGACAGCTGTTGCAGCCCGAACTTGGTCAGGACCGAAAGCGTGCCGGTGTATTCCACCTTGGCGTTGGGGTCGGCCGTGACAGCCGGCGAAGCGGCGGAACTGCCGCTTATCGACAACCCCAATGATGATACCGCGGCCACCGTGACCGCCACGATTTGCAGCGAACGTTTCATGGATAGCTCCTTCAGAGGTGAGAGGGGATCAATATTCCACGCGTTTGTAGTAGCGACGGGTGGTCAGCGGGTGGTTGCGCAGCACCTCGAGATGGGCGCTCAGCCGCTCGAGCAAGGTGGCGAGCAGAACCGGCGAGATCATGCCGCGGACCTTTGCGGAGATGCCCGGCAACTTGACCAAGGCCGCGTCCAGCGTGCGAACGCGGTCCGTGTAGCGCTTGGCGAAGTTCTCGACCCGGTCGGCCAGGGGCCGAAGGGCATCTTCGCCCTTGAACACGAAAACGCTGACGCCCGGCTCGACCAACTCGAGCGTACCGTGGAAGAAGTCGGCTGCGTGCACCGGGCGGGTGCGAATCCACTGCATCTCTTCGAGGATGCACATGCCGTAATAGTGTGCCTCCGGCCACACCGAGCCGGCGCCGGTGAAGATGTGATAGGTATCGTCCTTGATTGTCTGGGCCAGTTCGGCCGCCCTGTCCTCAAAGGCAGCCTTGGCGTCGGCAAGCAGATCCGGCAGCAGTTTGAGTTCGGCGACAGTGCCATCAAAATCATCATATTCGCCGCGCTCTTCCAGCAGGGCCAGGACGATCAGCAGCGTCTGCATGTAGAAGGATTCCGACGAGGTGTCGTCTTCGGCGAAGTTCGTGAAATTGTGGTCAGCCTCCCGTGCGATTGGCGTATCCGAATGGCCGGTGAGCGAAATCGTGCGCACACCACGTTTTTTCAGAAAGGCCATGAGCTCGACGCCTTCCTTGGTCGTGCCCGACAAGGACGGGATGACCACCACGGTCTTGCTGTCGAGACCGGCGGGCGGATCGATCACGACCTGCGCCGGATAGGCACCGCTCACCGGGAAGGTGGAACAGCGCTGCGCCAACTCGATCGCGGGCAAGGTTAGAAGCTGCACGCCGCCGGTGCCCATGAAAAACAGCCGCTCGACGCCATCTGCCAGCAGTGTGCGCATGAGTGAGCGAACCTCACCTGCGACGGCGACGGCCCCGCTTTGGATCTTCACGAAGCGGTCCCTATCGAAGTTCAGCATGACGTTTTCCTTGTATTTCGCATGTTACAGGCCTCTAGCCCGCCTTAGGCGTCGGTGGGCCGTCTAGCTCGCTTCCCGATGTGAGATCGATCTCACAAGCAATAATGGGCACGCAATTTCGCCAATGGCAAGTCCTTTAGACGAAATTCTCCGAAATCGAGGGGTTTGCTCTTTAGCGCACAGCGCGCCGGGCAACCGATCCGCGTACGATCAAGCGGGTCTGAAATCGGGTACGGCGCGGTGCAACCTTTTTGCCGGCAAGCCGCTCCAGCAGGTATCTGGCGGCGAGCGGTCCGATCTCGGAGATGGGTTGCGCCACGACCGTTATCTGCGGATCGGTGAACGTGGCGAGGTTGAAGTCATCGAAGCCAACCACCGACACATCATGCGGAATCGAGAGCCCCATTGAACGCAGGCCAAGAAGCGCGCCTTGCGTCATGAGGCTGTCCACCGTGAACAGTGCGGTCGGGCGATTGCGCCGGCTGAACAGGCGGATCGTGGCTTCGATGGCGTGCTCGACGGTCGAGCGCGATACGCCGATGAGCGCTTCATCGATTGCGATCCCATGCGAGTGGAGCGAGTTTTGGTAGCCAGCCAAGCGTTCCTGTGCCGTAAAGATGCGTGACTCGTCGCGCAAAAGACCGATCCGGTGGTGACCGTTGCCAACCAGATAGTCCACTGCCTCGCGTGCCCCGCCCTCGTTGTCGACCACGACGCTGTCGCATTGCAGGTCCTTTACCACGCGGTCGATGAGCACGATCGGCGCGCCTTCGCGGGCCAGTTGCACAATATGCTGGCTGTCGGTTGCAGACGTTGGGGCAAGGATGAAGCCGCGAATGCTGAGCGAGCGAAGGCTCTCAAGCAGTTCTTTCTCCTGTTCTACATTCTCCTCGCTGCTGGCAATCAGAAGATTGTGGCGGTGCTTGCGCAGTTCCACCTCTATGTCGTGCGCGATTCGGGCGAAGAACGGATTCTGGATATCGCCGGGCACGAAGCCTATGATCGGCAATTGTCCGCTGCGCAGCGCCTGCGCGACGAGGTTGGCCCGATAGCCCAGCCTTTCGGCTGCCTCAACCACGCGGAGCGCCGTCTCGTCGCCAACGTAACCATAGCTGTTGAGCGCCCGGGCGGCCGTGGCGCGCGACACCTTAGCCGCTGCGGCAACGTCCTTTAGTGTGATTCCTTTCTGGGCCACAGGTAACCGTCCTTCTTGGATCTGAACATTGCGTCAGATCATTCTCGGCTCGTCTTGCCGGCATCGTTGTGCGGCATATCGGACGATTCTCAAACTGCGAACATAGCTTTCGCAACTCCTTGCCACCTAATCGAGATACGCGCGCTGTTTGGCTATCTGGAAATTTGATCCACGAATGCACCTACATGTTGTGCAGTCAGTTCATTGCCTTGCACTGCCAGCATACGGCAATGAGTTCACGCCATGGTCCAGGCGGCCTCCCTGGCATCGATCACAACACCGATGGAGACGACTAGCCTTGCCGCCAAACTCGTCCAGCGATTGGAGGCGAGCTTTCAAAAAGGTCGAGCCAGACGCTCAAGGCCCGCTGCACGGAGAGCCACAGGCCGGGAGACTCTGAGCAAATCGGGAATCTGAGTCGCTTGCTCTGAACCGTCGGCATCATGCTGCTAACCGGTTTTGATCCTCCGGGGCTCCGCATTGGCAATAGCGACGAAAATGCTGTCGAGCAGACCCTTGTCGCGGAAGGAACTTGCCAAGCAAGGGCACCTCGGCCAAGTACGCAAACAACGCCCGGAGACGAAGGCGCATCCGGCAGCACCCTTTTGGGGCCAGATAGAGACTCAGAAACCCAAAACTTTCATCTTCCCGCTATTGAAACGGAGGACTCGATCGTGACGCGTGCGCCCGACCATCGCCAACGGTGGGCTCCAAACTGATCGAAACTTCTCGTCGACCTTTGCAAGGTGATTGATCATCGGGGAGACCAAAGCCGAAACACTGGGGTTGGTGTCTCCAGTGACGCTGAACGAAGCTTCAGGGAAAATCCCAAATCTGCCGATTTCCCTGGCGCTGTCATTGCAACGATCGAGACAATCAGGGAGACCGGACCGGAGGCACGAGAGGCCGCGTCCTTCCGTGGGGTCGCTCCTCCAAACCGTTTGACGCAATTTAGAGATGTTGCCTTGACCCCGCACTAGCGTCTACTGCATCTGCTAGTAGGAGCGTCACGAATGGCGAGAAAGTCTGTCCGACGCAAGTCAACGATTTATGACATCGCGGTGGCGGCAAAGTTGTCCCCGACAGCGGTTAGTCTCGTCCTCAATGGCTCGTGGCAACAGCACCGGATCAAGGCGGAAACCGCAGCGACCATCCTCGATTGGGCTGAGCGGCTTGGCTATGCTGTCAACCTCAAGGCACGAGGATTGCGGCTTTCCCGATCCGGGCTCGCTGGAATGATCTTGCCACATTACCGCAATCGCTTCTTCGCCGGATTGGCCGAAGCCTTTGAAGCGGAATCCCGCGTCCACCGCTTGTGCCCGATCGTCGTCAGCACCCATCGCAATCCTGATAACGAGTTGAGTGTGACGGAAACCCTGCTGGCCCAGCAGGTGGAATTTCTCTTCCTTGCGGGCGTTCGTGACCCCGATCCGCTGAATGATCTGTGCCGGGCAGCGGGCGTCCGGTGCATCAACATCGATCTGCCAGGCCGCCGGGCTCCCTCAGTTGTTTCTGACAACTACGGGGGCGCCAAGGCGCTCACAGAGATCATTGTTCAGAAATTGAAAGAACGAGGGGGCTCCACCGAAGATCTCTTCTTCTTTGGCGGGGTCAGCGATGATGACGCAACACGTAGCCGTTTGCTGGGTTTTCACGATGCGCTGGCAGCGCATGGGATTGTTACGGGCCCGGGCACGATTGACTGCTGCGGATACGCACCGACCAACGCTGCTCGGTCTCTCGCTGCACGATACGCTCAGCTTGGGCATCTGCCCTCAGGTATGTTCGTCAACGGCGTGACCGCTCTTGAAGGAACATTGCGGTTCACTTCGACACTAGCCTCAAGTGAGCTTGGACGGGTTGTTGTCGGAAGCTTCGACTGGGATCCATTCGCGGCGCATTTGCCCTTCGATGTGACCATGGTCCGACAGAATGTCGAGGTGATGATTGCTGAAGGATTTTCGCTTCTCGAGAATTATTCGATAGACCACTTTCCGCTGGTGACCGTACCGACCAGCTTTGGGCGAACCGGAGAGCATGACGGCGCCCAAGAAGATTGGGATTCGGCATCCAAATCGAGCATCGACCACTAGCAATTCTTGTCACGAGACATCGTTGCAGAAGTTCAACTCCGGGTAGTGTGCTGAGAGTTCTGCAAATTCGCTGAGAGGGGGCGGTCATGGCAGGCTGGTGATTGTTCACGTCACCTGATTCCCGCGAAGGAACGCCACCATGA
>NZ_JAMYUL010000009.1:0-248019 GCF_040322955.1 Mesorhizobium sp. M0077
TCCTGCATCACCGCACGGAGCACTTCGTGCAATCCATCCGGGTTCGAAAGCAAAATGTCTTTGACGGCAGCGCTGGCGGTCTTAACTTCAGTCTTGGTCATGGCGGCGTTCCTTCGCGGGAAATCAGTGACGTGAACAATCACCAGCCTGCCATGACCGCCCCCTCTCAGCGAATTTGCAGAACTCTCAGCACACTACCAAACTCGGCTTTTGGATCGACGGTCTTCATCCGCCGGGGGTTTGTTGACCTGCAGGGGTTTTCTGGCGTTCTCGTGCGATGCGCCTGGCCCGCCCTGCCGGATCGTGTTCGGGTGTTTCTTCGATGTGGACATGATCACCGATCCTGCTGACGGCCCTGATGAGTGGTGTTGACCTTGGTGTTGGCTTGCTGCCCTTGGCGCTCCGGATCCGGCGCTCCGTGAGTGCCGTGCTGGGCATCATCGTGGCTAACCTGTCGCCCTTCTCCTCGACCCTTCTGGCTCTGGTTCTCAGGCGGCACGGGCGGCATTTTGCTCGACATCTGCATCTCCTTGGGTTGGTCTCGTGACTCCAAACCGTGATCGTGGGGGGAAGTTCCGTCTGCTTCGTCAGCACCTGTGATTTCGGTGCCGACGGAATCTGACTCCCAACGCGGATTTCAACGAACGGCAGCGGCCCGCCCGCGTCGCCCCGCCAGTGGTGCGGGCCTGCAATATAAATCCTAAGCCTGGGCTGCTATCGCAGTTTATTGCGAGCTTCCGGCGACTTGCGTAGCGGCCACAGTGGCTTTCAGGAGAGCAGCGTGTTGTATCCGGTCGATTTGGAGCGACCGAAATACAGTGCTTGACCACGTTGCTGACATGATCGGTGACGAGCGCGGTGTCGCGCCTGGATCGCGGCAGCAGCCTCTGGTCCGATCTGCCCGCAGCTGGTGGCAGCTAAAACGACGTCAAAAGACCTAAGTCTCTTTGATCGCCCTCGCTGCTCGCACGAGCGATGACCAGTCAGCTCCCATGGCTGCGACAAGGTCTCGAGCATCTTCGTCTGATATTCCGGTACGGTCTACGAGCTTCCGTGCCAGCAATTCGAATGCCAATTCTATGATCGTCATAGCTCAGCCCTTACGAGAGTACCCGTGACGATAGCTTGCAAATGGGTCTTCCGCATTTGCACATGTTAAGCGACCATCACGAATGTCTCATGTGCCGCAGAATGTCTGCAGGACGCGCTCATCCGGGCGTGGCGGCTCAGCAAAGCGTTCCATTCCCGGCTGCTCATCGAAGGGACGGCTGACGACCGCCAGAATCTCCTCGAACGGTCTGAAGTCGCCGCCCAACGCCGCCTGGATCATCGCCTCGATGCGATGATTGCGGGGGATGAATTTGGGATTGACCGATTGCATGGCAGAACGGCGCGTGGCCGTGTCGCCCTCGCTTGCGATGCGCTGGCGCCACCGCGCCGACCAGGCATCGAATGCACCTGGATCCTTAAACAACTGCCGCGCCGTGCCTTGGCCGTCCGCAGCGTCGAGGTCATCGCCCAGGCGCCGGAAGCCGAGCGTAAAATCCGCTTCGCTGCGAGCCAGCACATCCAGAAAGTCGGCAGCGAGCTGCAAGTCGCCTTCCGCTTCGGTCAGCAGTCCGAGTTTTCTGCGGAAGCCGCGCTGCAACACAGCCTCATAGGAGGCCTGGAACGACCTCAGCACCTCTTCCGCTTCAGACACTGCTTCATTCTCGTCCGTGCTCATGAGCGGCAGCAGGGTCTCGGCAAAGCGCGCAAGGTTCCATGTGGCGACACGAGGCTGGTTGGCATAGGCATAGCGGCCGGCGCGGTCTATCGAACTGAACACCGCACTGGGGTCATAGGCGTCCACAAAGGCGCATGGGCCATAGTCGATCGTCTCGCCCGAGATCGACATATTGTCGGTGTTCATGACGCCATGGATGAAGCCGACCAGCATCCAGCGCGCCACCAGGTCCGCCTGTGCGGCGACAACGGCCTCCAGCAAAGCCCGGTACGGCCGTGCTTCCCCCGCCAGCTGTGGGAAGTGACGCTGAATGGCATAGTCGGCCAATATCTTGAGCGCCTCGGTGTCGTGGCGCGCGGCGAAATATTGGAACGTGCCGATCCTGATATGGCTTGCCGCCACCCGTGTCAGGACGGCGCCGGGCAGCCGGACCTCGCGATAGACCGGGTCGCCGGTGAGCACCGCCGCAAGGCTTCGCGTCGTCGGAATGCCGAGCGCCGCCATCGCTTCGCTGACGGCATATTCGCGCAGGACAGGGCCGAGGGCGGCGCGGCCGTCGCCGTTGCGCGAGAACCGCGTGGGTCCCGATCCCTTCAGCTGGATGTCACGGCGAATGCCGTTGACGTCCACCACTTCGCCAAGCAGCAGGGCGCGCCCGTCGCCGAGTTGAGGCACGAAGCTTCCGAACTGGTGGCCCGCATAGGCCAGGGCGATTGCCTGCAAGCCTTCCGGAAATTTGTTGCCGGCAAGCATCGCCACTCCATCCGGGCTGGTAAGCAGGTCGGCATCGAGCCCGAGTTCCTCGGCGAGGGGCCGGTTGAACCGGATCAGCCGCGGTTCGGATACCGGCTTCGGATGTGTTTGCGCGAAGAAGCGCTCCGGCAGTTGCGCATAGCTGTTGCTCAGGGCGGGAAGCCCCATCTGAATGACCGGGGTTTGTTCAGCAGTCGCAGGTGACGTCATGACGAGCTCTCTGAAGAGGAGGGGTTCAACAGATCCCGTTTCGAGGAGCCTGTGTTCATTTGTTCATATAGGGACGCAACGTCGTTGGTGCCATCCGGATCCATCAGGCCGGCACCGGATACAAGCTGGGAACCACCCGCCTCAACTATCGAGGTTCGGGCTGCCGTGGGACGACGGGCCGTGGCGGAATCCAGAGCTGACCCCCGCATCGCCACTGTCTCCGAACTGAGCACCCGGCAATCTAGTCAGTGCGGGCGTGCAATGCGGGGGCGGCGTCTGCCTTGGTTGGCAGCGGCTCTCTCGGGGCCGTTCCCGGCGACGATGTTGAACCCGGTTCGACTCGCTCCTCGGCGATGAGCCGGGCGCCACGCTCATAGGTCAGGTAGCGCCAGAGCCACTGGATCGAGACCTGAACGCGGTGCTGAAAACCGACGAGCAGGTAGACATGGATGAGCGCCCAGGCAGACCAGGCGAACCAGCCTTTCAGTTTCAGCCTGCCCGATTCGAACACGGCAGCGTGGCGGCCGACAATGGCCGTGTTGCCTCGATTGCTGAAGCCAAAAGCGGGCAGCGTGTCGCCAGCATCTATCCGGCGTGCCAGTGCCTTCCCGAGGTGCTCGCCCTGCTGCTTGGCGACCTGGGCAAGACCCGGCAATGGCTGGCCGTTCCCATCGAGGACCAGTGCGACGTCGCCAAGCGCGAAGACATCGGGGTGGCCGACGACCTGCAGGTCGGATTCGACCTTCACCCGACCGCCGCGGTCGAGCCCGACACCAAGCTGGGCGACCAGCGGAGAAGCCGCCACCCCAGCGGCCCAGAGCGTCAAGGCCACCGGGATCACCTGGCCGCCGACGGTGATCTGATGCGCTTCGATCGCCTCGACCCGGTTGCCGAGCGCGACCTCGACGCCCAGGCTTTCAAGGCGCAGACGTGCATATCTGGAAAGCTCCGGGGCGAATCCGGCGAGCAGACGCTCGCCGGCTTCTACCAGTATGATCCTTGTCTTCTCGGGCCGGATGTTGCGGAAGTCGCGCGCCAGTGTGTGCCGGCTGAGTTCGGCGATCGAGCCCGCCAGTTCGACACCGGTCGGGCCGCCGCCGATAATGGCGATCGTCATCAGCCGGGATTGCTCGACTGGATCGGTGGTCCGTTCCGCGTGCTCGAACGATAGCAGCAGCCGTGACCGGATCGTGCGCGCGTCCTCGATGGTCTTCAAGCCGGGACAAACCCGAGCCCAGCTCTCCTGGCCGAAATAGAATGGCTGCGAACCGGTGGCCAAGACCAGGATGTCGTAGGGGACCGTGGTCCCATCGGCCAGCACCAGTATCCTGGCTTCGGTGACGATCTCGGTGACATCGCCGAAGAGAACCTGAACCGAGGGATAGCGGCCCAGGATCTTGCGGATTGGCTCGGCGATGTCAGGCGCCGACAAGGCGGCGGTTGCAACCTGATAGAGCAAGGGCTGGAACAGGTGGTGATTGTGGCGGTCGATGATCGTCACCCCGATTTCCGCCTTGCCGAGCGCCTTGGCAACCTCCAGACCGGCAAAGCCTCCGCCGACCACGACGATGCGCGGTGTCAGGCTCCGGCCGTGGCTGCTCTCGGTGGCGAATTGCATGCTTGATACTCCCCTATCCCTGTCCGGAAGTCATAGCCTGGCAGGAGTGCCTCGCTGCTGGCTGGAGCTACTGCTCACTCCGGCGGCATCGGTCCAGGCAAGGCATCCGGCAATGACAGGCGTCGTGCTGACCACAAGGGCGCCGCGCGCGTGAAGGGCTACCAACCCGCGCCATGAGACGTGGTCGACCGCCCAGATGGTGCCGCTGGCGTCGACCCATTTGAGATGGGCTTCGGCGACTTCAACGGCCCGCATCATCGCCGCCGGTTCCATCCCGGCCCGAAAGACGATGATGGAATTGGCGGCACCGTTGAAGAACGGGCCGGCGCCGGCTGCCAATCCCGCGAGCAGGACGATGCTGGTCAGCGCTGCCGAAGCACCGCGTGCCGGTCCGCCGCGGTTGGGCAGCACCAGCACCAACACAAGCGGCACGATGCCGAAGATGACCAGCCACGCGATATCCCAGGCGAGCGGCAAGTCGCTGTTCATCTTGATCCGGTGCAGACCCAGCAGCCAGTGAAACACGACAGCATCGACGACATGCCAGACGCCGAACCCTGCGAAGGCGAGCCGCAGGATCTCCGTGGTGGTCCCGGGCCGCGCGCCGGCCGCCCTCGCGGCCACCAGCAGCACCGTGCCGGCGACGGCGAGCACATACATGAAAAGATGGAAGAGGCCGTCGGCCATGATCTGGAAGCGCAGGTCGGAACCCACCGGATCGGCGACGCCCGAGAGAAGATGATGCCATTGCAGGATCTGATGCAGGACGATGCCGTCGAAGAAACCGCCGAGCGCGAAGCCGAGCAGCAGCCAGCCGGCTCGCGTCCTCGGGTCGAGTGTCGCGGTGATCGCGTCCATGTCAGGACCACCGGCTCCAGGCCGGGGCGTTCAGTTGCCTGGGCACCGACATGTCCGGCGGCGTGGGGTCATGGAGACCATGACGCGCCTCGAGCCAGAAGGCGGATATCAGCCCACCAACCACCGTCGTCAGAACCAGGGTCGCAGCAACTATCGCCAGCATGGACGTCGATCCTCAGCCGCGCAGGGTCGGCCGCGCGGAACCTAACCGCGGCTTCCGTGGAATGTTCCTACCGCCGATTCGGTGGAGGGAACAATCAAGTTCCAGCACGGTTCGATGCTGGCGACGGACGGCTCAAGCGGAGAAGGTCATGAACGAATATACGGCGGCAGATCCGGACGGTCTCGACAGCCACCAGCCGACCGGCATCACCCGATGGCTGTTTTCGACCAACCACAAGGACATCGGCACACTCTATCTGGTCTTCGCTTTCATCGCGGGGGTGATCGGCATGCTCTTGTCGGTGAGCATGCGAATCGAGCTGCAGCAACCCGGGATCCAGTTTTTCCCCGGACTGGCGTCGATGATCTACGGTTACCAGGGCGACGCGGCGATCGACGCCGGCAAGCAGCTTTACAACGTCTTCACCACGGCCCACGCGCTGATCATGATCTTCTACACTGTGATGCCCGCCCTGATCGGCGGCTTCGCCAACTGGATGGTTCCGATCATGATCGGCGCCCCCGACATGGCCTTCCCGCGCATGAACAACATCTCGTTCTGGCTGCTGCCGCCGGCATTGATGTTGCTTTTATTGTCGATCTTCATGCCCAGCGTCCCCGGCGGCTATGGCCCTGGGACCGGCTGGTTCCTGTACCCGCCGCTGTCGACCTCCGGCCATCCCGGTCCCGCCGTGGATCTGGTCATCCTGTCTCTGCACATTGCGGGCGCCTCCTCGATCCTGGGAGCCATCAACTTCATCACCACCATCTTCAACATGCGCGCGCCGGGGATGACCCTGCACAAGATGCCCCTGTTTGTGTGGTCGATCCTCATCACCGCCTTCCTGCTGCTGCTGGCTCTGCCGGTGCTGGCCGGCGCCATCACCATGCTCCTGACCGATCGCAATTTCGGAACCACGTTCTTCGCGCCGGACGGCGGAGGCGACCCGCTGCTGTACCAGCATCTCTTCTGGTTCTTCGGCCACCCGGAAGTCTACATCATGATCCTGCCGGCGTTCGGCATCGTCAGCCAGGTGATCTCGACCTTCTCGCGAAAGCCGATCTTCGGGTATCTGGGGATGGTGTACGCAATCGTGGCGATCGGGGTGATCGGCTTCGTCGTCTGGGCCCACCATATGTACACCAGCGGGATAGGCCTCGACACGCAGCGCTACTTCACCTTCGCCACGATGGTGATCGCAGTGCCGACCGGGATAAAAGTGTTCTCCTGGATTGCAACCATGTGGGGCGGTTCGGTCAGCCTGCGGACGCCGATGCTCTGGGCCCTCGGCTTCATATTCCTGTTCACCGTAGGCGGGGTGACGGGCGTTCAACTCGCAAATGCCGGCCTCGACCGTGAACTGCACGACACATACTTCGTCGTCGCGCATTTCCACTACATACTTTCACTGGGAGCGATCTTCGGCATCTTCGCGGGCTGGTATTACTGGTTTCCGAAAATGACGGGATATCTCTACAATCCGCTTCTGGCTGGGGTCCATTTCTGGACGACCTTCGTCGGCGTGAACCTCGTCTTCTTCCCCCATCACTTCCTTGGATTGGCGGGCATGCCGCGTCGCTATGTCGACTATCCCGACGCATTCGCCGGCTGGAACATGGTGTCCTCGTATGGATCGTACCTGTCGGCCGCGAGTGTCGTGATTTTCCTCTTCGGCATCTTGGAAGCTTTCTACCGGCAAAGAGCCGCCGGCATGAACCCATGGGGGCCAGGAGCTACCACATTGGAGTGGGAGCTGACCTCTCCACCCCCTTTCCATCAATGGGACAGGCTGCCGCAAATCAGATGAGGCCGGGTTGTCGAACTCCTTTGCGCAAGCCAGCCCGGTTCGCCGCTGAGGCGAACTTCAGCCTGCTGGTGGCAGACGTTGGCTGCAGCTGAGAACCGGATCGCTATCTGAAGCTGATTAACAGCACAGCGAACAAGCTTGCGAGCGCGACTGCCCAGCAGAATAACCAATTGGCGATCAGAAGAAGCGATTTGAGCACGGTGGCATGGCAGTAATCTTCGATGATCGATTGCATTCCAAGCCGCATGTGAACGCAGCTTACGAGAATGAAGCCAATAAGGGCTGGCGCGACATAGATCGATCCTACGACGCTGAGGACGGCGTCTCGAGGCTCACCGACCAGCATTATAACGACCGCGACGATGTAAATGACAAGGATCAACAGGGCAGCAGATGTCAGCCGCTCCAGCATGAACGTTTCGGTTCCGTGTTTCGCCGATCCAAGGCCCCGCACTCGAGCTAGCGGAGTTCTGATTGAGGGTCTGTCAGCCATGGCGTTTCCCCAAAACTACTTGGTTGCCTTGCGCGCAACTCAAGCTGTTGCTGTTTCGATGCCCGGGCCGTCGGTGCCGACGGATAGTGGGCAAGCACGGTCTCCAGTCGAGCAAGGCGGGCTTTGTGGGCGTTCAGTTCGTATCCTGAACGCCATCCAATTTGCCTGGGTCTGCCATCTCTGCATAGCTCGCTTTCAAGCAGCGAGATACGAAGGCGGACCGCGTCGATCTCCTTGACGAGCGCGGCCTTCACCGATTTTCGACTCTGCATGGCTGTAGTTCCGGTGCAAGGATGGTTCCAAACCTGACGCGTCTGGAAATGTTCCCGGGTGCCGAAGGCGTGCTGAAGATTAATGCCTCAGTGCTGGACCCGCACAATGGGTCGCCATGAGCTAAAGCCGGGCACTAGCTCAACGGGCGCGATGTGCCCGGCGAATGCTTGTGAAAACGAGCGAATGCCTGGCCCGCCTCGTCCCGAGAGATAAGTAGCCCTCAGAACAGCGACCGCACGTGGCCGAGATGACCAGAGGGTGTTCTTGGGCCAACATATGTTAACGGCCACTTTTGTTTCTCTCTCCTGCAAAAATATTTGGGCTGAAAGAGCCGGGAACTAACCGATCCTCCGGATGTTGCGGAGTTAGTCAGGAGAAACGGACTATGTCGGACAAAGAAATTCATCGGGGCGCCTCGCGTTTTCGCCCTATCCGCGTCGTGGACGCCCGCGTGTTTCGCGGGCCGCACCTCTATAGTATGACGCCAATGGTCCAGATTCGGATCGACCTCGGAGCCCTTGAGGCGTTCCCGACAGACAAACTGCCCGGGTTTTCCGAACAAATCGTCCGACTGTTGCCCGGCCTTGCGGGCCATGGCTGCAGCTATGGCGCCGCCGGCGGCTTCGTCCGCCGCATGCAGGAAGGAACCTGGCTCGGCCACGTCGTCGAGCATGTCGCCCTGGAACTGCAGAGCATGCTCGGTCACCGGGTGACACGAGGAAAGACACGGTCGGTCAAAGGCAGTCCCGGCACTTATAACGTCATGTTCGCCTACAAGGATGAGCTTGTCGGGCTGCTCGCCGGACGCGTCGCGCTCGAACTGGTGGACAGCCTGCTGCCGGCCAATCTGCATGGTGTCGAGGGGCTCGGCGACATTGCGGAAACGCAGGGGCCATTCGAGTTCGCAGCCAGGCTGCAGCAGCTCAAGCGTCTGGCCGCCGAGCGTGCCTTGGGGCCTACGACTGCTTCCTTGGTGCGCGAGGCCGAGAGGCGGGGCATACCCGCCGCGCGGATCGACGACAGCAGCCTCGTGCTGTTTGGTCACGGAAAGCATCAGAAGCGGATCCGCGCCAGTTGCAGCGACCTCACTTCCGAGATTGCGACCGAGATCGCCTCGGACAAGGACCTGACCAAATTCCTGCTGCAACAGGCCGGCCTGCCGGTGCCACGCGGGGAGCTGGTGCGATCGGCGCAGGACGCAGTCGCGGCGGCAGCACGGCTGGGCTACCCCGTGGTCACCAAACCACTCGATGGCAATCATGGAAGCGGCGTCAACATCGGTCTGGCAACGGAAGACGAGGTCCGCTGGGGCTTCGAACAGGCGCGAGAACACAGCCGTAGCGTTATCGTCGAGCAGCATTTCGTCGGCTCGGACCACAGGATCCTGGTGATCGGCGGAAAGGTGGTGGCGCTCGCCGAGAGGGTTCCGGCCCATGTGGTCGGCGATGGCCGGAGTTCTGTCGCCGAGCTCGTCGAGGAGACGAACCGCGACCCACGAAGGGGAGAGGGCCATTCCTCGGTATTGACCCGCATCGAGATCGACGAATGTGTCGAGCATTTCCTGTCAAAATCGCAGCTCACCCTGGCGAGCGTTCCAGCGCCGGGTCAAATGGTGCTCTTGCGGCCCACCGCCAATCTCTCCACCGGTGGGACCGCGATCGACCGAACGGAAGAAATCCATCCCGAAAACGCGCTGATCGCCAGGCGGGCGGCACAGATCGTCGGCCTCGACATTGCCGGGATCGACTTCGTCTGTCCCGACATCTCACGGCCGGTGAGCGAAACCGGCGGCGGCATCATAGAGGTGAATGCCGGTCCTGGCTTTCGCATGCATCTCGAACCCTCGTCGGGGCGCGCCCGCAACGTCGCACGGCCCGTGCTCGATCTTCTCTTCAAAGGCGGCAAGGACGGCCGGATTCCGATCTTCGCGATCACGGGAACCAACGGCAAGTCGACCACTGCCCGGATGCTGGCGCACATCCTGCAGGCGAATGGGGCAACCGTCGGGCTCACCTCCACCACCGGCGTCTACTTGAACGGCGAGCGGATCATGACAGGGGACTGCTCCGGTCCGCAGAGCGCCAGGATCGTGCTGCGCGAGCCGGGTGTCGATGTCGCGGTGCTGGAATGTGCGCGCGGCGGCATCCTGCGCGAAGGGCTTGCCTTCGATGCATGCGATGTTGGCGCGGTTCTGAACGTCCACGGCGATCATCTCGGGCTGAGGGGCATCGACACGATCGAGGACCTGGCGGAGGTGAAATCGGTCGTGGTCGAGTCCGTCCGCCGCGGGGGATGGAGCATTCTCAATGCCGACGACGTCCATACGTCCGCAATGTCGCGAGATGCCGGCGGCAGGATCTGCTACTTCTCGCTGGCGAGCAGGAGCGAGTGGCCCGATTTCTTGCGCAGCCACCTGGCGGAAGGCGGCCGCGCCGTGACGCGGGAGCCCAGCAGCGACGGCTGGGACATTTTCATCCACGAGGATGGGGAATCGATGTTCCTGATGAGCGTCGACGAAATTCCCGCGACCTTCGAGGGTTCTGCCGAATTCAACGTTGCCAACAGCCTGGCAGCCGTCGCCATGGCGCATTGCCACGACGTTCCGGCGGCAACGATCCGGGCGGCGCTGGCCGAGTTTGGCACCTCGTTCGAGCAATCTCCCGGTCGCCTCAACGTCTTCGACGGGCATGGTTTCCGCACCATCGTCGACTATGCGCATAATCCGGAGGGGCTGAAGGCGCTCGGAAAGCTCGTTTCCCACATGAGGCGCGGCTATCAGCGCACGATCGGCCTGGTCGCCATACCGGGCGACCGCCGCGATTGCGACATCCGCGAGATGGGCGCGATCGCTTCGCGGATATTCGACGTCATCGTCTTCAAGGAGGATGAGCAGGAGCTGCGCGGCCGAGCCCCCGGAGCGATCGCCGGCTTGCTGCGGGAAGGTGCCTTGAACGCCGGCTGCGCCCCAGGCCGCATACACGCCGTCTGTCCCGAGAAGGAGGCCGTCGACGTGTGTCTCCGGCTTGCTCGGGAGAACGACCTTGTCGTGCTCACCGTCGACGACGTTGAAGTCGTGTGGCGGCAGGTAACCGGCTTCGGAGGCGCGACGCCTTCGAGGGGAGGGCCCGATCAGACCCATATTCGCCATCTGAGGGCTGGCTGATGTGGTCGCTGATCCTGCACGGCGGCGCCAAGGAGATCGATCCGCAAGAGGAGGAGGCGCATCGCAACGGATGCATCGAGGCACTCGAGGCAGGTCGGGCCGTCCTGGCCGGCGGCGGAACGGCGGTCGATGCCGTGGAAGCGGCCGGTCGCATCCTCGAGGCGGACCCGACGTTCAATGCGGGATATGGAAGTGCCCTCAATTCGGACGGCGAGGTCGAGATGTGCGCTGGCCTGATGGAGGGCAGGGACTTCAATGTAGGTGCCGTCGCAGTGATCAAGGGCGTGCGCCATCCAATCAGTGTCGCGAAGGCCATGCTGCATGAGGAGCCGATCCTGCTGGCGTCGGAGGGGGCCCGGCGTTTCGCCGCCGACAAGCAGCTGGAGCTTTGCGATCCGGCGGATTTGATCACGCCGCAGCAGCGCGACGCCTCCAGCAAGTCGGAGGCGAAGGATACGATCGGTGTGGTTGCCCTGGATCAGTACGGGGACATCGCCGTCGGCACTTCGACCGGCGGACTGGACGGCAGTGCTCCGGGTCGTGTGGGGGATTCTCCGCAACCCGGTTGCGGCTACTATGCCGACAACCAATTGGGAGCCGTCGCCTTCTCGGGAGACGGTGAGCATATTGCGCGAAAGGCTCTCGCGGCCCGTGTCATGCAGGCACTCTCGGCGCGGCAGGCATTGTCCTCGGGGCAGGCTGAAGGCGGCCTGGAGCAGGTGCTGTATCCCGCGCTCAAGGAAGTCGAGGCGATCGGCGGCGAAGCCGGAGCCATCGTGCTTACCGCGACCGGCGTGTCTGGATGGGCGCATAACAGCAGGGAGTTCGCAGTCGCATTCATGACCAGCGAGGACAACCACCCACACGTTTTCCTGCGCAAGAAAGACGTGGACAAATGACCGACAAGAAGAAAAAACGATCCTCGAACGGTAAAGCCGGAACGCTCGTCATCATCGGCGGCCACGAGGACCATGATGGCGATCGTGTCATCTTGAAGGAGGTGGCGAGCCTGGTTCCGAACGGCCGCCTGGTGCTTGCCACCATCGCGTCTCATGAGCCGGATGGCTATCTCGAGAAGTATCAGAGGTCCTTCGGTGAGCTGGGCATCAAGGATGTCATCGAGCTCTACGTCAACGACCGCCTCGAGGCAGCTCATGAAAAGAAAATAAGTGCGCTCGCAGACGTGAGTGCGGTGTTCTTCTCCGGGGGCGACCAGCTCCGGATCACCAGCCAGATCGGCGACACGCCCATCGACGAGCGGGTGCACGAAATCTATGAAGCCGGAGGCGTCATTGCCGGCACCTCCGCGGGCGCGTCGGTCATGAGCGACACAATGATGGTGAAGGGGCCGAACGCAGCGTCCTTTCGGATCGGCCACATTCGCATGGCGCCGGGACTGGGCCTGCTGCCGAACGTCATTATCGACCAGCACTTTGCGGAACGTGGCCGCATTGGGCGGCTCATCGGGGCGGTGTCGCAGAACCCGCGCGTCCTCGGCATCGGCATTGATGAAGACACCGCGATCGTGGTGAAGGGCGAGATGTTCAAGGTCATTGGCAGCGGCGCTGTCTATCTGGTCGACGCAGCCGGCGTGACCCATTCCAACATCGCGGAAGGTGAGCCTGATGCCGCCCTTTCGATTCATGATCTGAGGGTTCACGTGCTGAGCTCAGGCGATGCGTTCGATCTCGCGCTGCGACGGCCGGTGGGGCTTCCGTAAGACTTCGCCGCACTCAAGCTGATGGTGTGGCGCGGTCCGCGTACCGCGAAAACCGTATATGAGGCAGTTCTCCTATTTGAAGTCGCCCAACCAGGATTGTCGCGTTGTTGCGGGCCCGGCAGGATTACGGACGGCCTCTCTCGGCTCGAATCCCGCAAAGCTGAAGACCTTCGCTCACCCGGCGTTCTGCCGAGCTAGCCCCGGCGGCGACTGGCCTGAATGGCAGCAAAGGTTACCGGACGAAACCCATGCGTCGACGCCGACATCATGCTGGCGCGTCATCGGCTTCAGACGACCGTGCGAATGACCGTGCAGGTTTACCGACCTCTTGCCGATCTGGTTCCAGGTGCGAAAAGGATAGTGGCAGAGAACCAGCAAGCTGCCCTCGACAAGAAGCTCCATGTAGTGGTGCACGCTCGCCCAGGCCGGGTCGCCAATGGTGGCGGCGCCATCATTGTTGCCAATTATCAGGTGCTTGGACCCGTTAAGAGACGACAGCAGTGAAGACACGGTCTCGGCTGGACCCTTGGCGAAATCGCCGAGGTGCCAGACCTCGTCGTTCGGGCCAACCGTTTCGTTCCAAAACGCAACCAGCGCCTGGTCATGATCGACCAACGAGGCGAAGGGACGCCGGTCGAGGCGCAGAATGCGCGGATCGTTGAAATGCGTATCGGAAGTGAAGAAGATCATGCGCCGCGGCCGGCTGCGACGCGCGACCGGCGATCGCGTCTAACTGCCGGAGCGCTCTTCGGCTTCATCATCGATCCCGATCGGGGCTTCCCTAAGCATCTTGAGTGCCTCTTCCTTCGTAAGGCCGCACTTGCGCGCGAAGTAGAGCGCCTCGATCGTCTTTTCGCGATCCGCCGTGGATTTTGCGTGCTGTTTGGGCTTTTTGCCCATCGTTCTCTGCCACCTTCCGAGGCCACCAAACCATCACAGTGCCTCGTTGTTCCCGTGCATCGGCTGACCTGCCGGACTGCGCGAATGCCGATGTCGCCGGCATCCCGCGAGCCCCGGACAGCGCGTATATCAGCCGGCTCGCGACAACGGCGGAGCGACTCCAACCCCGACAGCGTGAATTCAAACGAAAGCCCGCGCCGTGGGAGGGGCCGGCGCGGGCGATCGGGCTACCGATCTTGCAGCGCGGGGGTCGACCGCTGCATGGCTCGAACTGTGCAAGCGAGCATTTGTTCCGGGCCGCATGCAAAGCATCGGCGTTTCATTGCAATTCTGGGGGACACAACCAGCATTTCGCTTCAGTCCGCCGCCGATGTGGGAGGATGAATACCGCCTTGCGCTAATTCGTCCGCCCTGGACACGAAACCAACCGCGCATTGAGCGCGTAGCTTCGGCGATTTAAAAACACCTGCACTGGAATGTTTCCGGGCGCATGGAACATCTCCGGCCGCTGATGTTTAGGCCGGAATGACGATGATCTCTGTTCTTACAATGATTTACTCTCTCGCCATCTTTATCGGCGCGAAGCGGCGCAACCTCTTGGTGAATGCGAAACTCGATAGAGTTTTGCGCAATATGGCTGGCGCAGAACTGAATCAACGTGGCCAGTAAACCGCAACACCGCCGGTTCCAGTTCACAGCCAGTGTCCTCGCGGCCGCTACCTCGGTTCGGGTGGCAAGCGGCTCGGCAGGACTGCAAGGGCCGCCCCCTCTGGGCTGGCTGGTGCGTGGTCGATCCGATTTCGTCGATGAGGGCGGAGCACGATGCTCCCGCAGTGCGCCGTGCTGGCTCGAATTGCGGGGCCGCGTCCACGATCCGCTCACGGGGCACGCACCTTTAGGTCCGGCCCACGCGAGTGGCTTCGGAGGACCTATCCATGAACGATGATGATCCTATAAATTCGCTCGCCAATGCAATTCGTCATCGCAGCGCAATTTTGTTTGTGGGGGCGGGGGTATCGATCAGCGTCGGACTTCCGTCTTGGGAGAAGCTCATCGAGCGAATGGCAAAGGAGCTCGGCGTCGACGATGAATTTTCCACGCGACGCGATCGTTTTCAGACCTTGGCCGAATACTATCGGATCAAGCATGGCAGCATCGGACCACTTCGCAGTTGGATGGACAGAAACTGGTCTGTCGCCAAGGAACGGATCGAGAAATCGGAATTGCACCGTCTCATCGTGACGCTCGATTTTCCCGTCATCTATACGACGAACTATGACCGGAACCTGGAACTCGCTTTTGAAATCCACGGTCGAGAGTACGTGAAAGTGGCCAACGCACGGCACGTTGCGCAGGCCCGTCGAGGCATAACGCACATCGTGAAATTTCACGGCGACTTTGACGAGGACTCTTCCCTTGTCCTCACCGAAACCGACTATCTTGACCGCCTGTCCTTCAATTCTCCCCTTGATGTCCGCTTTCGCTCCGACGCTCTCGGCAGCACGATCCTGTTCATTGGCTATAGCCTCTCCGATCCAAACATCCGGCTGCTGTTGCACCGGCTTTGGCAAACCTGGCACCGGTCTGGATATGAGAAAGATCGTCCCCCTTCGTTCATCTTCATGCCCAGCCGCAACCCTGTGGAGGAGGCCGTGCTTGGGCGCTGGGGTATTTCGGTGCTCGTTGGCGCAGGTGATGATCCTGAAGCCGGTCTGACGGATTTCCTCAGGCGTTTGGTGGAAGCGGTCGCGGTGACCTGAGGCGCGCTCCCCAGTGGACCGTGGTTGGGTTTTCGCAGGTGCGCGGTGACCGACGAACCGGGCGGTGGCCGACAGGCGCCAGATCGGCGACTGTTGGAGCCACGACTTCCACAATCAATCCCGCAGCGATCATCTTGGCGTGAAGTCGATCTCCGGCGTCAATTGCCGGCAATATGCACAAACCAAGTCAATCGTCGTTTGCACATCATCCAAGCAAACAACTTCGGACGGGGTATGCATGTAACGCAAAGGCACGGAGAGCACCCCACTTGCGACGCCGCCGCGGTTCTGCTGCATGACACGCGCGTCGGTAGGGCTTGAGCTGCCCACCGCCTGAAACTGATAAGGCAGGCCCTCTTTCTCGGCCACCGACTTCAGCAGATTGAACACCACCGGGTTGGTGTTCGCGCCTTGAGTGATTGCCGGCCCTTTCCCAAGGTCCAGTTTGCCCTGATCCTCGGCGCGAGCGCGCGGATAGTCCATCGCCACGCCCATATCGATTGCGAGGCCGGTTCGAGGCGCGATATTGAACGCCGAGGTCATCGCGCCTCGGGAACCGATTTCCTCTTGAACCGTACCCAGGATATAGAGCCCCACGCCGGGGTGAACGCCTCCCTCCTCAGAGAGGCAGCGCAGCACCTCGGCGCCGATGAGGAGGCCGACCTTGTTGTCGAACGCTCGTCCGACAGCAAGGTTGCCCTGGAGCGCTGCAAACTCGCCATGGATAGTCACCGCGCTGCCGACCTCTACGACCTTCAACGCTTCCTCTCGCGAACTCGCGCCGATATCGATCCACAGTTCCATCAGCGAGGGTGTTTGAGACGTGTCAGAGGCTTTGAAGGTCTGGATTGCTTTGCGACCCACGACCCCCAGGATCGGCTCTTTGCCGTGCACCCAGACACGCTGGCCGATTTCAGTGGCAACGTCCGTTCCACCTATGGTGCTGAAGAACAGAAAACCGTCATCGTCGATGTAGTGGACGATGAAGCCGACCTCATCCATGTGCCCGGCATACATGAAGCGCATAGACGCCTCAGGATTGATGATCGCTGTGACATTGCCCATGACGTCCGTCGTCAACCTGTGGGCATACGGACGAACATACTCGCGGAAAAGCTCCGCTACAGGTTGCTCAAAGCCGCTCGGCGACGGGGTCGCCACAATTTTCTTCAAGAACTTGAGTGATTCATCGCGCATGAAGCTGACTTTCACAGTTCATGGGTGGAGGGCCATTCGAGCATGGTCATACTCGTCGGGCTTCGCGCCAATTTTGGCCTTCTTCGGTGCGATCGCCCGCGAATTGGTCAGCCCAAGGCAGGTTGTGGAGCCAGGCTTCGCGCCGGGGGGTCCAAAGCTCGTATGCCGGGAGAAGGTCGTTTGGCGCATCATCGAGAGTGCCGATCATGATCTCGGCTTCGTCGTCGCGGAGGTTCACCACGCGCGACCCGCATGCCGGACAAAAACCTCTGCCGTTGAATGCAACAAGCTCGCCCTTGCACTGGTAAGCCGACCGCGGCCACACGGCAAAGGCACTGTAGGTGCTGCCGCTGGTTCTCTTGCAATCCTGGCAATGACACAAGCCAACGCGCAACGGCGCGCCGGTGACAACATACCTCACAGACCCGCAAAGACAGCCGCCGGTCCGCTCTATCTTTTCAACCTTGCCGTTCATGGTCGCCGGAGCCATGAGTGAGGGAAGCGTGTTGGACTCGGCTCTGCCGTTTGCATCCGAGGCGTCAAGTTAATCGGCAATGTCTTCAACAAGGCCCAACTCCAAAGCTCTGGCTGCCATCAGGTAGCAGTTGGTCAAGGCATGGTCGCGCAGCTCTTCCAGCGATGTTCGAGAACCTTGGACGAGATCGGCGAACCCTTCATTCTCGAGTCGCTCTGCCGTTTCCAACAGCGCAAGTTGTTCGCGAACGATCTGAAGACAGCTTCGAATTGGTCCATTCAGAACCAAGTCTTTCTCAAGCCTTCTTTCATGAATCAGCAGGACTGCTTGCGGGCAAAGGAACCTGCAGGCTTTCGGGAAAGCGGCAAGGACCGTTACCCCGGCAGAGTAAACCGTATTCTTGCCAATGATGTAGCCGTTGCGGCCCGAGTGTTTCAGAAAAAGCTTGAACTCTAGAGCTAGACGTCGCGCGCCGTCGGCGTCGCCTCCGGGCGTGTCGATTTCAACGTAGAGATCGTCTTCCCCGGAACGCACGGCTTTCAAATCGTCCAAGGCTTTGGTGACGACAGTGTCATCAATCAAGCCGTGTATACGCAAGTTTGGATCGAACAAAAGCCGGTGAAGGTCTGGAGCGGGCGGCGGGGAGACGGTGTGTTCGGCTGACTGGGGCAACAGATCCATATAGACATCCTCACTATGGGGGCCGAACTTAGTTGGTACCCTTTTGTTCCCTTGAGGGAGTTCGAGCGGCGGTGATCACGACCGCGTCTCTCTGCGGCTGTTGAGCTCCCTCTTGCATTGCAGATCGTTTTCGCACCAGGCCCGGTAGAGGCACCTCAGCCGCTGGGTTGGCTCCATGGGCATATCGGGCATTTGCCGGAGCTGACGCAGTCGCTTTGCTGACTTCTGCCACGTCCGGGACCAGTCCTGTGGACGGTTGAACTCGACGGCCTCAATGGTTCCCGGCTGCTGCCTTCCGGACCCCCGCGGTCGGGCTGTTTTTCCTGGCCGTGCCATTTTTCCGGGGGGCTGAAACAAACAGCTTTGTTGGCAGTTCTAGCGTCCGGAGCACCGGCTCCGCGCGGCGCGGCCGAGCGGCCGGGGCTGTCCGGCAGGAGGTCCAGCAATGTCTCACGATATGCAAAGACGATTTGCAACGCGCTTGATCGCGGTTGCGCTGATGCTCTCGGCCAGTGGCGTGGCGCCTGTCCTGGCCCAGGATACCCCGACCGACTTCACGGCGATCATTCAGCAGAAATTGCCGGCCGTGGTCGCGATCACGACCCGGGAGGTTGTCCAGGAACAGACGACGGCGGGCGACTTTACAAGTCCGTTCGACGGCCAGGGCCTCGGACCCGTTCAGCCACAGGTGAGGGAGGCGCTTGGCTCCGGATTTGTGATCAGTCCCGACGGCTACATCGTCACCAACAACCATGTCGTTGCCGATGCGACAGAGATCCATGTCGTATTTTCCGACAAGGAAACGGCGCCGGCGCAATTGGTCGGCCGTGACCCCGCCACCGATATAGCGGTGCTGAAGGTCGACCCGCGGCCCAACATGACCACGACCAAATGGGGTGACTCGGATGCAATGCAGCCGGGCGCATGGACAATCGCGATCGGCAGTCCCTTCGGACTCGGAGGGACAGTCACTGTCGGCGTTCTGTCGGCCCGCTCGCGAGACATTCAAGCCGGGCCGTACGACGATTTTCTCCAGACGGACGCGTCGATCAATCGAGGCAACTCGGGCGGTCCGCTGTTCAACGCACGTGGCGAGGTGATCGGCGTCAACACCGCCATTGTCTCGCCGTCGGGCGGCAGCATCGGGATCGGATTTGCGGTGCCATCGCGCACCGCCCAGAGCATCGCCGACCAGTTGATTAGAACCGGCCGGATCGAGCGTGGCTTCATCGGGGTCCGCCTGCAGGACATCACGCCGTCGCTGGCTGAGGCCCTCGGGATGAAGGATGACAAGGGCGCGCTGGTTGCTTCGGTCGAGCCCGGCAGCCCGGCGGAGAAAGCCGGCTTGAAGCCGGGTGACGTGATCACCCGGTTCAACGGCAAGGGCATTGAGGGTGTCCATGACCTCACGCTTGCGACGGCTAGCCAGAAGCCTGGCAGCAAGGCCACTCTGACACGGAGTAACGGCGGCAAGGACCAGGAGATCGCGCTTGTCATCGGTGAGCGCAAGGATGCGGAGGTGAAGACCGGCGCTGTTCCCGACAAGAGGTCGGCGGCCGAAGGCCTCGGCCTATCGCTCAGCCAGATTCCGGATCAGGCGCGTCAGCAGCTCGGCATCAAATCAGGAACGACCGGCGTCTTCGTCGTGGAAGTGGTTCCCGATGGCCTTGCCGCCCGGAGCGGATTGCAGCCGGGCGATGTCATCATATCGGCCAACAATCGCCGCGTGACGGAGCCTTCGGACATCGTCGAGGAGTGGGCGAACTCTCGCCGGCAGAGCAAGCCCATCCTGTTTCGGCTGGAAAGGCAGGGGCAGTCCGTGTTCGTGGCGGTCGCCGGGAAATGACCGTCTCCAGGACGACCATGTGACTGCACCACGATCCGCTTGCGGATCCCGCTCCAAGGGTGTCGGACCCCAGGTGCACCGGGGAAGCATCGCCGCAGAAAGTCTGCGGGATGCGCTCATTGGGCCGGGTGCGCAACGCGCACTGATTCTGCAGCGCCAGAGCTCTTTTGAGCTCATCGTGCTCGAAGGCGCTCGCCATCCTCAGGCAGTTTCGCGCCTTGCCGTAAGCCGTGCCTGGAGAAGGACGACGACGAGCAAAAACAGCCCGCGGATCACCGACTGCCAGTAGGCTGACAGCGAAATCCAACCCATGCCGTTTTCGAAGTTCAGGACGTTGAAAAGGATCCCGAGCAACAGCACGCCGGCCAGCGTGGTCAACACCGAGCCCGAGCCGCCGGTCAGCAGCGTCCCGCCCACGACCACGGCTGCGATGGCAAACAGCTCCCAGCCGACGCCCTCGATCGGCTGGCCTGCGCCGAACTGAGAAGCGAGGACGACGCCGGCGAGCCCGGCCAGGCACCCGCTTGCGACATAGACGAGAAATTTGACGCGGTCAGTGCGCAGCCCCATCAGCCGCGAGGCATCCTCGCCACCGCCGATGGCCAGCACCGTCCGTCCCGTGCTGGTGTAGTTCAGGACCACTGAGCCGACGGCATAGGCAACCAGGGCGATGACTGCCGGAATCGGGAAAATCCAGAAATTCCCTTGGCCGATGGCGGTGAAACCCGAATCGTAAGACACCGAAACCGTCTGGTTGCCGGCCAGAAGCAGCGCCGAGCCGCTTGCGGCCAGCATGGTGGCAAGCGTGGCGATGAATGGCATCAGGTTGCCGCGTGTAACCAGGAGCGCGTTGATCAGCCCGGCTGCCAGGCCGGCGCCAACGCCCGCTGCAAGGCCTGCCACGATGCCGTGCGGGCTCGCCAGGGCTGACGCGACGCTGCCCAAGGCTGCGACGGAGCCGACGGACAGGTCTATGCCGCCGGTCATGATCACGAAGCACATGCCGAGCGCGACGAGCGCGAACATCGAGTTGTAGCGCAGAACGCTCATCACGTTGAAGAGGCCGAGGAAGCGGTCGTAGCGCAGGAATCCGAACAGGACGAGGGCTGCAAGCGCGATGACGACACCGTAAGTGCCGATGATGCGAACCAGTCTGGCGCTGTTCATGGATTACACCCGGTGTTGCTGCTGCAGCCAGACGGCGAATGCGATGATGCCGGCCTTGACGACGAGCGCAGCGGCGTCGGGTACGCCATTGGCGAGCAGCGTGTAGCGCACCAACTGGATGGTCAGTGCGCCCAGCAGGGTGCCGATGATTGTGGCCTTTCCGCCACTCAACAGCGTGCCGCCCACCGCGACCGCCGCGATGGCGTCGAGTTCCATGCCCAGCCCCACGAGATTGGCGTCGCTGGAGGAGTTGATCGCAATGACGACGAGACCGGCTAGCCCCGCGCACAGGCCGCTGATCGCATAGACAGCGAGCTTGATCCTCGATACGGCGATGCCGGCGAGTTCAGAGGCCTTTTCATTGCCGCCGACCGCCAGGATGCTTCGCCCGAACACCGTGCGGTGAAGGGCCCAAGCGGCCACCGCAACCAGCACGGCCATGATGATGACCTGCGCGGGAATGCCGAGCGGGCGGGCAAGTCCGATCCACTGGAATTGCGGCACGCGGAAGGTCTGCAGATTGCCGTTGGTCATGACCTGCGCGATCCCGCGCCCGGCGATGAACAGCACGAGCGTTGCGACGATCGGTTGGATGCGGAAACGCGAGACCAACCAGCCGTTGAACAGCCCGAACAGGCCGGCGACGAGGATCGAGGCAACCATCGCGACGGCTACCGCCAGATAGATGTTTCCGACCGGGAAGATCGTGCCCATGAAGATCATCGGCGCCAATGCGCCGGAGATCGCCATCAGCGAACCAACCGACAGGTCGATGCCGCCGGTGGCGATCACCAGGGTCATCCCCACCGCGACGATCACAATCGTGCAGACCTGGGTCAGGTTGACGTTGAGTGTCTGCAGCGTCGCGAAATTGCGCGTATAGGCAAGGTTGAAGACGACCAGCAGCACAAGCGCGATCACCGTCCCGTAGCGCGCCAGGAAACCGAACACATCAAAGCGGCGGTTTCCAGCGTCGTTGGCTGCGGATGGTGTGGCCAGATCGCTCACGCTGCCTCCTTCGCCGCGCCGCCATGCGCCATCGCCGCGAGCACGTCCTCCTCGTCGGCTGCCTGGCCTTCCAGTTCGGCCACCCTCACTCCTTCGCGCAGCACGAATATGCGGTCGGCTCCTTCCATCACTTCCTCGAGTTCCGAGGAGATCATCAGCACGCCGAGCCCGTCATCGGCAAGCTTGCGGATGAGGCGCTGGATCTCGGCCTTGGCCCCGACATCGATGCCGCGCGTCGGCTCATCGAGAATGAGCAGCTTCGGGTTCATTGCCAGCCAGCGGGCAAGCAGCACCTTTTGCTGGTTGCCGCCCGACAACTCGCGGACCTTCTGGTTAGGCCCCGAGCATTTGATGTCGAGTTCACGAATGAAGCGCTCGACGATCTCCTTCTGCCGGGCCTCGTTCAGGATGCCATTGCGGCTGATTTTCGGCAGCAGTGCCAGTGTTATGTTCTCCGCGACGGTCATTTCCGGCACGATGCCCTCGGCCTTGCGGTCCTCAGTGCAGAAGCCCATCCCTGCGGCGATGGCATCAGCGGCACGTGCGGGATGGTAGGACGCGCCCTCCATCGTCATCTCGCCTGCGCTCCGGCGGTCGGCGCCGAATACGAGGCGGGCTGTTTCGGTGCGGCCGGCGCCGAGCAAGCCGGCAAAGCCGGCGATCTCGCCGCGGCGCAGGTCGAAGCTCACGTCACGCACCAACTGGCCGGCCGCCAGCCCTTGCGCGGTAAACAGCACATCACCGATCCTCGACCGATCGCGTTCGCCGAATGCGGTCGCATGGCCTTCGACGGCTGCGACGTCGCGGCCGAGCATGGCCGCGACCAGCTCCAGCTTGCCGATGTCGCTCATCGCCGCGCTTCGCACCGTGCGGCCGTCACGCATGATCGTGACCCGGTCGCAGACCTCGTACAACTCGTCGAGCTTGTGGCTGACGAACAGAACGGAGACGCCGTCGGCCTTGAGCTGACGGATAACGCTGAACAAGACCGAGACTTCACGCTCGTCTAGCGAGGAGGTCGGCTCATCCATGATCACGAGGCGGGCGGAAAAGCCGATGGCGCGGGCGATCGCCACCATCTGCTGCGTGGCGGTGTTGAAATCGCTGAGCGGGCGGCGCACGTCGATGCCGATCGAGAAGCGGCTGAGCAGGCGCTCGGCTTCCGCATGCATCGCGCTCCAGTCGAGCAGGCCGCGGCGGCGCTTCTCGCGTCCAAGGCAGATGTTCTCGGTCACCGAGCGCAGCGGTACGAGATTGATCTCCTGGTAGATGGTGCTGATGCCGCTGACCTGCGCCTGATGCGGAGACCCAACTTCGAACGGCTTCCGTTCGAACAGCACCTGCCCCGCATCCCGGCGGTAATAGCCGGTGAGCACCTTGATAAGTGTCGATTTGCCCGCACCGTTCTGGCCGATGAGTGCGTGGATCTCGCCCGGAAGAACCTGGAGCGAGGCATCGGCCAGGGCAGGGATGCCGGCAAAACGCTTCTGGATGTCACGCATGTCCAGGAGCAGCGCGGCTTGGTCCGGCTGAGCGGTCATCGTCAAACTCCCAAACCCTACCCGCCGAAGCGGGTAGGGCAACTGGAAAGAAAGTGGATATCAGAACGCAATATCGAAGTCTTTCTTCGCGTTCGTGGCGTCGAAGAAGGCATCCTCGTTCTTGATGAACGGCGGGATCTTCTTGCCGGCCGCATAGTCGGCCATCGTAGCGAAGGCCTTCGGCCCGAACAGCGGGCTGCAAGCGCAGATAGCGCCGATCTTGCCGTCAATGATCGCCTGGACGCCTTCCTTCTCGCCGTCGATCGACAAGATCAGCACATCCTTGCCCGGGGTCTTGCCGGCTGCTTCCAGAGCGGCGATGGCGCCCAGCGCCATCTCATCATTATGCGCGTAGATGATATCCGCATCAGGGTGCGCCTGAAGCAGCGTCTCGGCGACCTGCCGGCCCTTGTCACGGGCGAAGTCGCCGGACTGCGACGCCAGGATGGTGAACTGCGAGTGCTTGGCGATGAAATCGTCGAAGCCTTTCTTGCGGTCGGTAGCGGCCGAGGCTCCGGTCGTGCCTTCCAGCTCGATGATCTTCGACTTGCCATTGGCGTTCTTGACCAGCCATTCGCCGACGCGTGTCGCCTCCTCGATGAAATCCGAACCGATGAAGCAGACATAATCCTCGCCCGGCTTGGCCATGGTGTGATCAACGTCGCGGTCGACCAGAAACACCGGTATGCCGGCATCGCGCGCGGCAAGAATGACCGGCACCAGGGGCTTGTCTTCGCGGGGCGGCAGGAAGATTGCGTCGACGCCCTGCGCGATCATCGAGTTCACGTCGGAGGCCTGCTTGGCCGACGAACCGGCGGCATCCGTGTAGACCAGCTGATGGCCAAGCTTGGCGGCTTCGTCCTGCATGCTCTTGGTCTCGGCAAGACGCCACGGATTGTTGCTTTCCGTCTGGGCGAAACCGACCTTGTACTTGTCCTTCTTGGCGAGCGGCGGGAGCGCCGCGAAGGCGCGTGAGCCGAGTGTCAGCGCGACCGCGCCGGCGGCGGAGCCAACCAGTAGTTTTCGACGGGTAATGATCATGCTCTTTCCTCCTTTATTGTCGCTTCTGCGACTGTGTAATTTCCTCACGATAATCGGCCCAGACGGCTTCGGCGATGACGCAGTCGGCAAGCTGGATCAGGCGCTATGCCGCCTCCAAAATAAAGTCGGCGCAGCGGTCGCCCAGCATCATGGCGGGCGCCGCCGTATTGCCGGCATTGATGTTGGGGCAGGCCGACATGTCGGCAACCCGCAGATTGTCTATTCCGCGCACGCGCAGCGCCGCGTCCAGAACCGCCATCCGGTCGCTGTCCGAGCCCATCCGGCATGTCCCGGCCGGATGGTAGTTGGTCTTCACAAAGCGCTTGCAATGCTTTGTCATGGCTTCGTCGCTGAGATCACCCTGGCTTGGCACGGCAATGGCCTTGACCCGATCGGCGAGCGGCTTGGTCTGAAAAGCCTGCAGGAAATAACGCTGGCCGTAGATCATTTCCCTCATGTCGTCGGGATGTTTAAGGAGGTTCGGCGAAACGATCGGCATGTCCTTCGGATCCGCCGAACGCAGCCTCACGAAACCGCGCGACTTTGGCTTCACCACCACTGTCGTCACGGTAAGCCCATAGGTGTTCTCGACCAAGGTCAGGATATCGCGGTCCAGATAGACGTGCGGCACGCAGAAGGCCTGGATCGTCGGTTCGCCCTCGGGATCGGCCGGATTGACGAAGGCTCCGGCCTCCACCCCCGCTGACAGGATCGTGCCGGTGCCGAAGAGCTTGAAATGCAGGCCGTTCCTGATCATCCGCCAGCCTTGGCTCTGCCTGAAATAGCCGTATGGGCCGTTTGCGGTGGCGATGATCGGCACCTCCGGATGGTCGATCAGGTTTTCGCCGACCCCAGGCAGGTCGGCGACGCAGGAAATGCCGTGCCCGGCAAGCGCCTCGGCGGGGCCGATGCCGGACAGCATGAGCAATTTTGGCGAGACGAGGGCACCGGACGAGACGATCACGTCGGCATCCGCATGGACGGTATGCTCGGCGCCCGACGCATCCGAGTAGATGACGCCGGTGACCCGACCTTTTTCGATCAGCAGCCGGCTGACTGTGCAATTGAGTTTCAGCGTCAGCTTGGGATCATTCGTCAGCGGCTCGATGAAGGCGTAGGCGGCGCTGCTTCGCTTTCCCCGCCGGTTCATGAACTGGTAGAAGCCGACCCCGCGCTGCGACGGTCCGTTGAAGTCATGGTTGTACGGCAATCCAAGGCCTTGGACCGCTTGGACGAACCAACGGGAAACATCATCGATGTGGGCTGGATCCGAGACCAGCAGCGGACCTTCGCTGCCATGCAGTTCGCCGCCGAGGCGGTTGTTTCCCTCCATGCCGGTGAAATGCGGCAGCACCGCCTGCCAGTTCCAGCGCACGCCGGCATTGTTGCCGCGCAGCAGTTCGTCCCACTCCTCATAATCGGCCGAGCGGCCTCGCATGTAGACCTGGGCGTTGACCGAGGTGCCGCCGCCCAGCACGTTGCCTTGCGAGATTTCATGGACGCGCCCGTCGAGATGGGCCTGCGGCTCGGTGCGGTGATAGCGCATGAATTTCGAGCCGTTGATCATCTTGAAGATGCCGGGCGGCATGTCGAGCAAGGGGTGATGATGGGAATGGCCGGCCTCCAGCAGCAGGGTTCGCCGTCCCGCTTTGACAAGCCTTGCCGCCGCGACGCAGCCGGCTGCTCCGCCGCCCACCACGATATGGTCGTAGGACTGCGTCATGCTTCCGGCGCCTCACGGCTTTCGAATGTTCCGCGGACATACTCCCAGGCCGCCGAGAGGTGGTTGAGCAGCGCCCGCTCGGCGCCGTCAGGATCTCGCTCAAGGATGGCCGTGCAGATTTCACGATGGCTGAGGAAATTCACGCGGTTGCGCTCGGGCGACCGTGGCATGCGCATCCAATGCGGCGACAGCCATGCGGTAAATGCCTTGTGCACGACAGGCAGCACCGGGTTGCGCGCGATGTCATAGAGCGCTGCGTGGAACGCCACGTCCGTCGCATAGAATTTCTCAGAATCCGGGATGGCCGCCTCGTTCATCGCCAGCGCCGCCCTCAGGGCTGTGACGTCATCCTTGCGGGCATGGATGGCGGCGTTGCGCGCCAGCGACGCCTCGAGGAAGACGCGCATGTCGTAGAGGTTCTTCACGCCCGCCTGGTCGCTCAGCAGATGTCCTACAATGCCGTCGAGGGCGCCGAGCGCGGCATCCAGGCCAGGCCGACGCGCCACGGGCCGGAACCGCGGACGCGCTTCCACCAGGCCGCGGCTGGCCAGGCGCGCAATCGCCTCACGCACAACGCCCCGGCCGACACCATACTCGATCATCAGTTCGCGCTCGGCCGGCAGGTAGCTGCCGTCGCCAAGCCTTCCGGACGTGATGTCGGCCTCTATGCCGGCCACCATCGCGTCGGCCGCGCGGGCGGCGAGAATAGCCGCGGGCATCTCAGGACGCTCTTCCGTATCCACCAAGCCTTTTCCTCCCAGATGGTCCTGTTATTAGAAGGTAAATCGGACCAAAGCACAAGCCGATTGATGCGTTTGTAGGACCAAACATGACGGATTGGCTTCAGAACCGCTGAAAGATCAGCCACATTGTTGCCAGTCAGCGCTGCCGGTGCAATTATGGTCCGATGAAAAAACCTGAATGGAGCGCAGCATGAGCCGCACCGAAATCAAGGAAGCCGAGACCCGGCTGTTCCGGGTCCCACTGCGTGAGGTGATGACCGATGCCAAGCACGGCGCGCACACGCATTTCGAGCTGGTCACCGTCACGCTGAGGCTTGCCGACGGCACCGAGGGCACAGGCTACACCTACACCGGGGGCAGGGGCGGCTATGCGATCAAGGCAATGATCGATCACGACCTCGCGCCGTTCCTCAAGGCACGCGACGCAACGCAAATCGACACGATCTACGACGGCATGCTCTGGCACATCCACTATGTCGGGCGCGGCGGCATCGCTTCTTTCGCGATCTCGGCGATCGACATCGCATTATGGGACCTCAAGGGCCGGCGTAGCGGCCTGCCGCTTTGGCAGATGGCGGGCGGGGCCGGGAAGAGCGCCAAGGCCTATCGCGGCGGCATCGACCTAAACTTTACCCTCGATCAGCTTTTGGCCAGCATCGATTCCTATCTCAATGCCGGCTTCACCGGGGTGAAGATCAAGGTCGGCAAGGACGACCTGGCCGAGGATGTGGCCCGGGTGAAGGCAGTCCGCGAGCGCATCGGCCCTCATGTCACCTTTATGGTTGACGCCAACTACGCGCTCGACGTCCCGCGAGCGATCGAGGCAGCGAGAGCATTCGCCGCCTACGATCTGCTGTGGTTCGAGGAGCCCATCATACCCGACGACTATGAGGGTTACGCCAGCATTGCCAAGGCGACCGGAATGCCCCTGGCAATGGGAGAAAACCTGCATGTCATCGAGGAGTTCGAGCATGCCTTCGCTTGGTCGAATCTCGCCTACATCCAACCCGACGCCTCCAACTGCGGCGGGGTCACCGGCTGGCTGCGCGTGGCAGCGCTCTCACGCAAGGCTGGCATTCCGGTCTGCAGTCACGGGATGCAGGAACTTCATGTCAGCCTCGTTGCAGGTCAGACAAATGCCGGCTGGGTGGAGGCGCATAGTTTCGATATTGACCTTTACACCACCGAGCCGCTTAGGCTTCAGGATGGTTTGGCGATAGCACCCGACGAGCCTGGAGTGGGCGTTGTCTTCGATTGGCGCAAATTGGCGGATTTTCGCCAATAGCGCCCCCTGAACGGCGGCACGGCCGCATGCATTTTGTCCAGATCCTGCTTCCTCGTTCCGGCAACGCGGAGAGCGCTTCGCCGAGGAAGACTTCGACCGTCTGAAGAACGAACTCGCCGCCGCCGCAGCCAGCGGGCATACCACTTATCGGATGCCACACTTACATTTGTAATTGCAGCGACGCTTCACCGGCTTTAACTCACGCGATCATAGCAGCGACACGACAAATGCAGGCGGCCGCCCGAAAACGGGCAGAAGCTGCAAGCATTGGGTGCGCCTGCAGGGAGGCGGCGATGGTTGCAACGCGTACGGACACTGCGCATCCGGTTATGGAGGACTTCATTCTATCACGGCACCGCTCACCGGTCCGCGAAGTTGGATTTTACGAGGCTATGAGTCAAACCCGACAAGCGATCGCCACATCGCGCGAGGTGCTGAGGCGCTTCCGCGAACGTCAGGGCGACGACACTCCTCGAGCAAAGAATACAGACCGTGGTCCTGTCGCCGTGTCAGCCTTCGATGCCGACATCATACGCGCTGCATGCCGAGATCTGATCGCGGAGATGAACGTGCCCGAGTGTCAATGGCGCGAGCTGGCGCGAAGTCTGGTGCGCGAATTCGTGGCCTGCGAGCAGACCGAAGCCGGTTTGGTGGATTGGATCGTCCGCCGGCCAGCGATGACGGAGACGGACCAGGCCGGCTGACCGGAGCCAGCCGGCGAGGCGGCGAATGAGCCAGGAGTCAGTCGACCGCAATCAACGCGAGCAAACAGATCTCCCGGCGACTTGTTGCGCGGGAACTGCGGTGGTCCGAGGATCGGAAACTTTGGCGAGCGGCTTGGACACATCTGATCCTCCTCGTCTGTAGCGTCGCGCTCGTGTTCGCATTTGAAGCATGTAGCGAGGACTGGCCGATGGCGTGACCTTTGGTTGAGTGGAGACGAATGCGTCCAGCCTACTGTCCAAGGCACGGCGACGGCCATGTCGCGTTGCTCCCGGCCTTCGCACACAAGGAGCCCAGGCCGGATGCCAACCAGGCTGCATTAGGCCAGTGGGAACAATTTGCGTGGGCCGAGCTTGGGCTAGCGTCGTACAGAGGTGCAAGTATGCAAGATAATTTTGACCGAGCTCCATCCGTCGCGGAGGTTGCGGAATCCTTCGTGAGATCCCGGAGGCCGTTCTCTGTCGTATCGACCCGGGATGCGGTCACGATTGTCAGGAAACAGGCAGCTTTTTGCGAGCATACGGATGGCGAGCTTGCGGAGTTGGTGGCGGCAATTGCGGTCAGGCATGGTCGATTGGTCGCGTTCGATCTTGATCTCGACGACACAGGCTTGGAGATCGGTCGCGCAGCATAGCCAACGCCTCACGCAATGAGATAGCCACCGTCAACCGGCAAAATTGCCCCAGTGATGAACCCCGCGAGCGGCGAACACAAGAACAAGGCGGGGCCAGTCAGGTCGCCCGGCGTACCCCAGCGACCCATCGGAGTGCGTTTCATCAATTCCGCGTTGCGAGCTGGATCGGCCCGTGGCGCGGCGGTCATGGCGGTCTCGATCCAGCCAGGCGCCAATGCGTTTACGCGAATGCCATCCCCGGCATAGGCGATGGCGAGCGACTTGGTAAGTTGCACGATGGCGCCCTTGGATGCGGCGTAAGCCGGCGCATGAGCCGCGCCGAAAAACGCGAACATCGAGGCGATGTTGACGATGGCGCCCCCGTTCGAGAGTGCCCCTCGGAACGCGCTCGCACTCCGCATGGAGCCGGTGAGATTGATATCGACCACCGTTTCGAAACCCTGGACAGTGAATTCGGCGGCGCGCAGGTTTACCCCTGCGCAATTTACGAGCGCTGCAACGGATGTGAACTGACTGGAATATCCTTCGACCGCAGTCATGTCCCGGACGTCGAGTACTGAATACGAGACGGCGGTGCCGTATGCACGAGCGGCCGCCACCTCGGCGGCCGTGGCCCCCGTCGCGTGGACGATTGCCCCGGCCCCGGCGAACGCCATGGCGATGCCGTTTCCGATGCCTGTCGTGCCTCCGGTAATGACGACGATCTTGCCCGCGAAGAAGGGCATGGCCCATATGGAATCGGTCACCAAAATCTCCTCGTTTCGCCTCTGTGGCGGAGCGCGAACTCATCGCAGCGGAAGACAAACGGGCGGGTGTCTACCGTACGAATTGATCGACGAAATCGTCACCGAGACCCACGCTCGCATAGTGATTTCTGCACATGTCGATCTTGGTGAAAACGTCCTCGAAACCAATCTGCTTGTTATCCTTGTCCAGGTAAACCATGCAGCCGGAGATGTTGAAGAAGGTGATCATCTCGGGCACGTCGCTTGGAACCGTGAGCGTGTGGATTTCACCGGGCGGCTCGAAAACGTAAGATCCGGTCTCTGCCATCCAGTCGTGTTCAAGATAGTGCCAACGCCCCTTGATCACATAGCCATGCACGGGGGCCGGATGCAGATGACGGCTTAATATCCCGGCCCGGCGTACGCGGAGCAGATTGCACCACTGCCCTTGCATTGTGTTGAGCATAAGTGGTCGGAACCACACGCCCTCCGCCTGTGGGACCCAGACACGCTCGTCTTCGGGGACGGCAGCGATCGCGATCTCTTTCGGTGCCAGGGGATGGGCGGAGCCGTTGAAGGATTGATACATAGGAACCTCTGTCGCCAATTCATTGGAGTCCATATCAGCGCGATCCTAACAACTGGGCCGAGTTCTGCCGAGGCGCAATCGGGCGCCCACGCGTTGGGAAAGTTGTCGGCGCGCGCCCGCTCGCTGCCGCGACCGCAAGCGGGAAGGGTTTCGGGATGGTCCGTTGGGCGTCGAAGACGATCAGTGGGTTCCTTCTTGCCTTATCATGCGGCTATCCGGGAGTGCACCGGGCTGGTCCTGGTCTGGAAGCCCCGGTTTCGGACTTCCAAGGCCAGCAAGGCGAGTTCGACCTCGTCCAATCGCGACGGGCGTGCATTTTCCGGCATGCCTTCGGCGGTGGCCAGGTCGATCAGATACTCGTTCCAGGCCCAGTTCTTGAGCACGGCGCGTTTCTCGTCGGGTGCGAGCACCGGGTCGTCCACGACCTCCATCGGAGAGGCGTAGAATGTCTCGGGCTCCGAAAGCGCCGTCTGTATGTGCGCTGCCTGTGCACCGGCGCCATAGCCGTGACTTGCCTGGAGCCAAGCCAACTGCAGCCGCTGCCAAACCAGGTCGGAAAAGGCCTGTTTCTCCTCCGATACATGTTGTCTCCTGATCTTGGCCGGGGAAGCAGGAGGTGCCGCCTGCACCACGTAATTGAGGCCTCGACGCTCGGCATAACGGATCGCCGCTTCCAGCGTCGGAAAGTTCAGTTCAACCTGGGTCAGGGTGTCCCGGCCACCGGTATAGCCCATCAGCGGCTCGATGAACGGGGCTGTGCGGCGTTCGAAGACCAATCGCCAGGCCTTGCGGGGCTTTGCCGAGGTCATGGCCGGGCGGCATGGCTGGTAGATCCGCGCCGTTGCGCCGTCCGGAAACACTGACCGTCCCATTGACAAAGCCGGCCCGTCTAGACGAGGCCGATTGTCATTGTCCGGCCGGACGGACGTCTTGGTTGGGTTCCTGATGTTGTCGCTGCTTTGAACTGTCTCCATTGCCTGTCCCTCCCGTTATGAAGGGTCGCACGGGCAGCGGCCGTAAGGGCCGCCACCCATACTGCATCCGTCAGTTCTTCCCGTTGATTGCGATCCGCTTGGCCTTCGCCTGCGCCCGCTCGGTCTTGGGCAACGTCACGGTCAGCACCCCGTTCTTGAAGGCGGCGTTGACCTTGTCTTCTTCAACCTCGTAGCCGAGCGGAATGAGGCGCTCGAAGCGACCGTAGAAGCGCTCGGAGAACTGCCGGTCCTTGTCCTCGGTCTCGGAACGCTTCTCGCCTTTAAGCTTGAGCGCCCCATTTTCCAGCAGGACTTCTATGTCGCTCTCGTCCAGGCCAGGTATTTCCGCCGTGACGCGGACTTCCTTGTCCGTGTCGGAGATTTCGACATTCGGCCAACTGGCGGCGAAAGAGGGACCGAAGGCCGGCAGTCTGGCGCCAAAGCTGCGGAAGGCGTCATCGAACAGCCGGTTTACCTCCCGGTGGAGGGAGACGAAGGGGTCTCGATCTCCATCAGGGAAGAGACTGGGCGCCGAGTTTCCGTTGCCCCGGCCCCATGGGATCAAGTCACGTACGCTCATTGTCTTTCTCCTTTCGTAGGTCTCTGAGCCGGGCGGGACGCCCGGCTCAAGCGAAAGCCTTCATGGTGGATTGCTCAGGCGGCCAGCTTGTCGGTCTCGACCTTGGGAGCCTCGATCTTCGGCATGGGAGCCCCGCTGGAGATTTCGATCTTGCGCGGTTTCATCTCCTCGGGAACCTCGCGCTTGAGATCGATGCTCAGCAGCCCGTTCTCAAGGCTGGCGCCCTCGACTTTGACATGATCGGCCAGTTCGAACCGACGCTCGAAAGCGCGCCCGTTGATGCCGCGGTAGAGATACTGGCCGTTCTCATCGCCGGATTGCGACCCGCTCACAACCAGCATGTTGGGCTGGTAGGTGACGGTCAACTGGTCCTGCGGGAAACCGGCGACCGCCATCGTGATGCGATACTGATCATCATCAACCTTGGCGATATCGTAGGGCGGCCAGTTGTCGAACGAGGCCACACGACTCGCACTTTCAAGCATGTCGACCATGCGGTCGAAGCCGATGCTGGACCGGTATAGAGGGGTAAAATCGAGGTTTGTCTTCATAGCCACATCCTCCTTTGAGCAACATGGACAACAGAAGGCGCCAAGAGCCTTGCCGCCTCCTGGTGTTGCCGGCCCCATTAGGCTGCCGGCGACCATCAATTTAGAATCGCGACTTACACCTTCAAGAGCAAGAATAGGAAAATTTTCATCGGCAATCTGGGCGAACGCACCAATGCCACCCCTTCCGCCGGCGGGGTCACTCGCCGACGGGTCCATGGTGCAAGAACAACTACGTCGCCCTTAAATCCGATCGACGAATGGTACGAACGCGGCCACTGCCGCGCTGTCACTGCAGTCAGGACCGGCACGCTCATCCGATTGATCCAACTGTTGCAACGCATCCATGATCGTGTCGAAGCTGACCGGTTCACCCGCTCCCGGCAGCATGCGAAGCGCTGGCACGGATTCTACGGCGCAGGCATCCGACGCCCATGACGAAAGAATGGCGCGCTTCTCCTGAGCGTCCAGGGCAACGTCGGCCAAAACGTCGTGGGGCTGTTTGAAATGCCGCGCCGGATGCAGCAAGCGGTCCAGAAAAACGTCGGGGGCCACGGGTTCAATCGATGCAAAATAGGTCGAAATGGGTCCTTCCATGGATGGTCCTCGGCTTCAGACAATCTCATGCGTGTTTGAGTCTGGCGGCTCTCGCCATTCCCGCCGGCGAAATTTTGGAACGTCTCAAGCAAGTTTCAATGGCTCGGCACGGGTCACATTGCCGTCGTCAACGCCTTGGAACCATTTTATCGGGCCGGTCAAACAATCGGCGAGAATCTCAATTCTGACCTCGGGCGAACTCGAAGGCCGAATCCGGCAGGAGAAACAGTCATGTCTTACCCTCTCCAGGACCTTGTGCATTGGCTTGATCACTGAGCCCTGATGCTCTCGACCGGCCGCCTTGTTCCGGCCATCGCACAGGAAATTCCGAACGACTTCAGCGCAATCGTGTGTCAGAGACTGCCAGCGGCTGTCGCGATCACGACCAGGCAGATCATCCAGGATCAAACGACGCTCAACGACTTCCCCAGGTGATGTCGATACCGAGAGTGATCGGTCCGGCACCCTGGGCGGCTCGATCACGACCAAAGCGAACGAGCCGTTCGCGATCGAGGGTGGCGATGCTGCACTTCCCCAGATGTTCGGAGCATAGCGAGGGCTGCGGCCTTGGAGCGGCGAGGGGACTTGCCTACATCGCACATGTCGTCGATATGGAGGTCGATGAGTTCGCCGAAGGCTTCAGGCGCGCTAACAGGGCTTGTCGGCGTCTCACTGCGGACCGACTTGGTGTCGGTGCCCCGGCGCCGCGCATCCTCGCGTTGCAGGAAGGTCTCGCTGACGCAGCGTGTGCGGTAGGTTCTAAGGTTCTGATGTTAAACAGATGCTGAAATACCAAGAGCATAAACTGGCCGTGGCCCCGATGATGGACTGGACCGACCGGCATTGCCGGTTCTTCCACCGCCAGCTGACGCGGCGTGCGCTGCTCTACACCGAAATGGTGGTGGCGGACGCTGTCATCCATGGTGCGCGCGAGCGGCTGCTTGGTTTTGACGAGACCGAACATCCGGTGGCACTGCAGCTCGGCGGCTCCGATCCGCAAAAGCTGGCCGAGGCGGCGCGCATCGGCGAGGGCTTCGGTTACGACGAGATCAATCTCAATGTCGGCTGTCCGTCCGACCGCGTCCAGTCCGGCACGTTCGGCGCCTGCCTGATGAAAGTGCCTGACCTCGTCGCCGATTGTGTGGCGGCGATGAAGGCGGCGGTGACAATCCCGGTGACGGTCAAATGCCGCATCGGCGTCGACGAGCAGGATCCGGAGCCCGCGCTCGACGCGCTGGCCGACGGCGTTTTCGCGGCCGGCGCCGACGCGCTGTGGGTGCATGCGCGCAAGGCTTGGCTGGAGGGTCTGAGCCCGAAGGAAAATCGCGACATCCCGCCGCTCGACTATGACAGGGTCTATCGCCTCAAGGCTAGAAAATCGAACAAATTCATTGGCATCAATGGAGGCGTTCAATCGCTCGAAGAGGCGGCTCGCCACCTCGATCATGTCGATGGCGCCATGCTTGGCCGCGCCGCCTACCACACGCCAGGCATCCTGGCCGCCGTCGACGCGGCATTCTACGGCGACAAGGCCGGGGCCTACGATTTTGCCGCGCTGATCGACACGATGGCCGACTACGCCGCGCGGCATATCGAGCAGGGCGGGCGGCTCGGCCACGTCACCCGCCACATGGTCGGGCTGTTCCACGGCCTGCCCGGCGCGCGCCGCTTCCGGCAGATACTATCTACCGACGCGACGAAACCCGGCGCCGGACCGGATGTGCTGAAGGCTGCGTTCGCTGCCGTCGATTTCGACCGTGTTGAAAAGGCCGCTTAAGCAGTTCAGTCGCGCAGAATCATCCGGTCGCCGCGCACGTCGAAACCCGACAGCGAACCGATGAAATTCATGCCGAGCAGGCTCTGGCTGAGCGCGCCGGGCGCGGCGACCATCACCTGCATGTTCTTGCGCACGATGCCGCCGATCGCCAGTTCGTCGGTGCGCACCGAAGCGGCGCGTGCCATGCCATTGGCGGTCGAGACCGGGACGGTGAAGCTCAGCGCGGCCGGATTGAAGCCGGCCGCCTGCGCGTCTTCGGCGGTGAGCACTGTACTGGTCGCGCCGGTATCGACGACGGTGCGGATCGGCGCGCCGTTGATCGTGATGCGGGCCTCGAAATGGCCGCTGTCGGCCTTGTCCAGGGTCACGGTGGCATGGCCGTCCTCGACGCCGAGCGCCAGCGGGCTGCCGGGAACGAGGCCCGCCGTCACCCGGCTGGCGAAATCCTGCAACTCGTAGCGGTACTGGTAGCCGGCGACGAGCGCCAGCACGATCAGGGCCCACGTGCCGAGATTGCGGGCCATGACGCCGAGCGGCCTGCCGGACCGGACAAGGCCGGCGCTGACGAGCAAGCCGATCGCCCCCAGCCAGACCAGACGGCTGAAATCGTAATTCTCGATGCCGAACGTGCTGCCGGCGTCGTTGTTGATCATCAGCAGCACCAGCCCGAGGCCGATTGCCGCCATCACGATCCAGAACAGTCGGTTCATTGGACCTGCCGCCTCAAGAGAGGACGTCGCGCTCGCGCGCCATCCGGCTGCGGCGTGTTTCCCGGCGCGGCCGGCGCTCGACCGTTTCCAATCGGGCCGGCAACTCGGCCATGACGCTGCGGCGTACCTCCGGCGTCATGCCCATCCAGGCGCCGATTTCATCGCGCGTGCGGCCACAGCCGAAGCAGAAGCCGGTTTTCATGTCGATCGAACAGACCAGGATGCACGGGGATTCGATGGCCGTCATGACTTTCTCTTGAAGGCTCCGTCCGGAATCCTCATTTCATCTCCACATGGTGCAACGGCAAAGCCAATGCAAGCCCTTCGGAATGCGGCGCGGGCAACCGCTTTCGCGCCAATGTCGAGGGGAGTTGTGCCGGCCGGGCAAGGCGGTTATGCCGCTGATCAACCACAGGGGATGATCAGGACCGACATGACCAGCGCGCTGCCCTTCGACGATTTTCGCAATCTGCTGGCGAGCCTGCCGCCTGCCGATACAGTCGTGGAAAACAGGGTGCGCACCCTGTTTTCCAAGGCCGACAAGCCGAAAGCCTCGCTTGGCCGTATCGAGGACATCGCCGCCTGGCTTGCTGCCTGGAGCGGGCGCGCCCCGCCGGCGGTGAACCGGCCCCTGGTGGCGATCTTCGCCGGTAACCATGGCGTGGCCCGCCACGGCATCTCGCCGCGCCCTGTCGCTGCGACCGCAAACGCCGTTGAGCTGTGCGCCGCCGGCGGTGCGGCAATCAACCAGATCTGCGTCGCCAACAATCTTGGCCTCAAGGTGTTCGATCTGGCGCTGCACATTGCGACCGCCGACATCACCGAGGACGCCGCCCTCGACGAACGCGGCTGCGCCGCCACCATGGCCTTCGGCATGGAAGCCATCGCCGGTGGCGCCGATCTGATTTGCCTCGGCGATCTCGGCGTCGGCAACTCAACCGTTGCGGCGGCCTTGTGCGCCGCCCTGTTAGGTGGCAGCGGCGCCGACTGGGTCGGCCCCGCCTCCGACGCGGCCATGCAGGCGCGCAAAGCTGATGTAGTCGATGCAGCCGTCGCCTTCCATGGTGCGGCTCTGAAGGACCCGTTGGAAGCACTGCGCCGGGTCGGTGGCCGCGAGTTTGCGGCCATTGCCGGCGCCATCCTCGCCGCCCGGATGCAAAAAATCCCGGTGCTGCTCGACGGCTTCGCCGCGACCGCCGCCGCTGCCGTGCTGCATGCCGCCAACCCGGGTGCGCTCGACCATTGCCTGCTGGCCAGCCAGTCGCCCGAACCCGGCCAAAGGCTTGCCGCCGAGCGGCTCGGCCTCAGGCCGCTGTTCGATCTCGGCATCAGCCACGGCGAAGGGGTAGGGGCTGCCCTTGCCGCCGGTCTGGTCAAGGCGGCGGCGCTTACCAGTTCGGGCATGGCGGCGGCGGTCAAAGCCTAGAACAAGCTGTCAACGTCGGCGGGCCGCCGCCACGGTCTTGGTTGGCAGCGCCGGCAGTTCCTCCATCACTCGGGCGAGCGGGAAGATGGCGATTGCCTCGGTGCCTTCGCGCAATTTCGACTGAAGTTCGAATTCGCCGCCATGCATGGCGAGCAGGCCCTGCACAATCGGCAGTCCGAGCCCGGTGCCCTGTTCGGCGCTCTTGATGGCGATCGAGCCCTGGCCGAAGGCGGACAGCACGATCGGGATTTCGTCTTCCGGTATGCCCGGCCCATTGTCCTTGACCGAAATGTACTGGCCGCCGCCCGCCGTCCAGCCGACGCGCACGCGAACTTCGCCGCCGGTGGCGGTGAATTTGATGGCGTTGGACAGGAGGTTGAGCGTGATCTGCCGCACCGCGCGCTCGTCGGCGAACAGCCGCGGCAGGGCACTTTCGAAATCCTGGACGATGCGGATGTCCTTGTTGCGCGCCTTCAATTCCATCATGTGGCAGCAATCTTCGGCGATGTTGAGCAGCATCACCGGCTCTTCGTTGAGCTGATAGCGGCCGGCCTCGATGCGCGACAGATCAAGGATTTCGTTGATCAGGTCGAGCAGATGCTGGCCGGAATCGTGCACGTCGCGGGCGTAGTCGCGATAGGTGGGGTTGCTCATCGGCCCGAGCACCTCATTGGCCATCACCTCGGAAAACCCGAGAATGGCGTTGAGGGGCGTCCTCAGCTCATGGCTCATAGAAGCAAGGAAGCGCGACTTCGCCAGATTGGCGTCTTCGGCCCGCCGACGAGCTTCGTCCGACATTGATTTCGCTGTCTCCACCTCGGCGAGCAGCGCATCCTTTTCGGAGCGGAAGGACAGAAGTATCAGCGACGAGCGGTTGAGATGGCGCGCGATATAGGCAAAGAACGGCAATGCCGCGACCAGCAGGGCTACCATGATCGTCCCGACCGGCACCCAAAATTTCGTTTCAGCATAGGCATAGACCGCCACCGGAACGACGAAGGTGGCAAGCAGAGAGCCGCGCAAGGACGACGCCATGATAGCGGTCGCCGCCATGGCCAGCAGCAGCACCACCGCCTTGGCGGCCTGGAACTGGTCGATCTGGCAGGTGGCGCAGCCGAGCCATGCGAACCACGCCCAGCCGAGGCCGCACAGCGAATGTCCGATCAGGAATTCCCTGCGGGTGCGAACAGGATTGAGCTCGGCGGCTTCGGTGCGCTCGACGCGGCGCGCCATGAAGGCGACGATCGAATAGCAGATCAGGGTGAACAGCGCCCAGACGCTGATCTGTTTGTCCACACCGGCCAGCAGCCCGGCCGCCGCGACCGCCAACACCAGCAGTGGGATGACGGCTGCGCCGCCCACCATGGTCCCGGCGTGCAGCTTCAGCAGCTCGCGGTCGAAGTCGAGATTGCCGACCTGCTGCGAAAGACGGTCGCGCGTCTTGCGCACCGCGCGCGCCACATCGCTGTTGCGGTGCGGTTTCCGGCGGTCCACAATGAATTTATCCGCTGTGTTCGAGCGTAGCAGAGGCATGGAAACTTCGATTTATGCGCGCAGCGATCTCATTCGTTAAGCTACGTTCGAATGATTAAGAGACTGTTTGCCATATGAGCCGTTCGTGGTCGCCAAGGCCGCGCCGGCGATACTATCCGCCGCCGCCGCGAAGCCTGTGGCGCAAGCTGCTGGATTACGCGCTGACGGTCATTCTGCTCGGCCTGCTGATCCTGCTCGCCGCACGCCTCGACCGTTTCGAGACGCGCAAGGCGCAAGGGGCGGCGATCGTGAACGATGGCGATTCACTCACTCTTGGCACCGAACGTATCCGCATGCGCGGCATCGACGCTCCGGAATACCAGCAGATCTGCCGTAGGGATGGCGCAGACTACGCCTGCGGCAGGCTGGCGCGCCAGGCGCTGGTGCGGCTGATATCAGGAAATCCGGTGACCTGCAGCGGCTGGCAGCGCGACCGCTACGGCCGCCTGCTCGGCGATTGCAAGGCCGGTGGAAAGGATCTCAACCGGGCCCAGGTTGAGGCCGGCTGGGCAATTGCCTATGGCGATTTCGACACCGAGCAGGCCATTGCCCGCGCCGGCAAGGTTGGCATCTGGGCCGGCACGTTCGATCGGCCGCAAGACTGGCGCGAAAGCCACCACGGCGGCCCGCTCGAAAGAAAGCACGGCACCCTGGCTTCGGTCGGTGACGCCTTGCGAGAGATGTTTCGCTTCTGGTGACGAGCACTATAGTTGAAGGACCAGATCGGGAGGATAAGCATGAAACTGTTCGACGGCGGCCGCGCCCCCAATCCGCGGCGCGTGCGGGTTTTCCTCGCCGAAAAGGGCATCGCAGTGCCGCTGGTGCCGGTCGACATGGGTGCGATGGGGCACAAGCAGGAGCCGGTCAGGTCGCGCAACCCGCTGCAGCGGCTGCCGGTGCTCGAGCTCGACGGCGGTACCATCCTCACCGAATCCGTCGCCATCTGCCGCTATTTCGAGGAACTGCATCCCGAACCGGCGCTGTTCGGGCAAGGCGCGCTCGGCAAGGCCAAGGTCGAGATGTGGCAAAGGCGCATGGAGTTCAATCTGCTCAGCTGCGTCGCCCAGGCTTTTCGCCACATCCATCCGGCGATGAAGGAATGGGAAATTCCGCAGATCCCCCAATGGGGCGAGGCCAACAAGGCGAAAGCGGTCGAATTCCTGAAACTGCTCGACCCCGAACTGGCAAACCGCGAATTCGCCGCCGGCGACGCCTATTCGATCGCCGATATCACCGGCATGATCGCCATGGATTTCATGAAACCGGCGCGCATCAAAGTGCCGGACGAGTGCACCAACGTGCTGCGCTGGTACAGCGCCGTCTCGAGCCGTCCGAGCGCTTCCGCCTGATGGAGGCGGAACTCGAACGCTTGACGGCAAAGGTCCGCGCCTGCCGCATCTGCGTCGACACTCCGGTCGGCAGGCCACTGCCGCACGAGCCGCGCCCGGTGCTGCTGCCATCATCCAGTGCCCGCATCCTGCTCGCCGGCCAGGCGCCAGGCACAAAGGTGCATTTGTCGGGCATGCCGTTCACCGACGCCTCCGGCGACCGCTTGCGAAGCTGGCTGGGCGTGACAAGCGAGGAATTCTACGACACGGATAAATTCGCCATCGTGCCAATGGGGTTCTGCTTCCCCGGCCAGGACGCTAAGGGCGGCGACCTGCCGCCGCGCCGAGAATGCGCGCTGGCCTGGCGCGCGCCGCTGATGGCGCTGATGCCGCAGATCGACCTCGTTTTGACAATCGGCTCCTACGCGCAATCCTGGCATATGGGCGCCACGCGCCGGCCGTCGCTGACCGAAACCGTGAAGGACTGGCGCACCATCTGGGATGCGCCGGCCAGCCTGAAAGTGCTGCCGCTGCCACACCCGTCATGGCGCAACTCAGGATGGCTGAAGCAGAATCCATGGTTTGAAATGGATTTGCTGCCGTTTCTGAGATCGGAAATCCGCTATCGCATAGATTAGACTTTAAGCAAGATATCACTCGCTTTTGTGCCATCCGGCAGAATTTCTTTCTTGTGAAAGGTCGAAATAAGAGGGAGTATAGCCAATCTATTCCCAAAGCGCGTCGCGCCCGAGGGAACGCGGCCTGCACCAGGAGCACCTCAATGGATCGCCTCGACAGAAAAATTCTCCGCCTCCTGCAGGAGGACGCGACGCTCGCGGTTGCCGATGTCGCCAAGAAAGTCGGCCTGTCGACGACGCCGTGCTGGCGCCGCATCCAGAAGCTGGAGGAAGAGGGAGTCATCAAGCGGCGCGTCGCCATTCTCGACCACGAAAAGGTCAATGTGCGCGTCACCGTCTTCGTGTCGATCCGCACCAATTCGCACAGCCATGAATGGCTGCGGCGTTTCTCGGAAGTCATCCAGGAATTTCCCGAGGTGGTCGAATTCTACCGCATGAGCGGCGACGTCGATTATCTCTTGCGCGTCGTGGTGCCCGATATCGCCGCCTATGACGCCTTCTACAAGCGGCTGATCGCCAAGATCGAGATCCGCGACGTATCGTCGTCCTTCGCCATGGAGCAGATCAAGTACACGACCGAAATGCCGCTCGACTACATGCTGCTGGACAAGGAATCCGGCGCCAACGCGGCCTGAGCGCGGTTGTCTGTGACCGGGCGGTGACGCTGCACAAGCAGGCGCCGTTTAGTTCTTCTTTTTGTTGAGGAAACTCCAGGGCGAGTTGACCGGCAGCGTGATCGTGTCCGGCACCGTGTCGACTGCCACCACATCGGCTTTGCGTACGGTGTAGCCGGACTGGATGATGCTGACGCCGTCGAGAATGAACAACTGGCTCTTCTCCAAGCCGGGCCGCAAAGCGCCGGTCACGGCAACCGACTCATAGGACTGCGACATCTTGTAGGGACGGGCCGGCGTCACCAGCACGATCTGGTTGGGCGGCGGCGTCGGCATGTGGCTGCAAGCGCCTGTCCACGGCACCAGCAGGAATTGGTAGACGAGATCGCCATCACGGTCGACCGGCAATGCGTAGCCGGCTAATTGTACTATCTTGTCTTGCAGGTTGAGCGACAATGTCTCGCCACGATCGGGCAGTTTTGCCGCAATCATCGGCAGGCCGGCATCTTCGGCCACCGCCTGCGTCGCAGGACGCAGATCTTTCCAGAAGATGTGCGCGGTTTGGCCTGAGGCGTTGGTAGCGGTGAACACCAACAACGCGGCTGCAAGCGCCAAGGTCGATTTGAGAGGACTGCTCATCGGCCGCTTCCTTTGTGCAGGAGTAAAGACGCCGCGGCCGATCGCGTCAACGCTCGAGCCGCATCACATGTCTGCGAGAGCCGGCCATGCCGACCTCATGGAACCCGCGAGCGATGAACATGTCGCGAAACCCCATGAAACGGTAGCTCGGCGATGCCTCGCCGACCGGGTAGGCCTCGATCACGCCGGCGCCCTTGGCAAAGGCGTGATCTATGGCAGCGTCAAGCAGCGCGGCCGCCAGCCCGCCGCCGCGCAGCGCCCTTGGCACGTAAAAGCAGACGATCGACCAGATGCCGGTCTCGTCATCGTCCTATTGCGACGTCAGCTTCCGATATGTCTGGCGCGGCGCGACCGAGCACCAGCCGACGGTCTTGCCGTCAATCTGGGCCAAGATTCCGACCGGCGTGCCGGCCTCGACAAGCGCCATCATGGCCCGTTTCAACTCGGCGTGCTGAACATGCTCGCGGCGGCCGGGCAGGGGCCGCCAGGCCATGCACCAGCAATACTTCGGACGCCCTTGCGCTTCGAAGAGGCCTTCGAAATCGGCGCGCGTCTGCCGCGTCACCTCGGTGAACCGGACGTTGGCTAGGTCAGCCTTTTCTGGGGGCGATCCGCTCGATGATCTTGGCATTGGTGAGTTCCCGTACGGCGTCCTTGCCAATCCAGCGAGCCGTCTTGTCGGTCGACTGGGCCAGCCGTTCGGCCACGGCAAGGGCAGCACCGTGCATCTCCAACGATCGCTTGCCGATCGAACGAAGCGCCCAGTTTGCCGCCTTCTTCACGAAATTGCGGCTGTCGGCGGCATGCGCTTCGATGATCGGCAGGAAGCCGAGGAAAGTCGCCACCGGCTCCTGCTTCCGGTGCACGACGGACCACGCCATCATCGCAAAGGCCGTGCGTCGAACGAACTCGCGCTCGTCCGCCGCGAACTCTTCAATCAGCTCCTTCCAGGCGTCCGTGTCGACGAAGAGATCGGAGACGCCGTCGACGATATCCCAGGAATCGAAGGACGCGGCCCATTGTCGTGCATCCGCGGCTGAGAAGCGCTTCGGGTCGGCCGTGACGGAAGCGATGAACTGCGCCTCCATGATGCCGGTCTGCCAAAGCTCGAAAGCTCGTTCGTGGTTGCGCTTGATCTTTTTGGCGATCTGCCGCTGCATGCCATGCGAGATGCCGAGCGCGCGCTCGGTCTTGATACCGTAGCGCAACATGCCGCGGCGATTGTCTTCGGAGCCGACCGAGCGCAAATGGGCGACGATCTCATCGGCGCTCGATTGGGGCGAAAGCTCGGCCATTGCGAACGCCTATTTTTCCAGGCGCGCCAGCAGGGACGAGGTGTCCCAGCGCTTGCCGCCCATCGCCTGCACATCCTTGTAGAACTGGTCGACAAGGGCGGTCACCGGCAGTCTGGCGCCATTGCGGTCGGCTTCATCGAGGCAGATGCCGAGATCCTTGCGCATCCAGTCGACGGCAAAGCCGAAATCATATTTACCGGCATTCATCGTCTTGTGTCGGTTCTCCATCTGCCATGACCCGGCAGCGCCCTTGGAAATCACCTCGATGACCTTCTCGATGTCGAGCCCGGCCTTCTTGCCGAAATGGATGCCTTCGGCCAGTCCCTGAACCAGCCCGGCAATGGTGATCTGATTGATCATCTTCGTGAGCTGGCCGGCGCCCGACGGACCCATCAGCCCGACCATGCGGGCAAAGGCGTCGATGACCGGCCTGGCTTTGTCGAAGGCAGCCTGCTCGCCGCCGACCATCACCGTCAGCACGCCGTTCTCGGCGCCCGCCTGGCCGCCGGAAACCGGCGCGTCGAGGAAGGAAAAGCCAGCCTTTTCAGCGGCGTCGGCCAGTTCGCGCGCGACTTCGGCCGAAGCGGTGGTGTTGTCGATGAAGACGGAGCCTTTTTTCATCGCGGCGAAGGCGCCATCGGCCCCGGTCGTCACCGAGCGCAGATCGTCGTCATTGCCGACGCAGGAGAAGACGAAATCCTGGCCCTCTGCGGCGTCCGCCGGCGTCAAAGCAAGCTTGCCGCCATGCTGGGCCACCCATTGTTCCGCCTTCGCCGCGGTGCGGTTGTAGACGGTGACGTCGTGGCCGCCTTTGTTCCTGAGGTGCCCGGCCATGGGATAGCCCATCACGCCAAGACCGAGAAATGCCACAGATGCCATGGGTTTGCCCTTCAGACGGAACGGAATTGTCTTGGACAGCTCTAGGCTCTACGCGCCATTCGTCAAGACGCGCATGAGCCGATCAACTGGTACAGCCGACCGCTCAGCGGATCAGATGAATGGTGATCCGTCGCTCGATCCATTCGACGCCGTGGCGCAGGATCTCGACCATCACCAGATAGACGATGGCGACCCAGACATAGGCCTGGAAGTCGAAGGACTTGGCGTAGGCGAGCTTCGCGTTGCCCATCAAATCATAGACGGTGATGATGGCAACGATGGCGGAGGCCTTGATCATCAGGACGAGTTCGTTGCCATAGGGCCGGAGCGCGACGATAAACGCCTGCGGCAGGATGACCTTGCGCAGCGTCTGCAATTTGTGCAGGCCGAGCGAAGCAGCGCCCTCCCATTGGCCCCTCGGAACACTTTCTATGGCGCCGCGCAGGATTTCGGCCTGGTAGGCGGCGGTGTTGAGCGCGAAGGCGAACACACCGCAATTGAAGGCGTCGCGGAAGAACCACCACAGTCCGACGGATTCGAGCTGCACCCGGAATGAGCCCAGGCCGTAATAGACGAGATAGACCTGGACGAGCAGTGGCGTGCCGCGGAAGAAATAGACGTAGCAATAGGCCAGGACAGACAAATAGCGGTTCGTTGACATGCGGGCATAGGTGACGGGCAGCGAAAAGAGCGCGCCGAGCACCATCGAGATGGCCACCAACGCAAGCGTGGTTCCCAAGCCCTGCAGATAGGCAGGCGCGTATCTGGCGAAGAACTCGCCATTCCAGGCGTAAACCAGATAGACGGCGATGCCGATGCCGAACAGGATCCAGAAGCCGACCAGTGCATAGCCGACGACACGGGCCCGCGGCCAGCCCCGCGCCCGTGGTGGTGGCTTCTCGATGTCGACGGCGGCGCGCGTCACGACGCTCATCGTGCCTCCCTCCGCCCGAGCGAACGCAGGATGAAGCCGGTGGCGATCGACGACAGGATGGCAAGGATGAGAAACACCATCGCCGCGACACTGTAGAACAGGAAGGAATGTTTGGTGACACGGGCCGCGACGCCGGCGTTGCGCAAGGTTTCAGCCAGATTGACGACTGACACCAGGGCCGTGTCCTTGAGCAGGCTCAGCCAGCAATTTTCGAGGCCGGGGAAGGCGATGCGCAGCAGCTGCGGCAGGATCACCTTGCGCATCGTCTGCCATTTCGACAGCCCGATGGCATAGCCGCCTTCATACTGGCCCTTCGGAATGGCGCGAAAGGCCGAAAGGAAGACTTCGCTGGAATAGGACGAAAAGATAAGCGACAGCACGATCATGCCGGCGAGGAAGCTGTCGACATCGACCGTCGCTTCCGGCCTGAACAGACGGATGACATACTGCAAGAGGATCGGCATGCCGAAGAAGAACAGGAAAAGCGTCACCAGTTCCGGCAGGCCGCGAAACACCGTGGTGTAGATGTTGGCGGCCACGCGAAGCGACGGCTCTTCGGATTGTTTCGCCCAGGCCACGAAAAAGCCGATCGTCAGGCCGATCGGCAGTGTCGCCAGCGCGAGCGCAATCGTGACCAGTGCGCCATAGGCAATATCGTCAATCCAGCCATCGGGTCCCCAAGTGAGAAGTATCCATATGTTCTGGCTTGGCATTGACGGGTCTTGTCTCCACTTCTGTCAGGCCAAGGCGGCAGGAGAAAGTTCCTCTGCCGCCTTGTTTCAGACGATCAGGACTCGGCGCCGAAGACGTCGAACTTGAAGTACTTGTCGTTGATTTCCTTGTACTTTCCGTTAGCGCGAATAGCGTCGATGGCGCTGTTCAACTTGTTGACCAGATCCGTCTCGCCCTTGCGCACGGCGATGCCGGCGCCCGGTCCAAAGATATCGACCGGCTGCGGCGAGGGCTGGCCGAGAATCTTGCAGCAGGCGCCATCAGGCGAATCCAGGAACTGCTGCAACACGACGATATCGTCCTCAATCGCGTCGAGACGCCCATTGGCGAGATCGGCCTGCTCTTCGGGGCTGCTCGGATAGCCCTTGACCGTGCTGTCCGTATAGGTTTTCGAGGCATAATTGAAATGCGTCGTCGTGGTTGCGACGCCGATGGTCTTGCCGGCCAGGTCTTCCTTGGTCACGCCCTTGAGGGTCGAGTCCTTGGGTACCGCGATCGCCGACGGCGTGTTGTAGTATTTGTGCGTGAAGTCGACCTTCTCGGCGCGCTCCGGCGTGATCGACATCGAGGCGACGATGGCGTCGAACTTGCCGGCCTGCAGGGCCGGAATGATGCCGTCCCAATCCTGGGCGACGAAGGTGCACTTGACCTTCATCTCGTCGCAGAGCGCCTTGGCGATGTCGATGTCGAAGCCCACGAGCTGGCCGTCGGAGGTCAGGTTGTTGAATGGGGGGTAGGCGCCTTCGGTGCCGATTCTCAGGGTCGTTTCCTGAGCCTGGGCGACGCCGAGCGTCAGCAGCGCAGCCGATGCGGCGAGCGCGATACGCAGTGCAATACGCATGATAGTCCTCTCTTTATGGCTCCCGGCCGTCGTTCCGGAACGGCTCTGTGGGGCGGTGCTTTTGACCGCCCGCTGGCGCGATACTCCCACTGTTTTCGGGAGAAAAGCAACTGTAAAACCGTTGCTTGCGGGATTTGCGGGTCCAGCCAATGCCGACGCCGGGTTAATGCATGTCGCCCAAAAGTGCGCAGCGGTTTTGGGACGACGACATGCATAAATAAAACAACCTGAAGCGCGTCGCATGAGGCCGTTCAGGCGCGACGCGCTTAGACAATGCAACGGCTGAAGAGGGCGGCTGACCCGGGCGAGGGCAGGGGCCTCAAGGTTTGAGGCCGGTCATGCGCTCGATGAAGTCGGCTATCCCTCCCGTGTCGTCGAGATCGAACACAGGCAGGCTTTCGCCGGTAACCGCGAAGTCGGCGGCAATCGCCATGATATGTCCGTCGTTCGCCGACAGCGGCAAGCGATCCTTGGCCTCCCGCCGCCGGGTCTCGATCTTTTTGTGCGCCTCGCGCTTGTAGCCTTCGACCAGCACGATGTCGCACGGGGCCAACCGCGACAGGACCGTCTCCAGCGTCGGCTCGTCCTCACCGCGCAATTCATGCATCAGCGCCCAGCGTTTGCCCGACACCACCGCGACTTCGGTGGCGCCCGCCTGGCGGTGACGAAAGCTGTCGGCGCCAGGCTTGTCGATGTCGAACTCATGATGGGCGTGTTTGACCGTCGACACTGTCCAGCCGCGCCGGACGAGCTCTGTGACCAGCTTCTCGGTCAGTGTGGTCTTGCCGGAATTCTTCCAGCCGGTGATGCCGAAGATGTTCATGGGCCGATGCTCTGCAACAGACGCTCGGCCACCGCAAGGTCGTGCGGTGTGTTGATGTTGAAGAACGGGTCGATCTCGTCACTGCCGTGGGTCAGCAACGGAAATTCCACTTCGACACAGTCGTGCCGCTCGATGAAGGCGGAGACGCGCCTGTTGTCCTCGTCGATCAGGAAATGCCGCAAGGCCTCACGCAGCACGAGCGGCCACAGCGCGAAGGTCGGATGCCGCCTGCCGCCGGAACTGGCAACCGCCATCGAGCCCGGCCGACTGGTCGCGGCAGCGGCCAGCTTTGCCACCAGATCCACCGGCAGAAACGGCGTGTCGCCGGGGGCCGTCGCCAATGCCATGCAAGCGGTGTTCGCTGCCGCCCATTCGAGGCCGGTGAGGATTCCGGCAAGCGGTCCGGCATAGCCTTCCACCGCATCGGCGAGAACCGGAAGACCGGCCGCCTCGAAGCGCGCCGGGTCACCATTGGCGCTGACCGCCAGCGATCCGACCTGCGGCGCCAGGCGGGCAACGACATGGTCGAGAAGCGGACGCCCGCCAAGCGCCAGCAAAGTCTTGTCGCCGCCGCCCATGCGCCGTGACAGGCCTCCGGCCAGGATAGTTCCTGCAATGTCTTGGCTCATGGCCAAGCTATATGCCGTCCGGCGCCATGTCGGGTCCAGCGCTTTCGGCTGCGGGTTTCTGCCGGCCAACGACCCGCTCGCGATAGAGCGCGTAGAGGCCGGAGCCGATGATGATGGCGGAGCCGAAGATCATCGGCAGGTCGGGGACATCGCCGAAGATGATGAGGCCAAGCAGCATCGACCAAAAGAGGGCGGTGTAGCGGAATGGCGCAATGAAGGAGATGTCGCCGGCCCGCATTGCCATGATGATGAACTGGTAGCCGATCAGCACCAGCACCGCCGCCAATGCCAAAAGTGCCGTGCCTTTGCCGGACATCGGCGTCCAGCCGCCCATCGGCGACAGCAGCACGGCGCCAACGATGGTCATGGCGATTGCCGTTGCCGTCGACACCAGCAAGGTCGGGATAGCCCTCGGGATGCGCTTGGTGGCGAGGTCACGTACTGCGCAACAGGCGACGCTGACGAGTGCGTACAGCGAATAGACGCTGAAGCCTTCGAAGCCTGGCCGCACGATGATCAGAACGCCGCCGAAGCCGACCGCGATCGCCAGCCAGCGCCGCCAGCCGACCGCTTCGCTGAATACGAGTGCCGCCCCCATCGTCACCGCCAGCGGCAGCGCCTGCAGCACCGCCGAGACATTGGCGATCGGCAGATGCGCTAATGCCACAAGGAAGGCGACGGTGGCGCCGGCCTCGGCGACCACGCGAAGCGCCACCAGCGGCTGCAGCATCGACCTCGGTCGCGCGAGCGCGCCTTGCTGCCAGGCGAGCAGGCCGACGAGCAGCGACGCAAAGGCGCCGCGCACCAGCATCACCTGCGCCATGTTCATCGATTCCGACGAGAACTTGGTGATGGCGTCGTTGAGGGTGAAGCCGATCATGGCCACCATCATGCACAGCGCGCCGCGAATGTTTGGGGAAAGAGGCAAGGGCGTTACCGGTTTTGCAAGAGCAATTCCAGAAAAGTGTGAAACGGTTTTCCGTCCGGAATTGCGTGAAAACAAAGAATAAAGCGGTTCGACGTTTCGGCGAAACGGTGAACCGCCCAAGCCTGTAGCAGCCGGCGGCAAGACAGCAACGTCAAAGAAATAGGCCACGGATTTTCACCCGTGACCCATAGAAATCCCTGAGAGGGCTGGCCGATGACCGGCAGGCTCATTTCGGCGTCAGCACCTCGGTGCCGCTGCCGTTCTTGCCGGCGATGGTCCACAGGCCGTGCAGCGAGCCGTCATCCTCTACCTTGTAGACGACGAGACCGATTTCCTTGCCCATGACATAGCCGGCGGAGAAGGCATCGTCGTTGCGCATGCAGATGCCGTCCGACGATGATCCGCCCGTCTCCCAATGGATGGTGCAGGTGGTCTCGCTGGTCAGCGTGATGGTGGCTTCGCCGCCATATTTCGAGCCGTCGAAATTGGTGCCCGCAACGGTGTAGCTGCCACCGATGGACTGTGCTGCTGCCGGCGCGGCGGCAAACCCAAGCATTGCAAGAGAAAGTAAGAATGTGCGCATGTCGTATTCCCCCAAACCGAGCGACGAGCCGCTATAGGCCGAAATTTAGGGCGGAACGCGATGGCGGTAAATCGGGTTTGCAGCGTCGAGAGCGATTTATTCCCAGTGTTGCTCAGCCCCATGCAGGCTGTCGCCGATAGCGCCGACCAGTGGGTCGTACTTGGCCTTGAGCGAGGCGGGATATTCGATCCAGACTGTATGGATTGCATCCTCTTTTTCGAAGACGATTCGGGTATAGAAGATCTTGTCGCCTTTGGTGCCTGAGACCACTGCCCAGTTCTTACCGGTTTTGCTGTAAGTGACCTTTTCCCCAGAGTCAGGGTCGGCTTTTTCCTTTTCAACCAGACTGTCGGGCGTATCTTCCGTCAGCTTGTATCCGCCGTAACAGGACAAGCTCGCACCATCGGGGCTAAGCCATTTTCGACCGTCGCCATTGAGGGACTCAGGCATCGGCTTGCTGAAAATCTGGCTCGGGAACGTGCACACCGTGCCATAGCGCGCATTGATGTAGGTGAACGGCTTTGCGAGCGCCACTGTGGTCGCCAATGATAGGGCCACGACCAGCGCTGACAGCCCGGTTTGGCAAACACGCTGCATGGAAATCCCCCTCGCTTCCAACGGAAGCATTCTGCACCAATCGCGGAGAAAATCAGCCGCCGGTGACGCTCATATGTCTCGACACCGACGGGCGGCTGGTGCGGCGGTCGATGATGAAATCATGGCCTTTCGGCTTGCGGCCGATCGCTTCGTCGATGGCAGCAGCGACCAGCTCGTTGCCTTCCGAGGCACGCAACGGCGCGCGCAGGTCGGCGGCATCCTCCTGACCCAGGCACATGTAGAGCGTGCCGGTGCAGGTCAGCCGCACGCGGTTGCAGCTTTCGCAGAAATTATGCGTCATCGGCGTGATGAAGCCCAGCCTGCCGCCGGTCTCTGCGACATGGACGTAGCGGGCCGGACCGCCGGTCTTGTAGGGGATGTCGCTCAGCGTGAACTGGCGCTCGAGCGAAGCGCGCAGCAGCGATAGCGGCAGATACTGGTCGGTCCGGTCGGCGTCGATCTCGCCCATCGGCATGGTTTCGATGACGGTCAAGTCCATGCCGCGGCCATGCGCCCAGCGCATCATCTCCGGCAGCTCGACGTCGTTGAAGTCCTTCAGCGCAACGGCGTTGAGCTTCACCTTCAGCCCCGCCGCCTGCGCGGCATCGATGCCTTGCATGACCTTGCCGAGATGGCCCCAGCGGGTGATGGCGTGGAACTTGTCGGCATCGAGCGTGTCGAGCGAGACATTGATGCGCTCGACACCGCAATCGGCAAGCTCGGCGGCAAAGCGCGACAGCTGCGAGCCATTGGTGGTCAGCGTCAACTCTTCCAGCGCGCCGCTCTTCAAGTGCCGCGACAGCTGCCGCACCAGATGCATGATGTTCTTGCGCACCAGCGGCTCGCCGCCGGTGAGGCGCAGTTTGCGCACGCCCTTTTCGATGAAGACGGTGCAGAGCCGGTCGAGTTCCTCGAGCGACAGCAGGTCCTTCTTGGGCAGGAACGCCATGTCCTCGGCCATGCAATAGGTGCAGCGGAAATCGCAGCGGTCGGTGACCGACACGCGCAAGTAGCTGATCGTGCGACCGAAGGGATCGATCATGTCCATGCGTTCAAGCATTCCCGTGGCTGCGAGTGGCGCCGTTATATACGGCTATGTGATACGATCCAACCCGCCATTCAAGATAGCCGCTCTCGATCTTTGGTGACATTCCCTGGCCGACATCCGATGTCGGCCGGGTCCAAATGGCCTTTTCCGCTCGCGCGAAGCAGCGTAGGGAAGGGCGGATTGATGCGGGATGCAGAACAATGACGGCGCCGAAGGAACTCAGGGTCTCGAAGGACAGAAAACTGCTGTCCGTCACCTTTCCCGATCATAGGCCGTTCGAACTGCCGGCCGAACTGCTGCGCGTCGCTTCACCCTCGGCCGAGGTGCAGGGCCATTCGCCGGACCAGCGGGTGACGGTTCCCGGCAAGCGTAACGTTGCTATCCTGAAGATCGAGCCGGTCGGCAACTACGCCGTGCGCATCACCTTCGACGATTTCCACGACACCGGCATCTTCACCTGGAATTACCTGCACACGCTTGGCCACGAAAAGGACGCGCGCTGGAATGCCTATCTCGCCGAGCTCCAGGAGAAGGGACTGAGCCGCGACCGCTAGTTCGGCACTGTCGGCAAAACGTCATTGACTGGGGGTAACGCTGGCAACGGTTCGGAGACGGGAAAATGTCTGACATCACCACGGTCGAACAGCTCGAAGCCCTCTACGGCCTGCCCGGCGAAGCGTCGACGGTCAAGGAACTCGACCACGTCATTCCCGAATATCCCGCCTTCATCGAAGCCTCGCCTTTTGTCGCCCTGGCGACGAGCGGGCCGGAAGGGCTGGACTGTTCGCCGCGCGGCGATCTCGCCGGCTTTGTGCGCATGCATGACCCGAAAACGCTGATGATGCCGGACAGGCGCGGCAACAACCGCGCCGATTCGCTTAAGAACATCATCCGCGATCCTCGCGTCGCGCTGCTGTTTCTTGTGCCGGGTTCGGGCACGACGCTGCGCGTCAACGGCCGCGCCCGCATCACCACCGACGCCGCGCTTTGCGCCTCCTTCGCCGTCGAAGGCAAGCCGGCGCGCTCGGTCACCGTGGTCGATGTCGATTCGGTCTATTTCCAGTGCGCCCGCGCCATCGTTCGCTCGGAGCTGTGGAACCCGGCAAAGCACGTCGACCCGAAATCGCTGCCGACACCCGGAACAATCCTGGAAGTCACCAGCCGCAAGAATATCGATGCCGGTACTTACGACAAGGAATGGCCGGAGCGGGCGAAGAAGACGATGTGGTGAGGTGGGAGGCGCGTGGATCGAACGGCTCAGGTATCCTTCAGCACGTCATAGATCTTGCGCATCTGTTCGCCGATCATATCGCACTGTTCCGCTGTCGACTGGCTCATCGCCTTTTCGATCAGCGCCATATGCACCTTCAGCGCCTTCATCAAAAGCTCCGTGCCGGCCTCGGTAAGCGTCAGCCGCAGCACGCGCTTGTCCTTCTCATCGCCTTCGCGGCGCAGCAGGCCGCGCGCCTCGAGCTGCGGCAACAGCATGGTGATGTTGGAGCGGCCGACCAGCAGCTTGCGGGCGAGATCGTGCTGCGACATGCCGGGATGGCGATAGAGGTTCATCAGCACGTCGAGCTGCGCCGGCTTGAGATCCAGCGGCGCCAGCTTTACCGCCAGCGCACGCTCCAGCACATGGCAGGCGCGCGCCACCGCGACCCAGTTGCGAAAGCGCGGGTTGTCCCAGGGCAGCTCTTGTTTAATGTTCATGTTTGAACTATTATGTTCATGCTTGAACGGAATGGATGGATCGCCACTATGGCATCATTTGGACTGAAGGTCATCCGGGGCGTGTTCGGCGCGGCCGAGCTTGTGGCGCCGCGTCTGAGCGGGCGCGCGGCCTTCGAACTGTTCTGCCGCACGCCGAGCGTGAAGGCGCTCAGCGACGGCGAGCGGCGTGCGGTCGACCGCGCCGCCGGCTTCATGGCCGAGGCGCGCCATCATCGGCTGACGACCAAGGCCGGCTGCGTCATGGTGCACGAATTCCGGCCCGAGCCGGGCAGGGCGTCCGCCGGCACGGTGCTGGTGGTCCATGGCTGGCGTTCGCGCACGGAATATATGCGGGCGCTGATCGAAGGCTTTCGCGATGCGGGCTACCGGGTCGCCTCGCTCGACCTGCCGGGCCATGGCCAGTCGCTGGGCCGTCATCTCAATATGGTCAATGCGGTCGAGGCGGTCAGGGTCGCCGGCGAATGGTTCGGTCCGTTCAAGGCGATCGTCGGCCATTCCTTCGGTGGCGCCGTCGCCGCCAATGCCATTGCCGGTTCGATCAAGGGTATCCACCCAGTGGCGGCCGAGCGGCTGGTGCTGGTCGCCGCGCCAAGTTCCCTGCCGGCGATCTTCGCCGACTTCAGCCGCATGCTCAATGTCGGTCCGCGTTCGCAGGTTTCCATGGCCGATCAGGTGAAAAGGCTGTCGGGCCGGCCGCTGCATGAATTCACCGGCGACCGCCAGTTGGCTGAGGCGCCGGTGCCGACGCTGGTCATCCACGCGCCGGACGACCGCGAAGTCCCCGCCGATCATGCCACACGTTATGCCGGCGCCGGCAGCCATGTGCGGCTGCACTGGGCCGATGGGCTCGGCCACCGTCGCATTCTCGCCGACAAAGGTGTTGTCGAACGCGCTGTGACTTTTGTCAAAAACGAGCGCGAGCCGATACTGCATTGATTCCAATGGGTGTATTGTCGACTCCGACAACGCCGGAGCGGTGAGCTAACCGTTCTTCTTGCCGCCCGGCTCGACGGGCAATCCGGCCGCCTTCCAGGCGGTATAGCCGCCAAGGATGTGCTTGACCGGCGACAGCCCCATATCCTGCGCCGTCTTGGCGGCCAGCGCCGAGCGCCAGCCGCCGGCGCAAAAGAAGACGAAGCTTTTGCCCGAGGCAAAGAACGGCTTGTGGTAAGGGCTTTCGGGATCGATCCAGAATTCCAGCATGCCGCGAGTGACATGTTTGGCGCCGGGGATCTGGCCGTCCCGCTCGATCTCGCGTGGATCGCGCAGGTCGACGAAGATGGTGTCCTCGTCGTCGAGCAGCCCGGCCGCTTCCTCGGGCGAGACCACCTCGATCTCGGCATTGGCCTCGTCGAGCAACTCGCGATACCCTTTTTTCACGGATGATCCCTCCCGGCGCATTCGCCGCCGACTGGATTTCCAGCACAAGCTCCGCGCTTTGTCACGCTGTTCCGACCAGCCCCTGCCACGCCGCCATCGCTCCGGCCACTGTGGCCATCAGCGCTTCGCACGAGGCGCCGTCGCGGGCCTGGATCGACATGCCGTGCTGGACCGTCGCATAGAAGGTCGCCGCCGCGTTGCTGTCGAAGCCCGCCGGCAATTCGCCTTCCGCCACACCGCGTTCCAGCCGTCTCAGCAAGAGGGTGTGGTTTTCGGCGCGGCGGCGGCGCAAATCATCGCAGATCGCGCCGCTGCTTGAATCCTGGTGCAGTGCGCCCAGCGCGATGAGACAGCCCTGCGGGCGGTCGTCCTGAGAGTACGCTTTTGCCGTCTGGCGCAGGAAATTCTCGATCGCCTGGCATGCCGTCGGCGCTTCGTCCAGCGCGCTCCAGATCTCGGTGCCTTCGTTGCGGGTGTAATACTCGGTCGCTTCCAGAAACAGCGCCTCCTTGCTGCCGAAGGCGGCATAGAGGCTGGGCGAGCTGATCCCCATCGCCGCGGTCAGGTCGGCGATCGAGGTGCCCTCATAGCCTTTGGCCCAGAACAGCTCCATCGCCTGCCGCAAGGCGGCGGTTCGATCGAAGGTGCGGGGACGGCCTCTTTCCGGCATGATGATCTTTTCTGTGTTGACCGATACATAATTCACTTGACGTCGCGAGGCAAGGTTGCCAGATTTATGTATCGATCGTTATATAAAGGAGCATGACATGTCAGCGAACGGATTGAACGGCAAGGCAGCACTCGTCACCGGCGGCAGCCGCGGCATTGGTGCTGCGATTGCCAAGCGGCTCGCGGCCGATGGCGCCGACGTCGCCATCACCTATGTCAACAGTGCGGCGCCGGCCCAAGCTGTCGTCGCCGAGATTATAGCGGCAGGTGGTCGCGCGATCGCCATCCAAGCCGACAATCGCGACGCTGCCGCCATCGAAAATTCGGTCACCGAGGCGGTGAATGCCTTCGGCCGGCTCGACATCCTGGTCAACAGCGCCGGCATCTGGCGCGCGGCGCCCATCGAACAGATGTCGCTGGCCGACTTTGACGAGACCATTGAGGTCAATCAGAGAGCGCCGTTCGTGGCCTCGAAGGCGGCAGCGGCTCACATGGGCGAGGGCGGCCGCATCATTTCGATCGGCAGCAATCTGGCCGAGCGCGTCACCGACACCAGCCTCAGCGCCTATTCGACCAGCAAGGCTGCGCTGGTCGGCCTGACCAAGGCGCTGGCGCGAGACCTCGGTCCGCGCGGCATCACCGCCAACGTCGTTCATCCCGGTTCGACCGACACCGACATGAACCCGGCCCAAGGCCCGCATGCCGAACACCAGCGGCGGAAGATGGCGACGCCCCGCTTCGGCAAGGCTGACGAGATCGCCGGCATGGTTGCCTGGCTCGCCGGTCCGGAAGGGCGCTTCGTCACCGGCGCCGCGCTCACCATCGACGGTGGCGCCAACGCCTGAAGCAGCAGCCGCTTTGACCGGTCTGGAGCGGCAACGCCGCTCCAGACGTCACGATGTTGTGAAACCGTTCTGCAACAGGCCTGCGGAAATTTATGGAAGCTTAACGAAATCGGTATGAATCGGTATAGTAGCGCCTTACATCCGCCATGCGGTTGGCAAGATCGTCTAGCGGCGCGGAACGGGAGCCGGCTTGCAGCCGGAGCGGGTGATTAATGAAATTCCTCGGAAATAAAGCCACCGTGATGCCGCTTGCAGTGGCGGCAGCACTGGCCTTCGGTGTGCCGCAGGCAAGCGCGCAAGGCCTGTTCGACATGCTGTTCGGCGGTGGCGTCAAGCACAGGCCGCAAGGCGAATTCCCGCCGCCGCCAAAGCGCAAGCCGAAGCCCGCCGTATCGGGCGGTGGCGGCACCAGAATCAGCAGTCCGTCCTACTACACCTACAAGGCCGACCGGCTGGTGCGCGTCGACTTTGCCGCATTGGTGGCAGCACCTCCCCAGGTGGCAACAGCTGAAGACGCCGCCTTTGTGCCGTCGGCAACCAGCACTGCCTTCCGTGAAGCCGTTGCAGGCCTCAGCGACTATGAACTCTATGCCGAGCCCGATATCGCCAAGGCACTGATTGCCTATTACTCTGCCAATCCTGATTTCATCTGGGTGAATGATGGCAATCCCAATGCCCGCGCCCAGGACGCGGTGAGGGTGCTTGGCGAGGCCGCAAGCTATGGTCTCACGTCGGCCGACTACACGGTCGAGGTGCCGGCAGCCAACGCATCGGCAGTCGATGCCGATGCCCATCTGAAGGAACTCGTGCGCTTCGAGATGGCGCTGTCGGCGCGCGTGCTGCGCTATGCCCGTGACGCCCAGAGCGGGCGCGTCGATCCCAATCGCATCACCGGCTACTATGAATTTCCGCCGAAGCCGGTCGACATGGAAGGCGCGCTCAAGACGCTGGCCCACACCCAGGAAGTGCGCACCTACCTCGAATCGCGGCACCCGCAGAACGCGGAATATCAGGCGCTGCGCGTCGAACTTGAATCGCTGCAGGCGAGCGCCGAAAACGAAATCGTCGTCGATCCCAAGCTGTTGCTGAAGCCCGGCGAGACCAGCGCCGAACTGCCGAAGCTGCTGACGCTGATCGCGCGCAATCTCGACGACGAGATGGGCGGCGCCTATGGCGAGATCCTGTCTCGTCTCGGCACCAGCGATGTCTATGTTCCCGAACTGGTTCCGATCATCAAGGCCGTGCAGGTGAAGGCCGGCATGAAGGGCGATGGGGTCATCGGCCCGCGCACCGTCGCCTCGCTCGCCGGCGCATCCAAGGCAGACAGGCTGCAGAAGGTGCAGGTCGCGCTGGAAGAATTGCGCTGGATGCCGTCCGATCTCGGCAGCCCGCGGGTCTTTATCAACCAGCCCGCCTTCACCGCCAGCTATATCGACAATGGCGAGGAGAAGCTGAAGACCCGCGTCGTCATCGGCCGGACCACCAACCAGACCGCCTTCTTCTTCAAGGAGATCAAGCAGGTCGATTTCCATCCCTATTGGGGCGTGCCGCAGTCGATCATCGTCAACGAGATGCTGCCAAGGCTGCGTGGCGATCCGGGCTATCTCGACCGTGCCGGCTACGAGGTGACCGATTCGCGCGGCAGGCGGGTTCCCTCTTCCTCGGTCAATTGGGGCGCCTACGGCGCCAACATTCCCTACAGCGTGCGCCAGCAGCCGAGCGAAGCCAATGCGCTGGGCGAACTGAAGATCCTGTTCCCCAACAAGCACGCCATCTACATGCACGACACGCCGCAAAAATCCTTCTTCCAGCGCGATATGCGGGCGCTCAGCCATGGCTGTATTCGCCTTCAGGATCCACGTGGGATGGCGGCGGCGGTGCTCGGCGTCTCGGTCGACGACATCGCCGAAAAGCTCAAGCACGGCCATGCCAGCGAAGACGTGACACGCACGATTCCCGTCTATGTCTCCTACTTCACTGCCTGGCCGGATCTGTCCGGCAAAGTCGAATATTTCAACGACGTCTACGACCGCGACACGCGGCTGATGCAGGCGCTGGAAGCGACTGAAGCGGTGCGCTCGCCGACGAGCTGAACCAGCGCAGTTCCTCGTTCAACGAACGAGGAACTCACTTTGTCTCTCTGGTTTTATTAGATTTTTGGCCGATGGACGGTCGCCCGTTTCCTGCGATCAGCGCTGGATGAGCGGACGCCGGAAGCCGGCGTCGCGGCCCGCGATCAGCCAATAGACCAGACCGGCTACGAGGCCGGCGGCGGCGATGATGCCGATATCGGCCCAGCGTCCGGCATCCTCTTCCGCGGCCGGCCAGACCAGGAAAAAGCCGGCTGCAGCGGCAGCGGCGCCAAACAGCATGTGCACCAGGAAATTGCGCAGGGCAAAGAATTCGGCGAGCAGCGCGAAGATCAGCGTCTGCAGGCCGGTCAGCACGATCGTCAGGAAATAGACGACCATGCCGAGCGGCGGCCAAAGCAGCACGACAATGGGCGAAAATTGCATGGCGCCGAAATAGTCCGGCGCGTTGGGCAATACGGCGAGTGCGCAATATATCGCCACGACCGCGAACAATCCGATCAGCACCGAAACGAAATAGCCGGCAAGCATCATCAGGATGCGCTTCAAAACATGCTTAACCATGGCCATGCACCCCCGTGCCCTGCAACTGTTACGCGCACTCAGCCATCAAAGGCGGATCGGCGCAAGAGTGCATCCAGCAGTGCTTTGCGGCAAATCTTCAGGCGCCGCCGCATAGATGTTGCGAATCCGGCAAAACCCATGTGCCTTTTATCGTGAGGTCGACGCCGTAATAGACCCGCCCGCGCTCGTCGCCCTGCGGACAATCCCTCGGGATCGATATCAGGCACATGACGACAGGATCGCCGGCTTTCGAACTGGCAAGGCCAGGCTCCCGCTCGTAGGAAACCCCGGCGCCGCCATTGCTGAACCGCGCCAGGCTGCCGGCTTCAGGGCCGGCGGTTTCCAGCGGGTCGTCGCCGAGCCGCGTCGTCAGCGCGGTGATGTGGGTCAAGGCGCATTGGCCGATCGACGAGGGCAGGGGCTGGTCGAGGCTGCCCGGATGGCGGGCCGCGGTGTCGAGCGCCTTCTTGCCGATCAGGGCGATGTTGTAGTCCTGCACCCAGGACGGCGCATTGCCGTAGGTCTGCAGCGCATTGTTCTGGGCGCTGATGATGCAGGCGGCATCCTGCCCACAGGCGTTCCTGTCGGCGATGAGCGCACGGGCGATCTTGCGCTTGTCGCCGCCAAAGGCTGGCTCGAAACCCGTAAAGGCCTCGGCCACCAAGGCATCAATTGCCGACAGTTGCGGGTCGGCACAGATCGCCTTTTCCACCGGCAGGCGGGCTTTGCGGCAGTCGAAGGATGGTCGGTCGGCACGCGCTGGACCAAGGCAGACCGCCCCGCCAGCCAGTGCGACGACAAGCGCAAGCGAGTTGGCAATTCGATTGGAAGAAAGCATGGTCGCCCCGTTGTCCGACAACTGCCACCATTCTAGGCAAAAGACGCAGCGGACGGAATTGCCGAAGCGGTGTCGGTATCGGCGCTATTTCGGTTCGGCGGTGACGGGATCGAAGGTGATTTCGACTTTCGCCTTGTCGGCGGTGTAATAGGTGACGGTGTAGCCGTCCTTGTCCCAGTCGACCTCCTTCACATAGCGAAAGCCATCGCGCTGCTCGACCTTGGCGATGATTGCAGACAGTTTCTGGGCATTCGTCGGCGGCAGCGGGCTGTCATCCGCGGCAAAGGCCGTCGAGCCGGCCAGAAGAACGACGACACCGGTCGCCAGAACAAGATTTCGCATGATTACCCTCATTTCACGTTGGCATGAACCGCACCGGAAACTCGCAGGCAGCACAGTTTGTTCCGAGAGCTGACGTGCGCAGGTTCCGTGAAGCCCTGGATCGCCGCGCTCAGAGCGACGGCACGCCAATATTTGCGCCAACCGCCGGCCAACCATGAGTGCTGCCACGGCCCGCGCTGGACAACCCGATGGTGGTAGAGCTTTGCCAAAGACCCTGCTAGACTTCTGGTCCTGGCGGGGTGGCATGGCGCGCCAACCCCGCCGGAATCTTCATCTCTCAGCGCGCGGCGAAGTGTTTCAGGAACGGGTCGTCGCCTGTGCTGGACCAGAACCAGAAAGGGAGCGGGGGCTCGAACATGGCTGTACGGAACTACACCCGTCAGCTGGCGACAATCATTTCTATCGATGCCGTCGGGTTCTCGAGGCTGATGGGCATCGACGACGAGTCTGCTGTCGCGGCATTCGAGGAACGGCGCGACATCATCGCCGACAGCTGTGGCACATTTGGCGGCCGCACGTTCGGCGACGCCGGCGACAGCATCATGGCCGAGTTCGGCAATCCGATCGAGGCGTTGCGCGCGGCCTTTGATTTCCAGGGCCGCATCGTCGCCCTCAACGCCGAGGTTGCCGACGACATGCGCATGCCGTTTCGGGCCGGCATCAACACCGGCGACGTCATCGTGCGTGGTGGACGCCTCTACGGCGACGACGTCAACATCGCCGCGAGAATCCAGGAATTCGCGCCGGGCGACGGTCTCGCCGTTTCGGAGACGACCTGGCACCATGTGAAGGACAAGACGGCGGCCGAATTCACCGATCTCGGCGAATTCATGCTGAAGAACATCGCCTTGCCGGTGCGCGTTCTGATCGCCGGCCGCAGTGGCAACGGATCCTCGCCGGCGGCGTCTTTCGCCGCCATTCCCCAGGCCAATGCGCAGCAGAAGCTGTCGTCCAAGGGGCCGCCGGCGATCGCCGTCCTGCCCTTCCACGCCGATGGCGGCGAGCATGACATCGGCTACATGGCCGACGGCATCGCCGAGGACATCATCTATGGTCTTTCCAACACCAGATGGCTCTCGGTCATCGCCAAGGGCTCCAGCTTCCAGTTCCGCGACGACACGCTGGGCACTCGGGTGATCGGCAACGCGCTCGGCGCGCGCTACATCGTCAGCGGCACGCTGATGCGCAATGGTGGCCAGATCCGCCTCAACACCTCGCTGGCCGACGCGTCCAACGGGCGGCTGGTGTGGTCGCAGCGCTTCGATCGCGATCTGGTCGACATCTTCAACCTGCGCGACCAGATCGGCGCTGAGATCGTTTCGATCCTCGACAAGGAGGTCGACCGGGCGGAACAGGCACGCACCTTCCAGGTTCCCTGGGAAAGCCTGGAGACCTGGCAACTGGTGCGACGGGGCCGCTGGCACATGAACCGGCGCACCCGCGGCGACACCGAAACCGCACTCGAGTTCTTCCAGAAGGCCTACCGCGAGGACGCCAACTCGAGCGCCGTGCTCAACGAACTGGCGTGGTGGTATTTCTGGCGGGCATGGCTGCGTTTCGGCGACAGCGACGATTTGAACAAGGTCGAGCAGTTTGCCCGCAAGGCGTTGCTGGTGGACAGCCTGGATGCGCGCCCGCACGCCCATCTCGGCGCCGTCGACATCATGCGCGGCGAACCGCGGTCGGCCGTCGACCATCTCGAGGAAGCGATCCACATCAATCCGAGCTTTGCCTTCGCGCGCTCGGCCATGGGCAGCGCCCAGCTGCTGCTCGGCAATGCCGCGACCGCGATACCGTTCTTTCTCGATACCGAGCGATTGAGCCCGTTCGACCTCTACCGCTTCCACAATCTGGGGGAACTGACGGCGGCCTATTGTTTGGTCGAGAACTGGCCGGCGGCGATCGCTGCCGCCGACCGCTCGCTCAACCTGTCTCCCGGCTATTTTTATTCCAGGTTCCTGAAGATCGGCGCGCTGATGCGAAGCGGCCGGCCGGAACAGGCGCGGCGCGAGATGGCCATTTTCACCACCCGGCATCCCGATTTTTCAGAACAGCGTGTGCGCTGGATACCGTTCACCGACAAGGCCGCGAACGAGTTCCTCGTCGCCAATTTCCAACTGGCCAAATGAACATGGCGTCAGTGCTGGCTGGAACATGGACCAACTGTGAAAAGATTCACATACGTGCAACCGATGCAAACCTAGGCGTTGAACGGCCGGCATCGCAATAACGTGGATAGCCGGGGGGCTTGAACGCGCATGACCAAACTGAAGTATTTCAACGCTATTAGCGCGGCCCAGAGAAACCAGCGCCCGCTGTCGGAAATGCCGCCCTTCGATCTCGGCCGGATCCGCAAGACAGGGCTGATTGCGCGCATCGTCGGGTCTCTGGCCGAAGACCCCCGCTGGGCGCTTTCCTTGTTGCGGCGTTTCCGGCCGACCGGCAAACTTTTCGGCGTTCTCGTGGTCACCAAGAACGCCGATGTCCGCGACATATTGGAGCGCGGCGACGAATTCCAGACCCCATACGGCCCGGAAATGACCGAGCTTGCCCGGGGATCCAACTTCATCCTCGGCATGCAGGACGGCGCCGACTACCGGCGCATGAAATCGTCGGTGCTGAGTGCATTCCCGCCGGCCGAGGTCGAAGCCGCCGTCAGGCCGATCGCGGCGCGTCATTCGCAAGAGATCATGACGCGCGCCAGCCCCGGCTTCGATGCGATCTCCAGGTTGATGAAGATCGTCCCGGTGCACATCTGTCGAGACTATTTCGGCGTCGAGATCGACGATGAATCCGAATTCGCCGACTGGGCGATCGCGCTGAGTGCGCTGTTCTTTTCGGACCCGACGGCGAGCCCCGTCATGCGCGAACTTGCGGTGGTGGCGGGCGACCGTCTTCTCAAAGTCATCGATCGCTCCATCCAGTCGGCCAGGGACCGGGGCTTGAAGGCCGAGCAACCGCTGGCGAGGCTGGTTGTCCAGATGGATCAGGGCCGCCTGTCGCGGGACGACCTCAATTCGATCATGCTGGGCATGATCGCCGGCTTCGTCCCGACCAATGTGCTGGCCGCCGGCAATTGCCTCGACGTGATCCTGTCGCGGCCCGACGCACGGCAGGCTATCGATGCCGCATTGGCCGAAAACGATACCGCCAAGCTCGACAGGGCCGTCCTTGAAGCCATGCGCTTCAAGCCGATCTGGGTCGGCCCCTGGCGCTACACGGCCCGCGACGCGATCATCGGCAAGGGTACGCGCCGCGAGCGCCTGGTGAAGGCCGGCACGGTGGTGATGCCGGCGACGCTGTCGGCGATGTTCGATGCCGACGCCGTGCAGAACCCGGACCAGTTCGACACATCGCGCCCGCATCGCGACTACATGGTGTTCGGCCACGGCATTCATCAGTGCATCGGCGCCGAGATTGCCAGGATCCAGATCGGCGAAAGCCTGCGCGCCCTGTTCCAGAAGCAGGGCGTGCGCCGCATGCCCGGCAAGGCCGGGCGGATGACCCGCATCGGCGCCTATCCCGAAACCCTCAAGGTCGATTTCGAACGGGCAGAACTCTGCCGCACCGTAACGCAGTCTATGGTGACGGTGGTCTGCCCGGTCACCCGATCCGCGTCGCTGGATGCTGTCCGCGACAAGGTTGCCAGCCTCGGCAACCCGGCCGTCGAAGATATCCGCACCGCGCTCGACATTGCCGGCACCGTCCACTTCACCAGCCTGACCGTGGTCGGCACCGGCGAGATGGGCGCTGATTCCGGTCAGGAAAAAGGAGCTCTGGTTCTCGAGATTTCCGGTGACGGCAGCATCGACGATGTCATCGATGCGGTCACGCACGCCATCGGGCACCGGCTGCGGCCGATCTTCAAGGATGTCTGCGATCTGCGCGATGGCGGCGCATTGAACGATTTCCTGCGCAAGCACAATGTCGACATATCGCCGTCCTTCGGCAGCAATGCCGGACTGGTGTTTTCGGGCACGCCGGGGCACTCGGTCCAGCGTATCAAGGCCGAGCAGCAGCTTTTCGAAGCCGTGCGCGACATCGTCGAGCGGCCACGCAAAGGCGCCGGCAACGCTCCTGCCGTGCTCGCTGAAGTTCGCCAGCATGTCCAGTCATTAGGGACGTTTGCCTGGGCGTTCGAGCCGGCCGAGAGCCTGCTGGAAAAGCCGCCGGGTCATTGGGGCCGTGCCCTGATGACGACGTTGCTGGTACCGCCGGTCTTCGTCACGGTGGCGATCATCTGGGCTGCTTGCTGGTACATGACCTACGGTGTGGTGTTCGGCAGATCTATCGACATCAGTTCCCAGGAAATCTCCTTCACCGCCATAGCCGTAGCAATCACCTCACTTCTGTTGTCGGGACTTGGAGTGTTGGTGGCAGCGGCGCTGCTGGCGTTTTCGTGCTTGCTGGCGCTGCGACGCCGCGAGGACAGGGATCGGCCGGAAAGCACATCGATCGGCATATCTGAATTGAACGCGATACTCGTCAAGGAGGGCCACGCGGCACAAAACCATCTGACTGCGATTTCGACGATGAAGGCCGGCATTCTGCGGCGGCTGGCGCTCAGGTTTTCCTTCTACCTGATCTCGATAGCTGCCCAGAAGGTATTCAAGCCAGGCTTCCTCAACACCATCAACACCATCCATTTCGCCCGCTGGATACTGCTGCCCGGCTCCAACCGATTGATGTTCTTCTCCAACTACGGCGGCAGCTGGGAAAGCTATCTTGAGGACTTCATCGCCAAGGCGTCCGCTGGCCTGACCGGCGTGTGGAGCAACACCGTGGGCTATCCACGCACACGATGGCTGTTCCTGGACGGCGCGCGCGACGGCGATCGTTTTAAGCGCTGGGCGCGGCGCCAGCAGGTGCCGACCCTGTTCTGGTACTCCGCCTATCCCCAAATCAACACAGAGCGAATCCGGATCAATTCCCGGGTCAGGCGCGGCATTGCTTCCGCCGTCGGCAACGAGGCGCGCGATTGGCTGAGCTTGTTCGGTTCGCTACGGCGCCCGGCGAGCGAAACGACCACCGTTCAAAAGACCACTTCGCTGCTGGCCAATATCAGCTCTGCCTTTCCGGCGCCTCTCGAGCAGCAGTTGGAAACCGGCGAGATCCAGTCCATCTTCTTCGGCCCGCTCGGCCCGCTCGCTTATTCGCATATGCTTGCGATCCGGGTGCCGGACAAGTTGCCGGCGCCCAAGCGCAGAGCCTGGCTCGATTTCGTTGTCGAGCAGACGAGTTTCGGCGAAGGCAGGCCCGCCGGGCGCGCTATGATAGTCGCCTTTGGTCCCGGTGGCCTGCGGCAGTTTGGGCTCGACGAGGGTGTGGAGGGCGATCCACTGGAAACATTTCCGATCGCCTTTCGCCATGGCATGGGCAATCCCGAGCGTGGGCGCATACTGGACGACCGAGGCCGCGACGGCCCGGACGAATGGGAGTGGGGTTCGTTGGAGAACCCTGTGGACCTGGTCATCGTCTGCTATGCCGAAGACCCGGGACGGTTGAAGGCCGAGATTGCCACCGTGAGACGAAAGACGACCGGTGCAGGCATGAAGGTCGTCGCCGAACTGCCGCTCGCCGTAAACCGGGGTCCGACCGACACGAAGACGAAATCGTCCGACGGGGCAAAGCGTGACGATCGGTCGGAACGTGGGCCAGCCTACGAGCATTTCGGTTTCGCGGACGGGATTTCGCAGCCGATTGTCCGGGGCACGACCCGCGCCAGCAGGGGTGCTGCATCAATGCATCTGGTCGCGCCCGGCGAGTTCCTGTTCGGCTATCGTGATGAGCATGGGTTCTATCCAGCCTCGCCCTCGGTAAGCGCATCACGCGATCGGACCGGAATCCTTTCGCAGGTGCGCCGTAGCCGGCTGATTCCGGGCCTGCCGCCACCGCCGCGCGATTTCGGGCGCAACGGTTCATTCCTGGTTATTCGCCAGTTCGAGCAGCACGTCGACGTCTTCAACGACTACTGCAAAAAGGCTGCAGCCTTGGTCGCGAGCCAACTCGGCAACCAAGCCATCACGCAAGACTGGATTGCCGCCAAGATGCTCGGCCGCTGGCAGAACGGTAGCTCGCTGGTGCGCAACCCCGATCATCCGGGACGCGTCATCGACAACAACTTCGCCGCTGGCGCCGAGGATCCGCAAGGCCATCGCTGCCCGCTTGGTGCCCACATTCGCCGTTCCAACCCACGCGACTCGCTGGGTGAGGACCGCGATACGCAGATCAATATCGGCAAGCGCCATCGTATCCTGCGGGTCGGCCGCACCTATCAGAAGCAGGACGGCAAGAATGGCAAGGTCGAAAAGGGGCTGCTGTTCATGTGCCTCAACGCCGACATAGAGCGCCAGTACGAATTCATTCAGCAGACCTGGGTTTCGTCGGCCACGTTCCAGGGCCTCGTCGCTGAAAAGGACCCGACGATTGGTTCGCGCGGCGGCGATGGCAGGTTCACCATTCCGTCATGGGAAAAGGTCACGACGCTCCGTGACATGCCGCAATTCGTCACCACCAAGGGGGGTGGATATTTCTTCATGCCCAGCCGCTCGGCGCTGCGCTACCTGATTTCGCGGCTCTGATTCGGCGTCAGTCGTCGTCCTGCGACTCGGCGATGTGGCGCAGTGCCCCGGTGTCCGTGATACGCAGGCCGCCGCGTTTGATGGCAATGAACGAGCGGTTGCGCCAGTCGTTGAGCGTCTTGTTGACGGACTCGCGCGTGGCGCCGAGGAACTCTCCGAGTTCCGATTGCGAGATCGGGATCCAGCCGGCGCTGTCGGCCATCACCTTGGCCAGGAAGACCAGGCGTTTGGCGAGCCTCGCCTCGATGCCGAAGAAGGCCTGATCGCCGAGTTCGCCGCTGACCCAGCGCAGCCGGGCGCACAGAAGTTCGATCATCGCGCGTGCCAGCGGTGGATTTCTCTCAATGCGATCAAAGAGTTGTATCCTGCTGAGCGAAACCAGCTCGCAAGCGGTCAGGCAGATGGCGGTGGCGGTGCGTGGCCGGCCGTCCAGGGCGCCGATCTCGCCCACCAGACTGCGCGACAGCTCGATATTGGCCACCAGCTTCTGTCCGCCGGGCGAATAGATCGAGATTTCCACCGTGCCGCTCATCACCCCGTAGATCCGGTCGGCGGCATCTTCCTGGACGAACAGATGCTGGCCGGCGGCGTAGCGCTCGACCTTGCAGCCGCTGAACAGGATATCGAACAGCTTTGGATCGATGCGTGCCAGGCGCGGCAGATCGTTTCTGTCGTTAGGGCCGCCAAAAGCCATGTTCCAAATTCCCAATTGCCGCAATCGGCGAAGTTTAAGGGCCGAAGTCTAAGGCAAGAGTGCACCGCGTCAAAGGCCGGCGTTCATCCCTTGCGATTACGCCTTCTAAAGGCGTGGCGCAGTGGTCGCGCCCAGTGCCTGGCTCGTGCCGGGCGGAAAGCCGCCTGCACGCGCGGCGGGAGGAGCCGCGCGTGCAGGCGCCAACTGATAAAAATGGATAGGTGATAAAATTTCTGTAAAACCGAGCGGCCGCAATGGCCCTTCCACCCGTTGCGATAGGTGGGCGCAAACAGCGTGAGCGTCTGTGACGGAGATCACATACGGCATCGTGAAATAATGCGAGCGTCATACATCGCGCGAGCGACTGCGGCAAAGAGACATGCCGACGTTGCGCTTCGGTCATCTTCGACGCGAGTTGATTTGTTTCCTCGCCTGCCAGTCAGAATTGCACCAGTCTAAAATGGGGCAATACACTTCTTTACTTCGACAGAACCTTTGGGGGGCGACTATGCCGGTCAGCAGAGAGCAGCGAATCCGTCAATATCTCGATCTCGTTACCGGGGGCGAGGGGACTGAATCGGTCCTCGGCAACATGGAGACGATGGCAGGCGGCGGCCTGGAATCCCTTGCGCCTGCGGAAGCCGGCAAGACGGAGGCGGCGTTTGAATCGGCGCGCGCTGGCATGGAGAGCCTCGCGCGGGGCGCCGAAGTCGCGCCCGAGCAGCTTTCCGATCTGGAAGCCATAATCATCCCGGAGTTGCGGCCGGTCTATGACATCAAGGATGGCACCTTTACGACGCTGACTTTCGACGGCGCTCCGACACCTGGCCATTCGCTGTGGACGAAGCTTACCAGCGAGGCCGCATTGAAGCAGCGCATCGAAGCCGCCCTGCCGGCGATCGGGCGTATCGAACTGTTGTGGAACACCAATATCCCTTACGGCGGCACGGGCTTCGTCGTCGGCCGCAACCTGCTGATGACCAACCGTCATGTGGCGCAGATATTTGCGGACGGCCTTGGCGACCGCAATCTGCAATTCATCAACGGCCGCGCCGCCGGCATCGACTTCAAGCGCGATTCGGCGGCAGGAAACGTCTTCAATATCCGCAATGTCCGGATGATCCATCCCTATTGGGACATGGCGATCCTCGAAGTCGAAGGCCTGCCCGACAACATCACGCCGCTGTCGCTTGCGGTCGCCGACGCGCGCGATATGCTGCGCCAGGAAGTCGTCGCCATCGGCTATCCCGCGTTCGACAATCGCAACGCGGTCGATGTCCAGAACGAGCTCATGCGCAATCGTTTCCAGGTCAAGCGCCTGCAACCGGGCATGCTGCAGGGCGGCTTCGATACGGAGAGTTTCGGTAAGATCGTCAGCGCGGCGACACATGATTGCTCGACCACTGGCGGCAACTCCGGCACCGCCATGATCAACCTCGCCACCGGCGAGGTCGTGGCGCTGCATTTCGCCGGCCGCTATCTCGAGCGCAACTACGCCGTGCCCACCGGCGCGCTCGCCAAGGACCAGCGTGTCGTCGACCTCGGCCTCAATTTCGCCGGCGCCGCCAGCGGCGGCCCCAACGGTTGGGGCGCATGGTGGACCAAGGCGGACAGTGGATCGCCGGCCGAGGGCGTAAACCTGGTTGAAGTCGGCGGCGTCAAGCAGATCCCGGGCGTCGCCACCCAGACGCCTTCATCGGCAGGCGTCGTCGTTTCGCCGGGCGGCAGCGTCACCTTCGAAGTGCCGTTGCGCATCACCGTCTCGCTCGGCGCAACGCCTGCCCATGAAGCGGTCACGGAATCGGTCGAGCTCGAAGCGGCCAAGCCGACCCCTCCAGGCGGCGCATTCGTTCCCAAAACGGTCGCGGACTATGCCGGCTATAAGGGCTACGACGAGAAATTTCTCTCTGGCGGCACTAAACTCGCGCCGGTCGTTGTGCCGATGCCTGAGGCCACCGACCTCTCAGTGCTGGCGCCGCTCAAGGCCGGCGGCACGCAACTCGACTACCAGAATTTTTCGCTCAAGATGCACGCCAAGCGGCGGCTGGCGCTGTTCACCGCCTCCAACGTCACCGAGGAGAGCAATCTGCGCGAGCCGGAAAAGGGCCGCAACTATTCGCGCGGCGGCCTGTTCAGCGAGCGCTGGTTCGCGGATCTGCGGCTCGACGACAAGTACCAGATCCCCGACGTCTTCTACACCCAGGATCAGGGCGCCTTCGACAAGGGTCATATCGTCAGGCGCGATGACGTAGCCTGGGGCAGCACCTTCGAGCTGCTGCTCAGGGGCAATGTCTGCTCCTTCCATGTCACCAATTGCTCGCCCCAGGTCGAGGGCTACAACCGCTCCGACAGCGGTGAGAAGAACTGGGGCGATCTTGAGAACCACGTCCTGTCGGAGGCGGCGAGCGAACGGCTGTGTGTCTTCGCTGGCCCGGTGCTCGCCGATGATGACCGAACCTTTGCCGGCAAAGGCCCCAAGGGAACAAGTCTTCGCGCGCCGGTGCCGCGCCGTTTCTGGAAGGTGATCGTGGCGCGCGTCACAGACGGGCTCGCCAGCTATGGCTTCGTCCTCGAACAGGATCTGTCGGACACGGAGCTGGAGTTTGCCGTCTCCGACGAATTCATCGGCGCCATGTACCCGCTAACCGAAATCTCCGAAATGACCGGCCTCACCTTCGACAAATCGATTGTCGACGCCGACCAGTACGAAACGGTTCGTGGCGGCGAAATTGCAATGCGGGCGGGATCACGGAGACGAAAGAAGAAGGCTTAGGCTCGCGCGGCGCTGCGATGCCTTGCAGGGAACACCATGACCGAATGGACGCAATCCAAGCCGACCTCCCTGCTGCCGGCCACGCGCCCCCGAGCGGTACCAATTAGCGCCAACACAGCGGAGATCTGGATCAGCACATAGCTGACGGCGAGCCGGGCACCGGAAAGAAGTCGTTCGTCAAAAAGCCGTGATGCAGCGCGTCGAGATAGCGGCAATAATACGGGCTGGTTTTCATTCGGGGTTTTTACATGCGCACACGTCACGCCATCATGCTTGCACTTTCCGTGCTTTCCATTCCTGCCGTCTCCATCCCGGCGCAGAAGGCACGAGCGCTGGAGCCTGAAAAATACACGGTCTACTGCGCCAACGATCACATCGAGGTTTCGTTCTGGGATCTCGAGCAGATGAAGGTGCGGAACGGATCCGATGTATGCCAGTTCCAGAGCTACACGAGCTACTCAAGCGCGTTGAACTTTGCGCAGAAGAATTTTGGTGGGGAAGGGGCGAGTTGCAGCTGCTAGGAGTGCTGGCTTGGAGTGTGCTGTTCCGGGAAAGAAAATGGTGGGCGATGCAGGGATTGAACCTGCGACCCCACCCGTGTGAAGAGTGAGTTCGCTCTACGCGTAGAAACGCTCTAATCCGCGCTTGCCGACAAGTGCCGGGTTTCCCTTACGAAATTAGACGACATAAGCCGACAGTTCGCCTACAATGACCGCAGTTCGATGGTTCCAATGTGGTTCCAGAAGAAAGGAGGGGTGTTCGTGGTCGACAAGGCAAATCTCACTGAGGAGCGCATTCGGGCTATCGCGGCACCGTCCGCCGGCGAATATGTATTGTGGGACTCCAAAATCTCTGGCTTTGGCGTGCGGTGTTTCCCGTCGGGCCGAAAGGTTTTCATCCTGATGTACCGCCCAGCTGGTGGCGGGCGCGCCGCTACCAAGCGGAGAATGACTCTTGGCGACATCGAGAAGGTCAAGCTCGGTGCTGCCCGATCGGCTGCGCAAACCTATCTCGGCCAGATTGCCGGCGGTGCCGATCCACAGGCCGATCGGAAGGCAGTGGCTCGGCGAGATGCCGCCCGCCTGGATCGGGCGCTCGAGAGCTACGAGACCCACCTGAAAAAGCGGCACGTTGTCCACGCTGAGCAGATCGTGCGAAACCTGAAGCGCTACATGCCCGGGCCGATAGATCAGATTGACCTCCCGTCGATCGACCGCCAGCTGATTGCTGCACGGATCGCCAAGATCGAGGAACAGTCCGTTGCCGATACGGCAATGCAGAAGACGTCGAAGACCTCGGGCGCTTTAAAGAAGAGCGTTTCGAAGGTGAAGCGAAGAGTTGGCGGCCCTGGCGCCGCGGCAGACTTTCGAACCAAGGCACACACTTTCTTCAATTGGGCCGTTGGCCGAGGTCTGATGTACGCCAACCCGCTGGCCGGCTGGCGCCGCGAGCGCATCACGCGCGCACAAATGACTGGCCGGACGGGCAGGGCGCTGTCAGACGCGGAAATCAAGATTGTTTGGGGCGCCTGCGAAAAGGTCGCCAAACCCTACGGCGACTATGTCCGCCTCTTGCTACTCACTGGTCAGCGCCGGACAGAAGCCTCTCTGCTCCAATGGGATGATATCGATGCCGGGACCGGAATTTGGACGATCCCGGCCGGCGTAGCGAAGAACGGCCGCGCCCACGCGGTCCCGTTGACGGTAGAGGCTCGCCTCCTGGTCGATCGGCAGCCGCGCTTCGCGGAGAACCCTTACGTGTTTTCCGGCCGAAACAAGGGCAGCGCCATTTCGAACTGGTCCAAGCGCCAGGGCGAGTTGGTCAAGCTCTCGGGCGTGTCGTTCACGCTTCACGATCTCAGGCGGACTTTCCGCTCGGGCCTTCGCAAGCTCGGCGTAGATTCAGAGCTCGCGGAAATGATGCTCAACCACGCGCGTGAAGAACTGATCGAGATTTATGACCGCGAGCCTAAAACCGACGAGCGGCGCGAGGCTGCCGAACTTTGGGCCAAGCACGTCGGCAGCTTGGTCGAGCCGCCGGCGGATGCCCCGAACGTGATTCCGATACACTCGCGATCTACACCGCAAAGCCCGCACTTGCGCGCCACGAGCATCTAGGATAGTATTCCTGTCGAGCTAGCGTTAAACGCCGATCGAATTCGCTGCGCGATCTGTATCCCTTCCGGGGAGCAGTCGCGCTTTTTAGCATCACGGCGCTCCCCCTGTTTTGACACAGGAGTCGCTGGTGACCTCAGCAACAATCAATCTCGATGCTGCCTCCCAAATGGGCGGTGCTTCTCTTTTGACGCCTCCAGAGGCGGCCGAAACGTTGCGTGTGTCGGCGCGCACTTTGGAGCGCTGGCGGATGACTGGCTCCGGCCCGAAGTTCGTGCGCATCGGCCCGCGCCGATTGGCGTATCGCGTCGCCGATATCCTGGCGTTTGCAGGATGCGAGCAGGCGCCTGCCTGACCGGCCCGATCTCGTAAATTTCCCGAAACAAAAATGCCCGGCGAAGCACAGGGCTTCCACCGGGGCAAAATTAAATAGGCGGATCATGAATACCACAATCGGTCGTGAAGGCCAAGGGCGGCCATTCGATGTAGTTATCTGGACGCGCGACCACGGGGAAAAGCCTCGCCAACACTGCGTCGACGACTGGATCACTGAAATCCAGGATGGCAATGCTGGATCGGTGTTGATCCGGGACACGCCCTTCCGGCTAGGCCCGGAATCGTTGCCGCGAGACCTCTTGGTCCACACCTGCCTTTGGTGCTGTAACGTGGTTTTCATTATCGCGGAAAACAACACGCTGCTGCCTCTGGTGGATCTGCAGGAAAAGGACTGCGAGGCTGCCTACTCCGACGCCGACAAGTTGGCGGACAGGCCGGGCGTGAAGCATCTCATCCTGATTGTCGCGGCGGACGACGCTGAGAGATGGCGCGTTTTTGTCGAGTACCACAATCCGGGAGTGTGGATCTGCCAGATCGATCGTGAAGGCAGTCGCATCGTTAAGGTAGGGGCGGGCGACGCCTTTCCCTGCCGGCCTCTGCGTTCTTGAAGAGGCGCAGTGCATGAACAACACAAAGCTTACCGCGGCGCTCGACGCCGCATCTCGCGGCTTCCGGGTTTCCCGGTGTGGCGCGATAGCAAAATCCCTTGGGCAAAAGGCTGGCAGGCCGCCGCCACAACTGACGAGAGCCGGATCCGCGAGTGGTGGGGTGAAAACCCCAACTGGAATATCGGCGTCGCTACAGGCGCCGGCCTGGTCGTTGTCGATGTCGATGTGAAGAACGGCAAGCCAGGGGCTGCTTCCCTCGAAATGCTCGAGATGATGGGGCTGCCGACCTCGCTGCGCGTCCGCACGCCAACAGGCGGCACGCACGTCTATGTCGCCGTCGGCGATCGGCACAGTGGACGTGAGGGTAACATCGAAGGCTTCCCCGGCCTCGACACGCGAGGCGATGGTAACCTCGTGCTCTGGCAGGGCTCAAACATCGGTCGCAACAAATACGAACTCGAAATCGATACGCCGCCGGCACCTTGCCCTTCGTGGCTGTTCGACATTATCGAGACCAAGACGACCTTGCGCGTCGATCGCGCTGACGAATGGTTGGTCCAGCCGGACTTGCCGGCCAACATCGCCAGGGCCATTGCTTGGCTCGAAGGCCCCGCGCCGGAAGCGCTCGAAGGCGCCAACGGCGACAGAACGACGTTCAGCGTCTGCGCCGAGTTGCGCGCGATGGGAGTCAGCGAGGGGATGGCCTTTGACCTGATGGCCGATCACTGGAACGAAACGAAAGCGGACCCGTCGTGGCTGCCGGACGAGCTGCAGGTCAAGATCGCTAATGCCTACGCATATGGCCAAGGCAGCTTTGGCGGAAAGACCGCGGCGGGCGAGTTCGCCGAAGAAGTCAATGTGCCGCCGCCGTCGGCGGACGTCCAAGCCAACATCGCCGCATGGGCTGAGCGCTTTCGCAATCGACAGCTTCCTGTTCACGAGCCGGATCGCCGGCGCCGCATTCTCACTTACGCCGAAATGCTCCGGATGCCTGCGCCAGAATGGCTGGTCGAAGGCGTGATCCAGAAGAGATCGGCAGCCCTGATGTTCGGTCGTTCGAACACCTTCAAATCGTTCCTGGCAGTTGACCTTGCTCTGAGTGTAGACACAGGGCGCGACTGGCACGGTCGCCCGGTTCAAAAGGGCCGATCTCTGCTGGTGGCCACTGAGGGCGCCAATGGTGTTGGCAGGCTCCGCGTGCCCGGTTGGTACGACCACTACCAAGTGGATCCTGACAGGCGAGGTGCGCTGCTCTTACCCAACGAGATCAGCCTCGACGTAAAATCTGATGTTGAATGGCTGCTCAAGGAAATAGAGGCTCACGGCGCTATCGATCTTCTGGTGCTTGACATTTTCGGCGGTACGATGAGCGGGACTGAAGTCGAGGACACGACTGCTCGAGCCTGGGTACGAGCCATCCAACACATCATGTCGCAGACCGGCGCGGCGACACTCACTGTCGCGCACACCGGCTGGCAGGATGACAGCCGCGCTCGAATGCACACTCACTTCTGGGGATCATTCGACAGCCGGTTGCGGGTCGAGGGCGACAAGGACGCCCGCACGAGCTGCTTGGCCGTCGAGCGGCACAAAGACGCCGACAGCACCGGTTCCTGGGGCTTCAGTCTGGCGCCCAGTTGCGGGACGCTCGTACCAATCCTGGATGCGACCGTGGGGCCGGACAAAACAGCGAAATGGTCGAGAGCCAATCGTGTCGCAATGCAAGCGCTCGATGTGGCGATCGAGCGGGACGGCGTGCTCAAGAGTGGGGCCGGCTGGCCGCAGTGCAAGGTTATTTCCGTCGAGGCCTGGCGAGACGAATGTGATGCTCTGGAATTGTCGGCGGGCAACCCGCCTGCTCGTCGGATGGCCTTCAATCGAGCCCGCGAGTGGCTACGCGAAAAAGGCGCCATTCAAGGCTTCGAGGGCCACGTTTGGGGCACCTTTGAGGCTCCCGCGGTTACGTAATTTGCAAGAGCGAACAACACGAACAGAGCGTAACATGTTCGCTTTGTTCGCCAGGGGTCTGTATCGGACAACAGCGAACAAACACGAACACATCCTTATAGATGTGTTCGTTGTTCGCGTCCGGACATGCCAATGTTTGTTCCTCCCTCTGGCTCAGGCTTTGTTTCCCCGGGAGCGCGCCGGAGTTTGCAAGAGTGGTCAGGGCTGGGGCAATTTAGGCTGCTGGCCGATCCAGGTGCTCACGCAGCTGATCCGTGACTCCGGGATGCGCCACTAGCGACGCCATAATGCCGCTGCCGACTATTGCGGTTGCGATCAACTTCTCGAAGCTTTCCAGCACATAGTTCGCAGCCTCGGCGGCACTCAGCGCATGCCAGTACCTGGCGCTCAAATAAACACCTGCGCAGGTAAGAGCCGTGGCAATTACGGTGGAGAACGAGATGGTGACGAGCCAGAATGGCTTGATCGGGGCGCCGGCTAAATTTGCCAAAACGTGACCCAACGCGCCGGCGAAAACGAGCAGACTAGCCCAGTGATCCCCACGATCAAAGCAACGCTGTCCCACAAAATGCAATGCACCTCACGCCGGCGCGCAGCCGGCGTATCGAGCGAGGCTTTTGCGTCTACCCCCAATTAGCTGGACGCTCGCACGGCGATGTTTGCGGCACCGGCGCCAGCGAGGGTATCTTGTAACCCATACGATTCTCCGTCCAGCGTTCCGTCAATCGAAAGTTTGACCGGTTGGTCAAAAACGACAACCCCATCTCACCGGTCGAATTTCCGACAAACCGTTTGCCCTGCAGCTCCAAATTGGGTATTATTTCCTAGAGCGAGCGTTATGTGCCGGGAGTCGCTGCATCGGCTCGTTCGGCCCGATGGTGGCTGCGCTCATCGGCGGCATTGGCGGCGCCGGCGTTCACAGCGTTGGCTCGGGCGCCAAAGACCTCGCCGAGACCGTCGGTCGTGATCTTGTTGTCGGCAAGGCGGATCCTGCGGCCCCTGTCTATGCGGATGCCGGTCGCCGGTTTTCCCGCTCGGAAATGGACGAGGCGGCGAGGGCAGTGCAAGCCCAGGCGTCTAACCCAACCCAAGCAGCAGCCGCTATTCGGGAGGGGACGGCGGACGCTCGACAGTTTGCAAGCGAAGGACAGTTGCCGACCACCGGCGCGCTGTCAGGGGACGTCGGCCTGACGCTCTTGGAGCGCGAGGCGCGATCAAAGAACCCGAAGCCATTTATCCAGCGTGACCGCGCAACGAACGCCCGCGCCTCGCAGATCGTCTCCGAAATGGCGCCCCCCGGTTCAAACTCACGGGACTTCACGGACGCCGCGGCCAATATGCAACAAAGTCGGGAAGCGGCCGCGCAGGCGGAGCTGGCAACTGCGAAGTCTGCTGAGCAGGGCGCTGCCGAGCAGATGAAGACTACGGCCGCCCCGTTCGCCGCCGGCGCCGGTCAGAAAGTGGCTGCGAGCCGCAATCTCGACACTCACGTCGTCGATCAGTCATTGCGCCCGATGCAGGAGCGCAAGAATGCTGCTTTCGCTTCAGTTGATCCTGAACGGACAGTGATCCGGGATGCGGCGCCGATCATCCAAGCCGCGCAATCGATCCGCCAGAGCCTGGGCCGGCTGAACGATCCGGGCAGCGTGCTTCCAACGCGCACGCTGGACCGAATTGCCGCTTTGGCGCCCGACGCTGGCGGCACAGGCACGATCAGCTTCGGCGAGTTGAATGCGCTTCGTCCCGAACTCGCCGCCACTCTCGCCAAGGCGCGGACCGCCGGCGACTTCGCACTCGCCGACAATGTCCAGGCGCTTCAGCAGGCTCTGAACCGAGAAACTGAACGGCTGGCTGCAGAGAGCACTCCCGCCGGCGCCCGTGCCGCCGAGGCGCAGCGAATTTACAGCCAGGAATTCGCTCCGGTCTGGAACCGAGGCCCGGGTGATGAAGCTACACGCTTCCGACGCGACGTGAATGCAGATCGCGGCGCGCGGACATTGTCCCCGCCGTCGGCAACCGCGGATCGCTTCTTGCGACCTGGCCAGCCAGAGAAGGTCGAGAGCTTGCGACGCGCACTGAACTCGGTGCCGGATCCTGCTGCTGCCCAGGTGGAGGTCCGACGTTACCTGGTGGCAGATCTTGCTGAGAGCGGCGCTATCGATCCGGCCTCCAGTCAGTTTCGGCCGGACGCACTTCGTCGCTGGCGCAATCAGTGGGGCGATGCGCTTGATGCTGCGCCTGGTTTCAAGTCAGAGATCGACAACCTCATTGGCTCGGTAAACGGAGGCGCCGAGCGAGCGGGCAGCTTGGCGGCTGGTGTGAGGGATGCCGAGACCCGCCTGTCAGACACGACAAAGAACCGCGGTGCTCTCGGACTGGCGATCGGCAAGGATCCGGTGAATGCGGTTTCTTCCGTCTTCCAGTCCGGCGACCCTGCCAATGCCATGAAGTCGATGGTCGGCGAGATCGGCACAAACAAGCGAGCGATTGCTGGTCTCAAATCGTCGGTGGTCGACTATTTGGCTCAGCGAGTCAGCAGTCCGGCGGTGCAGCGCACGTCCGACGCCACCCGGCCGATCGACTTCAACAAGCTCGAGAACCTTTTCAACGAGCACGAAACAACTCTCGCTGCTGTCTTCTCACCCGAAGAGATGAACACGCTCAGGCAGGCACACAGACTGCTGAAGCCGCAGAAGGAACTCTCTCACCCAGGCAGTGCCGCGTCGCTCTACAAACGCAAAAAATCCGAAGAGGCGTGGAACCTGCTCGAGGGCGGTCTGAAGGCGCGCTTCGGCGTTCTCAAAGGCGGTAGCATCCTACGAACGGTCCGCATCTTCGTCGCGACACTGCCGAACAAGGATGCTGCCGTGCGCGACATCGTTTTGCGAATGCACTTCGACCCTGAACTCGCGTCGCACCTGCTTGGGCGCAACGTGAAGGCCGACACGCCGCTATGGAACGCAAAGCTGAACAAACTGCTCGCAGTTGCAGCGGGCGCCAGGGAGAACGTCGCCGGCGACGAGAAGTCTAAATAGCACAAGCCATATTTCACCATAGCACGACCTATGTGCGGCTTGCTCAGTGCTGGCCACAGCGCCGGACCCGTTGACATGCTGGCGGTTGCCTAAAGCGGCGCTGCATTCCAAGGCCACAGCCTCGCCTTTACGTCGCCAGCCGCATTTGCCGACGGCTGTACTCTAAAATCTAATGAGCCTCCAACTGATCGCAAAGGGGGCGAACGGTTCAGTAGGAAAGGCTAGCTGCCGCAACCAATCTGCTTTGCCGTCTTAGGGTGGCGTCGGGAGTGCCAGCACTGCCGGAGAAGCCTGCGGCGACCCCGTCACGTTGTCAGCACCTCCAGTGCTGCCTTACTTGGACGGGACGGTGCCCGCGCGTTCGGTCAAGGCGGCGCAGGCCGGCCATGATGGGTTACATCTTGGTTCCCAGCACGCACTGGGAGCACGGGCGAGGTGAGCCCCAATAATCTAAGGTGAAAGGACTTTCCGGACCGCTTCTCTGCCCCCAACCCAAATCGCTTCGGCAAGCGGTGTTCGACTCAACTGTGACCTTCATCATCTGCGTTCCCAATGGCAGCAATGCGCCTCGTTGCGGCCGTTCGGCGGTCAATTGATCGCCGACAAAAAGTCCCTAGCCTAGGTCACGCCTGACCGTCGGCAATTGGGTGACTAGTCGCGAAACACGTGCTCAGGTGATTTCGTGATAGCGGAATTCGACAAGTCTAGCGATTGTCAGCCGCTTACTGGCTCATGCCCGACTGGTTTGGTCGCTGCACACTAGACTTTTCGCTAGAGGCCCACGCCGGCAGCATGCTAGACGACTTTATTCCGATAGGCGATCCGGAACGAATCAATCCTCCTCTTTTAATTCGGGATAGAAGATAATTTCGTATTGGTTTGGTCGCTCGGTCCGCTAAGAGAAAGTGAGATCGGTACAGGGTGGGGGAATGCGTGGACAACGCCATACTTCAAGGGTTCCTGAACAAGGGGCTGATCGACATCGGAGGGGATGACACCAAGCTGGATAAGCTCTCGCAGGCCGCAAAGGACCTCGGCGACGCGCTGAAAAAGAACCCATCAAAAGCGCTGAGCTACTCCCTAATCGCGTTCGATCCCAACGCGCCCGAGGACGATCCCGTGGTCCAGGAGGTGCTGGCAGCGCTCCAGAACAGGTGGACAACCTACCGCAACACTTTCGCGGCGACGCCGATCGCGGTGATCCGCGCCATTTTGCTCGACGCGCTGGTCAATGCCGCCGCAGAGGACGACCGCGTCGGCGTGTGCTTCATCGCGTCGGCGCGCAATGCGCTCCCGCTTCTGCCCGTCGATAACGAGCGCGACATCTGGGTCGGGATCGTCGAGCAGGTCGAGCGCCGCGTCGACGCCCGGGCGGAAGAAGAGTGGGCGACGCCGGAGACCTTATCAGTCCAGCCGATGAAGTACCATGTACCGACCCTGACCGCACCAGATGTCAAGATCGGCGAGGCGTCCCAGACCGACCTGCAGAACGCCATGACCGCGGCCGCTGGCCCGTCGTATCACCACCCTCAGCAAGGTGGCGTCGCGACAGGTGGCAATCCGCACTGGCCGCAACAGCAACAGCAGTGGAACTACGAATTCGGGAAGCGGTCGGGGACGGCGATCGCCGCTGCGATCAACGCCGCCATGTCCGAGATTGAAGTCAGCCAACCGGACATGGCCGAGCCTTTCAGCAAGTTGGCCACAGCGGTCTCCGGCTACGTTGACGACACGCTAAAGTTGATCAGCGCCGCCACCGCCGGGCTCCAGCGCCGCACCAATCTTCTCTGGTGGCGCGAGGCGCTGTACTCGCCCTCGGCCGGTAAAAGCTACCGTGAACTTCCGCCCTCGGTCGCCGCCGCGCTCATGGCGCTCGACCTGTTCGAAACGGTCCCGCTGTTCTCGCCGGCGAGCGTGTCGGCGTTCCTGAGCGAGACGGTCCTCCGCCTGAAGGGTGCTGCGGAAGGCGGGAGGCGGCCCGTGAGGGACCTCGTCGCTGAAGCCCAGGACCACGACGGACTCGCCTCGCTCCGAGCCGCCGCCGGTAACCTCGCGGCGGCGCCGGACGGGCGCGGGCCACTGCTTGCCCTGATCGGCCACCCTGCGCACACCGGCGCACGGAACGCGGACTACTTCCAGCGGCTGACCGGCGTCCCGGCCAGTTCCGAGCTCGACGCAATGGCGTGGGCAGGATGGCTCTTCCGAGAGCTCCAGGCCTCGAAGGCGGCCACAGACGCCTCGCCTGCCAAGCGTCGCTCCGCGAAAAAGGGCTGACCCTTGGAGAAGTGCGCGCAGGCGACGTGCTTCGTCCCCGACACCGGCTGCGACCTCGGCCACACGGACCTGTCGAAGTGCCCGATCTGGCATGGCGCCAAGGTAACCGACACAGCCGACGAAGACCTCTCGGGCGAGATGCTGATGCCGTGGTCCGGCAGCGCGTTTGGCCTCGCGGACCTAGGATTCGTGTCGGGGCGCGGCAAGCCCATCGTCATCGGCGTCGTGGGGCCGCAGAACGCTGGCAAGACGACCCTGCTCGCGGCATGGTACCTCCTGCTCGGTCGAGGCCTGGCCGGCACCAAGGGCCATCTGTTCGCCGGATCCTACACGCTCTCCGGGTGGGAGGCGGTCGCGGGTTCGATGCGGTGGGCGCCGGGGCAGCCGCCGCGCTTCCCCGCCCACACGACTAGTCGCGGCGGAAGGGCGCCTGGGCTCCTGCACTTGACGTTTCGCGACGAGAACGGCGGCCGGCCGATCGACTACCTCTTCTCCGACGCGCCGGGCGAATGGTTTCAGCGATGGGCTATCAACAGGGATTCTGAGGAGGGGGCAGGCGCGCGCTGGGTGTCGGATAACGCGGACGCCTTCATGATCGTGGCCGACCGCGATGCGCTCGCCGGCGAATCGATGGGCACGGCGCGCGGCTCGCTGCAGCGCATCGCGAAGCGCCTTGGCGCGGAACGGGACGGCCGTCCCGTCGCTCTCGTGTGGACCAAGTCCGACGTTGACATTCCTCCGGAGATGGAGGAGGCCGTCCGCGGTGCCGTCACCGACGCGATGTCCGACGTGGTCGAGCACTCGGTCAGCGTGGTCGGGGCGTCCGACGGCGATCCGCTGCTGAACAAGGGCGCTGGGCTGGTAGAGCTCCTCCAGTGGGCGATTGGCGTCAGACGGCTCGGCGTACGGCTGCCGCCGCCGCCATCAACATCCGACGACCCCCTGTTCATCCACGGGAATAGGAAGCCGTGATCCAGACGTCCAACTCGATCCTCCTCATCGGCGAAAGTGGCGTCGGCAAAACGCACTACGGGGCACAGCTCCTCCGCCGCCTCATGCGGATCCCGGGAGCGCTGCGCATGAATGGCGCGGCCACCAACCTTGAGGCCTTCGAGGCCGCGCTCGAGAGCCTCGACGAGGGGCGGGCCGCAGGTCACACCGCACGGTCCGTCAACGTCGACAGCGTCTGGCCGATAGTTGATGCCAACGGCCGCGAGGCCGACCTGGTCTGGCCTGAATATGGCGGCGAGCAGATCAAGTCCGTGATCGAGAACCGGCGACTCCCCAACCCATGGCAAAAGCGCATCGACGAGGCCGACGCGTGGCTGCTGCTTATCCGGCTCCAACAGACGAGCGTCGGGGACGACATGTTCTCCAAGCCACTGGCGGATCTGAAGGGCGTTTCGGTCGAGAACAGGGAGGTCCATCCCTCCGACCAAGCCAGGCTGGTGGAGCTGCTCCAAATGCTCATCTTCTCCCATCGGTCCACGTCCACGTCGCACAGCCTCCCCCGCCTCGGCGTCCTCCTCACCTGCTGGGATGAGGCGGGGATCTCACAAACCCCGCCGGAGGCTCTGGAAGCGCGACTGCCGCTCGTTTCGGCGTTCGTGCAATCGAACTGGCGGCAGCCGCTGATCATGGGCCTCTCCGCGCTCGAACGCCCGCTCAGCCCCACGACTCGCGACATTGAATACGCCAGTAAGGGTCCCGAGCACTTCGGCTACGTTGTCGAGGCGAGCGGCACGAAGAGCAGCGACCTTGCCTTGCCGATCTACCGCCTGCTCGACGCCGGCGCCTAAGCGGACGGGAAGCGGAGGATGCGCGTCGACCAGGCGATCTACGGCACCGTCAAACTTGGGCACGCCCTGAGGTACGCGAGCGGCGACCGCAAGCTCGCAGGCGAGCTGGCGCAGCGCCTAGACCTGCCGGACACGGAGCCCCAAGGCGCCGACTGGTCGCCCGTCACGTCGGGGTTCGCCGTACGCGATTGGTACGTTGTCGCTCGGACGTTCAGCGATCCGTCGGTTGGCCGGTCCGGCATGGTAGTCACCCACGCGCTGATCTGCGATCTGGACGAGATCGCCGCGTTGGACGACCTCCGCCCGCTGCTCGCGCACCTCATCACGTCGTTCGACGCGGCACCGGCAGCCGTCGAGGCGCTTGAGGTGACTCCGGTACCGGGAATCCCGCCCGCGACATCCGATCTTGCGGACACGGCGCAGGCGCTTGTCACCCGCGGCTCCGGCCCGGTGGTGCGCATCGGATCGGACGGCTTTGAGACGCTCATCGTCGCGCTGTGGGGACGCCTGTGGCCCGCCCTGCGGCGCAAGCTCTACTTCCGGCTGAGCTTCGGACCGAAGGATGTGGCTGAAAAGCCGGAGCCGACGATCGTCTGCACGCCAGCCTCCCTCGTCGGGCGGTGGCAACAACAGCAGCGGATCGTTGGCCGGAGCGGCGCCGAGCGGCCCCAGGCCGCTGGAATCATCGACGGCTCGGCCAACGGCGCCGAGCTGCGGGAGTTTGGCGACAGGATCGGCGCGAACCTTGACGATTTCCAGGAGCTACAGCTGCTCGAGCAGGCGCACGCCATCGCGTCCGCGACGCCCAACACCGTCGCGCGGCTTGTCTCGGCTGCCCGGTTGATCGAGCGGCTCTCGCCGGATCCCAAGCGGGGTGAGGTCGAGAAACGCACCATCGTCGAGCGTCTCGTCGAAGTACTCCCGACGGCTCAGCCATCGGAGATCCTGACGCTGCGCAACCTCACGCTCCCGGGTCTCGAGACGAGCGTCCTGGTCTGGCAGGCGCTCGAGCTATGGTTCGAACAAAACAACTATCTTCCTTCAGACGATGCCGACATAGTGGCCATCGTCGGCGACGCGCTGCTTGCCGACGATGCCATTTTACCCTGGCGCCAGGCCGCGAGGCGGGGCCTGGACCGCTCGGCCGTTGCGACGGGTGGCCAGTTTGCCGCTGGATTCTGGCGCTGGGCGAAGGCCGAGCACCGCGTCTCCCCGCCGCTCGTAGCGCTGGTCGCGAGCGACCGGAAGGGACTGGACGCGCTTGAGGCCGCGGCCCCGACAGACCTGGACACGGCCACCGCGAAGCCGATCATCGCTGCTGCCGCGAAGCACAAGCTCTTTCGGCTGCACGCCATCGCGGCCGCGGCGAGCATGAAGCCCACTGACGCGGCGAGCGCCCAGAGCGCCGTGGAACCGGGTGCCGATGTCACCGCGATGCGGCTCGCGATGCGCCGCGCGAAGCCCGGCGATATCCTCGACGCCGTGGACAGCGTTCCCGACGCCCGGTTGCTCACGATCGCGGGCGAGGCGGTGGCGAAGGACCCGACGCTCTTGCGAACGCGGGACATGTCAACCGCCCCTAACCGGCGCATTTGGGTGGCAGCACTCAAGGCTGACATGGGAGCGTGGCGCGGGCCTGAGGACCCGCGGAAGGCGTTCAACCAGGTTCTCGACGAGCAGATCGATGGAGGCAGGCCGCCGGCGGAACTCCTCCACCTCCTGTCCGCATCGCCGCTTGCAGATCTGACGACTTACCCGCGGAGGAGCAAGATCTGGGATAAGGTACCGACGGCCACCCGGGAACGGTTACTCGCGGCGACGACTGACGCCTGGTTCGCGAGCGCGGGATCTGGTCAGCCGAGCACCGTGATCGAGCCTGAACTGGTTGAACGGATCGTCCGCGATCCGCGGCTCGATCAGCTCCTTGCTCGCCTCGCGGGCGGGAGGCTCGCGGAAGGTCTCCACGTGATTGACGGACTCGGCGGGCTCGACCACCCGCGCTTCCGGCGGTGGGTCTCGACCGCGGTCCGCGCGGTTCGGTCGATCACCCCTCGCGATGCCGACCTGCTCGGACGGGCCCTCGCATCGCGCGGACGAAGTGACATCGTCGACGACCTGATCTCGATCTACCAGGCCGGCCGGAACGACGTCGCGCCGGTCCTCCGCCACTGCCTTGGCCTGATCGGCATCGTCGAGCGCTGGTTCCTCGGGCTCTCGCCCGTCAGCGCCAGTGAGAAGTGGGACGTGCTTACCGAGCTCGCCGCCGAACTCTTTCCGAACGGGCCGGACCAGGACGCGCTGTGGGAACGGTCCGGCGGACGGGACGCCGACCTTCGTCACCACGGTACCGGCAAGGAGCGTTGGCGTGGTGCGATTCGCGACATCCAAAACGGGAGGCAACCCCGCGTCTCGTGGCTGATCCAGCAGATGCGCGCTGACTTCCCCGATAATCCAAACCTTAAGCTAATGGCCAACGACCCGCTGTTCCGGAACTGAGTTGCGGCGGAAGACACCGATGGAGTCCTTGATGAAATTCGACCAAGGCCGAGCGCTGATTATTGGCGTTGCCAACTATGAGGCGGTCGGTGGTCTTCCCGCCGCGGTGCTCAATGACGCGCTCGACACCGCCGAGACCCTCAAGTCGTCCGCGTACTGCGGCTATCCGGAGGCCAACGTCACTGTCCTCACCGACGACGCGTCTACGCTCCAAAACATCCGCAAAGCGCTTGCCGACCTCGCGGCGACCGCGACCGCCGACGGCACTGTCGCGATCTTCTTCTCGGGCCACGGGGCGCGCATCGGCAGTGGCGCCGAGGCGACGAGCGCGCTCGTCCCCTACGATTGCAAGCTCACGGACGTCGCAGGAACGTCGCTCGGCGAGGCCGAGCTGTCCGCCGCGATCGCCGCCATCAAAGCGCCGCGGGTGATCCTGGTCGTCGACGCGTGCCATGCCGCCGGCACCGCCACGCTCAAGTCAGGCCTGGGCGAGGATGGGGAGGACGGGATCGGCGAAGGGTTCAACGAGAAGTCGCTGCGGAAACTGGCGCGGGGGACCGGCCGGGTTGTGCTCGCGTCGTCGCGCGCGACCGAGACTTCTCTGGTGCTCAGAAGTGAGCGGAACAGCGTGTTCACGACCGCAATGCTCTCCGGCCTCAAGGGCGCTGCCACCGCCGCGAGCGACGGAACCATCCGGGTGTTTGACCTGTTCAACCACGTGTCCGAGACAGTCAGGCAGTCCGTCCCGGGAAGACAGCACCCAGTGTTCAAGGCTAGCGACCTTGAGGAGAACTTCCCCGTCGCACTCGCGCTCGGCGGCACCAAGTCGGCTTCGCCGGGCGTCAATCAGCGCCACCGAGACCTTGAGCAGATCATGCCGGACCTCTTCCCGCTCGGCCCGACGGACCAGGACATCTGGCTGCGAGCGGGCGGCGACGTCTCGCGCCTTAGGCTGAGCGGCAACGGACGAGCGCAGTGGTTCGCCGCGCTCCGCCTGATCTCCCTGGGCGGTGGCGGCAGCATTTCGCGCGAGGGCCTGATCGACGCGGCGCTGGACGAATTCCCTGCCCACCGCGAGCTCAAGGCGTTGCGCTAATCCGCTCGGCCTCGAGCCAATGTCGTTAGGCAGGACGACAGAAGTTCAGCTTCAGACATGCTCAAGCAAACGACGCAGTTGGCGGGAAATACCACGAGCATGATCGCCTCGCCGTTTTTTTTTACCTGTCTATTGGCGGCGGCGAGTAGCCTTGGAGGAAAGAGACAGAGGATGGCGCGGTAAATCATCAACTACGACACAACTGAAGAAAGCAATCGACGTGGGGTCAAAAGCGGTGGTTCCTTCCAGCATCTAATTGCAGCTATTTGCCAAAGCACAGCCGAAAGAGGCGTCCGGGAACAGGCGCTCCTGGTGCAAAGTGCTCGTTGTGACTTTGAGCCGAAACGGAAGCATCCCATCCATCACGGCCGTCGGCGGGCAGTTGGTAGAGTTTGACCACACAACGCGGATGAGATCGCCGCCGGAAGGCATGGGGGAACCAACGCCGAGTTTGTCGGCAGAAGGGGCGGGAGGTTGATTGTGAGCCCTTCCAACCGGCGAGTTTTCTGGGCTTCAATTGTTCAGCCACAGGCCGTAGAAGCAACTGCGGGCGGATACGTTTTGTCAGCAGACTATGTGATCGCGTTTCGGGGCGCCGCCGCGGGCCGCTGCACCAGTGCTGTGATTGTGCCGAACTCATCATAGGCAAGGACACGATCGCTGCCGGACTTCGGCGTACGCTTCTTGCCTTCACCCCGTTGCGACCGTCGTTGGACCTGGGTTTGCTGGAGAGAAGGTACTTTAAGGGGACTGCAGGCGCAGATCAAAACCCCATGAGGTCACCGCGATATCCACGGGAGTTGTCCGAGCGGGCAGCAACTGCCACGACCGCAGAAGGGGGGGGGCCGGAATGAACAGGAAGCACTGCTGACCATTTGCTTACATCATCGGATTGGCCGGGAAGACCGCTGAGCCAAGGCCGAGTACCTGCTGACAGTTGAGGCGCGGGACGCGCTCGACCCTTGAAGAGCACATGCAGGCCATCTTGCACTCCAATAGGCGGGGTTGAATGCTCGGGTTAGCGCTGGAGGGTAGCTTCCGTGGTCCCGGCATCGTCACCCTTGTATCCAACGCACGAAAACTATTTCAAAAGTATACTTGACGCTATCACTTCTCTTGCAGGACAGAAAGTTTCAAGATACGTTAATCGCATTCCTTCATCTAGCGTTTCGGTGGCGCAATGTTTTCAGAGGCATTGGATTTCAGTACATTCCGGAACGAATTTGGTTCAAGAATCCGACTTGGATATTCGAGTATTGCTTTTTATTTTCAAGCCTTTCTAGCATTTCCATCGCACATTTTTCTCATCTATTGGCGGTCCCGAAAAGGGTATTTTCCGAATATCGGGCGTGGAATTCTGGCGCTGGCCCGCATGCGCGATGTTTTTCGGGAGGAAAGTAGTCCACGATTTCGGCCGCAAGCCAAATCCTCGCATCCTGCATTTGGTGTCTACCGACCCATTTTGATTTGGCCTTCGCAGAATTTATCCAACCCCTCTTCTGGCAGCGGAAAGATTCGATTGTTCCTTGGCATTCCGCGAGCGGGACGCTGCTGTTCGAGAATGGCTCGCCGCGGCGGGCGATTCAACAAATCCGCAGCCTATACTCAGGAGTGAGCCATGGCTGACGACGAAAAGGTACGACTCTATCTATCAAGTATCGGACAAGGCGGCGCGCTCGAAAGTACCGAAAGGGCGGCGGAGATGGTGCCCGAGACGATCGGGACGAAACCGCAGCGCGACACCGCCCGCAGAGCAGTCGTCAAGCTCGCGCGACGCAAGCCGCTCGCACCGCATGAGCGTTTCGCGCTTGAGGCGATCGTTTTTCCCGACAAGCGGCCGGCTGTTTTCATCGAAAACGGTACCTATACGGTCGCGCACGAACTCTGGCTGGATCTCAATGCCGACGACGTAAAGACCCGGCTTAGCAAGCGGTTTTCTTCGATTGGCCGTATCGAGCTGCCTGAGCATCCGTTTCTTCCCTATGGCGGCACCGGCTTCGTAGTCGGTTCAAAGCTCCTGATGACGAATCGGCATGTTGCCGAGATCTTCGCAGCCGGGCTCGGTACACGTGCAGATTTCCGGCCTGGTGGAAAAGCCGGGGTCGATTTCCTGCAAGAGCGCAACACGCCAGCTGAGAAAGCGGTGCGCATCGACGTCCGCCGGGTCGTGATGATCCATCCCTATTGGGACATGGCGATCCTCGAGGTCGAGGGCTTCGGCAATGGCCACGGCGCAATGGAACTGTCGGTCCGCGCGCCGGAGGACTATCTCGCCGAGGGCGTGAAGGCGACTGAGGTGGCAGTCGTCGGCTATCCCGCTTTCGATCCACGTAACAACGCCGACGTGCAGAACGCCGTGTTCGGCGGCGTCTTCAACGTCAAGCGCCTTCAGCCCGGCTTTCTCAAGCCGCGCACCCGCGTCGAGAGCTTTGGTAAGGAGGTCGACGCTGCGACGCACGACGCCTCGACGCTTGGTGGCAATTCCGGCTCGGCTGTCATCCACATCGCAAGTGGTCAAATCGTTGCGCTGCATTTTGCGGGCCGGTACCTCGAAGCTAATTACGCGGTGCCGACGGCCGACCTCGCGAAGGACCCGCGCGTCATAGACGCCGGCGTGAATTTCCAGCCCCCGGCCACCCACGGCGGCGACATCTATCGGCGGTGGTGGACAATGAGCGATGTGGGCGGCCCTGAGAAGGCGCCAAGCGGTGGGGCGCCTTCCGCCCCGCCGCAGTCGCCACTACTCGCACCCCAGCCGGCCGGCGGTGCGGTAACCGTGACAGTTCCACTACAGATCACCGTCGCCCTGGGCGACCCCACGGCGGACGTGACGACGCGCGCCACGGCAAGGACCGAGAAGTTCGCCGATGTCGTTTCGCTGGCGGCTCCGAGATTGCCGAAGGCGCCTCGCGACATAAAAGCGCTCTCCGAAGGCCCGCTAACCTTCCGCGATCCCTTCCTGTCGCTTTACCAATCGATTGCCGAGGAGGTAGCGCGCAAGGCGACGACCGTCGAAGGTCTGGCGGCTCCTCCCAATGCCGCGATCATCCTCGCCGCCGAAAGCGTCGCTGCGACGCGATACGCGCGACTGACGGAAGTTCCCGCCGAGAGGCGCGCGCTTGAGTCGCTCACACCGGTCGAATACGGCAAGCGCTGCGCCTCGCTGGCTATGCAAATGCTGCGTGCGAAAGTGTTAGGCGATGGGGCTGAGCTCGAACGCCTGAAGGCGGAAATGGAGGCTGGGAAGTGCGATCCGGGCTGGGCGACGACGATCAACGAGTATCGCAAGTATTTCGGCATGTTTGGCGAGCGCCCGATGCCTGCTTATGTGACCCCAGAGCAAGCCGGCGAGGCGGTGATGTCGATGCAGACCGGTTGTCGCGTCGGGATGATCGGCGACTGGGGCACGGGCGCAGAACCGGCCCGGCGATTGCTCAACCTTGTCAAGGCGCAAAACCCCGACATGCTGATCCATCTCGGCGACATCTACTATTCCGGCACGCCGGAGGAGTGCGCCATCAAGTTCGAGAAGGAGATGGAAACGGCATTTGGGCCGAAGGAGACTCGCATCCCGGTCTTCACGCTTGCCGGCAATCACGACATGTATTGCGGCGGCGTCGGATTTTACGGCCTGATCGCACGCCTCAACCGTGCGCCCTACGTGCAGCCTGCGAGCTTCTTCTGCCTGCGCGGAGCGGATTCGAGTTGGCAGCTTCTGGCGATGGACACTGGCCAACACGACTACAGCCCGGTCGACGTCGAAAATGTCGTGACGTTTATTGAGGCGGACGAGCAGTCGTGGCTGAAGCGGCGCATCGACGAGTTCGGCGGACGCACGATACTAATGTCGCACCACCAGCTCTTTTCGGCCTTCTCGCGCATCGGGCCGAAGGACGAACGCGGCCAGGCGAACCCGGTGAACCCCGCGCTCCTCGCTATGTTCGACGGATTCGGCGATGCCCGCAGCCGCGTCGCAGCTTGGTACTGGGGGCACGAGCACAATCTGGGCATCTACGAGCGTTTTTCCGGGTTGGAGCGCGGGCGCTGCCTCGGCCATAGCGCTGTGCCGGTCTTCGTGGAGGACGACCCCTACGAGCCGTTGCAGGAAGTGCGCTTCCCGCCGAAGATCATCGCTGGCACGGAGGCTTCGCATGACGGCAGGTACTACCGGCACGGCTTCGCAATTCTTACGCTGAAGGAGGGCGGAAAGGGAACCGCCGAGTATTTCGAGGATCGCGACGGTGTGGCTGTCCGCATGTTTGGCGAGGCGATTTGAGGGGGCGACGATGCAGTTGACGGGTCCACAGATCGGCGAAGTCCGGGACGCTATAGTTGCGACCTTCACCGAGAATGATCTCGGTGAATTCATCTTGATCAAGTTTGACTTAAAACTCGACGTGATCATTGCCCAAGGCAATCTGAACAATCGTGCTCTCCATCTTGTTGAATATTTTAACAATCGCGGAATTGTGACCGATCTCGTGCGCGAGGCATATGCAGAGCGCTCGCGCGTCGAAGTTTGGCAGTGCCTCGACAAGCTCTATGGCGCGCGCCCGCCGACGACTTTGCAGGCAAGCTTACGAACGACGACGGCGGGGCCGGCTGGCGCTGCGCTTGAAGCCGTGGTGAAGCCGAGGCTCAAGATTCTTAACATGGAGCTTTGGCGAGTCGGCGAGGCGCAGGCGCAGGCGCGCGTTTGCCGCGTCGATATCGGCCCGACGCCGAAGGGCACAGGTTTTCTCGTTGGACCAGATCTGGTACTCACTAATTATCATGTGTTGACCTCGGTCATTGCCGAGCCAGGCGCCGCCACCAGCGTGAAATGTGTATTCGACTACAAGCGCCTCGCCGACGGAACGGTGCAGCAGGGCCGCGCTGTCGCGCTCGCGGCCGGCGATGGCTGGCTCGTCGACAAGTCCCCGCCGACGCAGGCCGAACTCGACGACACGCCGGAGGCGACAATGCCTGGACTCAACGAGCTCGATTTCGCCCTGCTGCGTCTCGCCGAGCCGATCGGCGCGCAACCTGTCGCAACACCAACCGCCGGTCCGCGCGGCTTCGTGCCGATGCCGGGGCTACAACCGCCTCTGCCAGCGCATGGCGCGCTAATCATCGTCCAGCATCCGGATTCCGAACCGGTCAGCTTCGCCCTCGACACCGATGCGATTATCGCAGTCAACGCCAACGGCACACGCGTGCGCTACGCAACCAACACCGAGCATGGTTCGTCGGGGTCACCCTGCTTCGACATGGACTGGACACTGCTCGCGCTGCACCATCTCGGCGATCCGAACTGGCGCTCACCCGGCTACAATCAAGGCGTGCCCATCGGCCTGATTGCTAACCGCGTGACGCCGCATCTGACGGCGGGGTAACGCGATGGCGGATCCTGCGTTCGACGATGCGGCGATCGACGCGCTACGCGACGCGCTGGTCACAGCGTTCGCGTCGGAAGACGATCTCTACGACATGGCGCTAACGGGGCTGGACATCAACATCTACAAGATCGTCGGGCAAGGCCCGCCGCTGAACGTCTTCGCGCGACAGCTCCTTGTTGGTCTCAAAGAGCGCGGCTGGGTGACGCGCTTTCTGCGCGCCGCGCGCAAGAGCCGCCCTCAGAACTATGTGTTAATCGCCGAGATCAAGCTTCGTTGTTCCGGAGCAATGCTGGATGAGGACCCGGTCGGGCCCCGGGTGGGAGAGCTGGTCAAGGCGCTCGAATTTCTCGGCGCACGCAAGCATGAGGCGCCGATTGCCGCGGCCATCGGCCCGCAGAAGATCAATCTGCGCGCGCTCGACCAGGGGCTTGTGCGTCTGCGTGCCTACAAGAATCTGCACGACATGCTGCAGAACATACAAGTCTACGACCTCGCGGACTTCCTGCGCTTGGCGCGTTCGGTGCGGGATGATCCGACAGTAATGTCGGACCTGCGCGCTAAGACCGCGCGGTTCAAGCAGGGTGCCCGTAAGGCCGAGACCACTCTCTCGCCGTTGAAGCCACTTGAGAACAAGCATCAGGAACAGAAGAAGTGGATCGATGATTTCAAGGATGCGCTCGCTCGTGTCGACGCCGGGCTCGACAATCTTGATGACCGGGCCGCCCTGCGAGGAGCGCTCGCGATCCGCCTCATTGTGAAAGATGCGCCCCCCATCATCAACCGGGAAATGCGCGAGGAGGCGAAGGATTTGCCGCTCGACGCGCTCGGCGCGGTGCTCGCCGGTGCGCTTGCGAGCGCGGTCCTCGATGAACCTACCAAGAGGGCGCTCACGACCGGTGCCGAGTCAGTCGATGATCTGCGCCAGCGGCTGGGGCGGCGCGTGCGCGAGCACGATCGGTGGCAAGATGTCGAGCGCGAACTCTGGCAGATGGACGATATCGTCGAGCGCGGCAGCCTGGGGTCGCGCGATGATTTTGAGGCCTATTGGCAGAACGGGAAGGACGGGATGGTCCAGTTGTGGAATGCCGACCCAGGGGCGGCTTGGGCGGTGGAAACGAGTGGTCTTGGAAATGCGATCGACACCCTGCTCGCTGCGGCCGTAGAGGACGTCATCGAACAGTCAAGCGACCCTTATAGGCGGTTCCGGAAGGCTGCGCTCGACCAGTTCTTCGAGGTGGACGCCGCGCTACTCGAACTGTGCGAGGAAATCCCTATAATCAGCGGGCCCGTCGCCGCGATCGCCCAGGAAGGTCCGTGATGGAAGAATCCTCAGCCGACCTCTTGGGAGGACTTTCCGATGTCGCGCGGCGCAATCGCGCACTTATGCGACTGTCCCGCCGTCCGGAGACCTTCGATACAGTGGACTCGGACATCCGCATCTTCATCGACGAGGTCGTGGCGCTCGGCACTGGGCTTGGCGACGAGGACGAGCGCGCGAGTGCGCAGAACATGCTCGACTACTGGCATTCGCGGTTCGCAGCGCTCGACGAGAAGCGCTGGCTGCGCGAGCGGCCGGTGCTGCGTCCTTACCAGCCCGGCGACTCGCAAAAAGTGCTTGCCGAAAAGATCGCCGGCAGCGGCAACCCGTTCCGCAGCCTGGGCGCTATCTGGCGAGCTCGGGATGCGCGCCTGCCCGGCCGCGAAGACGCCATCGCCGAAACGCTCAAGCTGATCGAGAAGAGCGGCATCGTCTTCGTCGTCGGGCCGCCGGGCAGTGGGCGTTCCGCGCTCGTTGACGGTGGGGTGCTGTGGCAACTCGAACATTCGAGCGAGACGCGTTGCGTCTTCCGAATCGACGCGCTAGGTGCCGACCCGCTGGCCGCGCTTGCCGCCTGTGTCCCCGGGGCGACGACGTCCGAGATCGCAGCATCGCCGCAGCAGTTCCGCGCCCGCTTTGATATCGCCTGCGGCGACAGGCGTGGCGTGCTAGCGGTCGACAATGTCGAGGAACTGTTCACGGGGTGCCACGATCAAGCAAAGCGCGAGGCCTTCGCTGCGGCCGTCGGTGCGCTGTGCATTCCGGGCGCAGACGGACGACGCAACGACGCGATCCTGATCCTGCGCGACGAATGGGCGAAACAGGTCTTGGCGCTCACAGCATTCGCGCCGTTCGCCAACACTTCGCGCTTTACGCCGCCGCCGCCCACTGCGTCGGAGTTGCAACGGGCCATCGAGCTTTCGGCCGCGTCCGTCGGCGTTACCTTCGAATCCGGCGTCGTCGCCGATCTAGCGCGCGAATTGCAGGGTGATGTCGGGGCGCTGGCGCTGATGCAGTTTATGCTAATGCAGCTGTGGCAAATGAGCGCCGGCGGCCGCGTTACGGGGGAGTCCTACCGCAAACTCGGGCGACCTTACGACGCGCTAACGCGTGTCGCCGAGGCAACCTACGCCGCGCTCGGTCCGGAAGACCAGAACGCGGCACATAAGATGTTCCTGGCCTTGACGCTCCCAAGCCTTGACGACCCCGGCGCAGGCACCGTACGCAGCCGCCGCGAGAGCCGCGCGGTATTGGAGGAGCGTGGCGCAGGCAACGCGCTCGCTGCTTTCGAGCAAGCTGGTGTATTGCACGCTAGCTCCGCCTTCGGGACCAACGACACGATCACCGTCGTCCACGACGCCCTGATGTATCGCTGGGGCTTGCTGGTCAGTTGGCTGGTCAAGGAGCGCCGAGGCACTGAACGACGGACGACCCTCGTTGCCGCGGCGCGGCTCTGGCAGTCCTCCGGCCGTCGCCATGGCTACCTCATTACCGACCAAGCTTCAGTCGACGAGGCGCGCCAATACGCCTCGGAGGCGCCGGAACTGATTGACCTGATCGCGGCAAGCGACGCCTATCTCCAGCGGCAAAGGTTCCTTCGCCGCACCCGCATCGGGGTGCTTTCCGGGCTACTGGTTTTGCTTGTGCTCGCGACCATTCCATGGTGGTACCCGCCTCTCAACGGTAGGTATAACTATATTAAGACTCGCAATCTGGTCGAAACATTTATTACGAAATCCCCTTCTAATGCCTTCGACCCACATAATCCGAAGGTTAGTCCAGAAAAAATAGATCAGCTTAAGGAACTTGCAAAGGAGAACCACGATAGGCACATGACAAGCCGTTTGGCGGGTTACACCATAAATGAGCTGGTTTTGACAAATCAAACATTGGATTTCGCGCTCGATTTTAGCGAGGCAACCCTTAAACGGCCTTACATGCAGAGGCTCAAAGGTAAAGACCCGACCGCTCCAGTGAAAGCTACTTTTTCTGGCGCTACCATTGAGGACGGGCGATTTTTTGGGGCGCTCTTAGTAGAAGTGAAATTTGGCGATCTAGAAGCGAAATCAAGCAATTGTAGACTACTGTCAACGCTACGAGGCGACTATGGTCGAACATCATTCGCTGAAGCGATCCTCGTAAGGACCGATTTTTCACATTGCTTCATCGATAATGTTAGCTTTGAAAACGCCGATTTGCGAGACGCGAAATTCGCCAATACCGATTTTGCAGGGGGTATTGATTTCTCCGGTGCAAACTTGACTGGCGCGACCTTTAAGGAATCGAAGATTCAAAAAGCGGTTTTCACGGGCGCCGATCTTACCAACACCGATTTCAGCCAAAGCTCCCTACCGCTGTTCACGGACTCCCTCACGACCACTTGGTGGTTGGCCAATTGGGGCAAGCAAAGCATTGCGCCGCTTACCTACAATCGCGATCTTGCTTCCGTGGGACGAAGATACATTTCTGAAAGCCTCAGGCTCGATCTTGAGATTGAGCAAGCTCGGGCATTAGCCAACGATCCGCCGTCCTTCGAAAAGAGGACTAGGACTAATAAACTAGGGACAGCTCTCAACGAGTGGGCATGGCTTCAAGCCACGTATGGGGTTCAGCTGGAAAAAGCACGTGGGTTTGCCGCTGAAGCATGGGAGCTCCATGATAGTAAGGACCTAGTGATTGGCGACACGCTCGGTTATATCGATCTGCAACGGGGCAAGCTTACGGACGCGGAAAGAGACTATAGCTTTATTGGAGACGCGGGGGATGAAGGTATCGCCCCATCAGCCAGGTATCATTATGCGCTGGTTCTTGCGAGCCTTGGGCGCTGTGATGAAGCGCAGAAGCTCATCAAAGGGATCACCTCGGAAAAAGGGGAACTAATCTATTCTCCGACCCATGAAAGAGTGCTCGTGCCCGTGCCCGTGCCTGATCCTTGCCCGATGGTAAGCAAGACCCTCGGCCGACCCAACTGATCAGCGCGCAACGTACATGGAGCTTGGCAATGTCGCAGTTGTACCGGCCGCAAGGCAGAACGGTGAGGGCGGAACAAGCCAATTTCGCGAGCTGTCGTCCGCGATTGAAATCGTCACTTTTAGAGCTGAGTGCTGCAGCCAGCCGCCCCACAAGCCTCAGCCCTGGCCGAAACGGGGACCATGGCGGACGTGAACGCAAGCGAACAGATCACCGCAAGTCTTAGAACCATCAGAGTTTTGTGAGCTCGTGAAACGGTCATCATGGGATCCTCAGCAAAATAGAATATCCGAGTTGTCGCGGTTCGGCAATTCCAAACCATGACAGAGCGCCTTACCTTGACGAACCTACGACTACTCTCTGTTGGCTGAACAGAACCTGAATGAGTTTGAGAGCCCTTTAGACTTGTGCGATTTTCGGGATCGATCCGCCTTCAACATAAATAAGACCCGCTGAATGGTGCTCCCCTGAGAGCCTAGATCTGAGCGGTGGAAGGGAAACAATCAGACACTAGCCGCGTCGATCGTCATGAGGCCCCCTTAGCACTGCGATTCACAAGGAACGCCGTCCTTGTCGCGGTCGAGCTTCCCGCCCCACGAGCAGTTTTGGAGATACCAGTTGGATTCGTCGCAGGAAGCGATCTGCGAGCAGGTCCGCCGCGGCTCACATGAATAGCCGCTCTGCGCGACCAGCTTACGGCTGACGAGGCCAAGCGGCTGGCTCGACGGCGCCCCGCCTTCGGCGTGCGCTGCGCGCCAATCCCAGGGCGCCTGAAACGTCCCGCCCCACAAACCGACCTTTGCCGCCTCTGCGGTCGCCTGCTGCTCTGAATAGGCACCGTGGCTGTAGCGCGGCCAATCCAGCGCTTGGCCACTCTCGACCATCCAGGCGGCCACGCTGGCGCCGTCAGCGCGCAGGCAGTCACCGACAAAGCGTTGATATCGGTCCCAAGTCACGAATGTGCAGTCGGTCGGTCTCGAGGCGGCCAGGAAGGCATCTAACGCTTGGGCCGATCGCCGGCCGCACGGATAGTCGGCGCCGCTCGCGTTGTTACAAAGCTGCCGGCTTCGGGCGCGTCTATGCCGTTAAAGCGGATACGCTGGCCGCGGATCTCGATCGTATCGCCGTCGATGACCGACGCAACGCCCGCGATCAGCCCTGGGCTAAGGCTGATCTGGCTCGAAAGATGGATCTGGGGTGCACGGCTGCTGTGCAGGACGAACTGCGTCACGAAGGCGGACATTGCAGCCACCGTGACGAAAATCAGGCGCTTCGGAATGCCAGCCAATTGGCGTGCACCCCGCAGCTTAGCGGCGGTCCGCTTGCCCCATTGGCCCGACCGATTGTCGTATCGGTATTTGTCCAAACCCCTCTCCCTGAGGAGAGGATGCTACTGTTATCGTTTGGAGTCCAGCCGGCCGGCTCCGCAGGGTCGGGAATGCGCTAACTAGCCCGCAACCTGGCTTTCGGTCCTGGCAAGCTTTCGGACGGGTTTGCGGTCAATCTGGTGGTTCGCCGATCTGTTAGCCACAGCGACCTCTTTTTTGCCGCCAACTCTTCGCGGTCGTCATCATCGGCGGTCTTTCCGCCATGTGCGGCGATCGCATAGTCGGCTCTGTTCGTTCGATAGTCTTCTGTTTTCACGGACATCGTTTTTCCTCCCTTTGGCCTTTTCCCTCCCTTGGGCCTTGCGGGCGAGATTAACGGCCTTTGCTTCACGCGAGTCTACCAATTGGAGATTGTGCTAAAATGATACACTCTGTGCTGAGCAAAGCCGGCAATGCGCAGCAGAATTCCGGCGCAGCTTAGCGAGCTGCGCTTGTGGTTGTTCCACTCGAGGCAACACCTAAACGAAACAGGGATTACCCAGTGCGGATCCCTGCCGATGTCGAGACGGCAACGGTCGGGCTTTCCCCCTTGGGACCGCTTATGTCAATCGGCCGATGAGCTTCCTGCCTTCCCTTACTCGAGCGGGAATGCATAACGATTGCGGATGTGGCTGTTTAAATAGACGCCCTTGGCAAAGGCAGCTTTGAACGCAGCAATGCCCTCAGCAGGTACGTCCAAAACTCTAAATCTAGATCGAACGCAGATTCTGTGATCCCCCTGGAACATCGTCGCCTCGAAACACTCGGGCAGTCGCACTGTTCCCATTCAGTGTCTCCCAAAACTGCCCACTACCTGAACGGTCGTGGGCTTTTTTGTACGTTAGCGGAACCTGAAATTTGGGGGCTTGTTGATAGCACGGCAGCGAGTGGGTGTTCGCTGCTGGTCGAGGTCCCGCAAGACTCGGCCGGGCTCGCATCACCTGCCCCGGTCGGTGCGAGCCCACCGTCGGGCGACCAAGCGAGCTCCCCTGTGTCGGTCCCTATTTGAACTAGGGGACGTCGGCTTCATCATCACGATGGTTTATGTCACGTTATGTCGAACATGCCGAGCGCCGGGCTCGGGCTGCAGCAAGTGCTGGTCGATTGCGGCGGCCTTGAACGCCGCAAATGCTACGGCCGGACTGCAGCTTCCATCCTTGGCCTCCGCAATTAATCGGCACGCATTCCTATAGGCCGCCGCTTCCTTATTTGGCCACTGCCCCAGCAGCGCTTCCTCGGCCTCACAGATAGAGGAAACCGTCATTGATTTCCGGTCTACCAGCCTAACGAAAAGCGGTAAAAAGGTGCTCATCGCACACCTCCCGACCTTTTAGTGCGCCGAACGCAACAAGAGCTTTTTGGTTTCCGAGCCAAATTGGATTTTCGATCCATTTCAGCACAAGCCAATTGAATCGACGGGTTGGGACGACCCAGCCATAGGGAACGGCCTTCTAAATTGTATGGGACCGTGGCGGCAACCACACATTGCTACTCTAAGCGGTCGATTCTTCGGATGTAGCCGTGACTATGGAAACCCGCTGTTGCGTGTCGGTGCCCGACCAGCGGTCTGCCGAGATCAGATAGCCTGGTCATTGTTTCCGCAGCGCCTTGGCTACCCGCTCCAAAGTCTCGCGTTGGTTGCCGTGCTTCGCGATCAGCTCCTTGACCTGCTGGGGTGTGATGCCGGTCTTTGTTGCGAAATATTCAACTTCATAATCCTCGTCGGCTGAGACCCGGTCCCGATCGCGGAAATCCCGCTTGCTCTTGTCGTCGGCCATATCGATTCCTCCTTCGCTCATCCCGCAACGTCGAGTTGACGTGTTTGTTGCACCAAAAGGCTGATTTCCGGTTTCGGAACCATTTTAGCTTAAGCTTATTGAATGGCCGGGTGTGCGGGTGTGTTCATGCGTTTAAAATTCATCCGGCCAATGGAGCCCGAGCTTTTCGATGTGCCGCCGGCCGGCGACGATTGGAGCCACGAAATCAAGTTTGATGGCTACCGCACTCAGGTCATCAAGGATGAAGACGGCATCCGCTTCTTCACAAAGAACGGCTTCGACTGGACGGCTCGATATCGCTACCTCGCCGAAGAGGCGGCGGCGATCGACGCGGAAAGCTTCATCCTCGAAGGCGAAGCTATCATGATCAACGATGCCGGCCTGCCAGACTTCCATGCCATGCAGGCGGTGATTGGGTTACGGCGCCCGTCGCCGGATATCTACCTGGTTGCATTCGATCTGCTGTTCCTGAACGGCCATGACCTGCGCGGGATGCCGACCGTAGATCGTCGCGATATCCTGCAGGACATGGTCCCGACTGGCGGGCACATTCAATTCAGCGAAGCGATGCCGCACTGGTGACGCCGTTTGCCACCTGGTCGACGAGACGGGCTAGAAGGCATGGTCTCGAAGCTCAAGGGCAGTCCATATCGCAGCGGCAAACGAGCGCTTGGCGCAAGATCAAGTGCTTTGAGGAAAAGGAAATGCAAATCATCGGTGCACAGCGCGAGCGCGGCAAAGCTACCCAGGTGATCATGGCTGAAAAGGGCCTCTACAAAGGCGGCGCACTCGTCAACTTCAATGCCGCTGAGCGGCAAGCGCTTTGGGATCGTGTCCAGGGCAAGGTTGGCGGCCCGGTCCCGAAGGGACATAAAAAGGAAAAGGCCGAGTGGCTGAAGCCCGGACTGGTTGGCTGGGTCGAGACCCTCAAAGGCGAAGAGAAGCTGCGGCACGCAAGGTTGCTGGATTTCTGGGAGGATGATGCAAATGGCCATGCCTAAGAAAGATCAGGAACGCGCCACCTACGCTTGGATGTACGGCGCCCAAGCGCGCAAGGATGGCAAGGAGCGTGAGGTGCCGACTTACTGGCAGGAACACGCCGATGCGTGGCTGCAGGGCTTCGATGGCGTTCGGCGCGGCGCCGCGCCGAATCCAGTCAGCGACGAGCTGGAAGCCGAACTGGACGAAGGCGCGGTCAATCATCTGCCGTCGGGAACCTAACTCTGTGATTCGGTCTTATGCCGCTATGAGCACACGTGGCGTCAACTTTCTAGACAAATGGATGGCAGAGCACCTGCCCAACGTATTGGTCGATGACATGGATGATGCTGTCGCGATCAGCGATCTTGCCGACCAGGCAATGAGGCGGCCGATCGAGAGGGCATCAGTTCCGACGAGATCAGCGACGAGGTTGGCAGCGTGTTCGAGGTCATCCTTGAGGCGATTCCGAACCGCGCTTATGTCGCTGACACTTGCCGCACTCGCCCCGCACTGATGGGGCGCAATCCAGCTAACCGACAATTCCGCCGATTCGAAGAGCAATGGCATCAAGTCCGCCTTTGTAAATCCGAGTCAGGACGCGCTCCGCAGCTTCGGCTCTTTGAGCCGTGCACCCGATAAGGTCACCACCACCCAATCTGGCGGGCCTATTGGCGAGGCAGTCCCAAACACTCCACGTTCCCTTGGCTTCCATGTGGCAGTAAAATCTGTGCTGATGATTTTCCATATCTGCACAACGCCTAGCGCGATCTTTAGGGTGCATCACATCCTTGGAGGTGGTTAATGCGCGCCCGAGCGCCGCACAAAGTGAGCACACGTGGCCTAAGATTTCTCGACAGGTGGGTTGCTGCCGAGCAACTGCCTATTGTGGCGCGGGGAGATCCGATCGATGCCAGCGACCTGGCAGATCAGCTGATGACCGCAGCCGAGAAGGCCGGCATCCCTGCCGACGAAATCAACGGCGAGGTCGAAAGCGTATTTGAATCGCTTTTGGAGGTAACGCGGCGTCGCACGGGTGAAATGCTCTAGCCGCGGAACCATTTCCTCCAGAATATCCATTTGGACCTTCTGCGCTTACGAAGCCGCACAATCGGCCTGTCGAAGTCGTCCGGGTCGCACTCGGCAAGAAACCGCCGCCGCCATTCATCGCTTTGCTCGTTTCGCTGCCGTCTGAGACTCAGCTTGCCCTCACGAGGCACGGGAGCATCCAACCCCGCCAGAAGGCCGATGTGCGGGCTGACGCTGTCGAAATCGTCAAGCGTGTCTTCGTAGAACAGGCGGAGTGGTTCGATCCCGGCCCTAGCAAAAAACGAATTCCAGCGACCGGTGCCGATGGCAATCTGGGCAAGGGCGAAGTCGATGCCATACGCCGAGTACTCGGCCTTCTTCACGGCAGCAGTCTTGCTGGTCCAAGCACCATCCTGCGATGCTTTTGCCCAGGAAATTGCCTGGCCGAGCCGATCGCGCCTTTCAAGGTATATCCACCCCGGGTCAGGAAACCACTCCGTAAGCCTGATATCCCTGCTTAGCTCATAGAAATGGGACGGGAACAGTTTGGTAGCTGCTACTCCGTTTGGCGTGGCGCTGGCGGCAATACGGGTGCAACGCTCAACCGTCGGGGTCTTCTCTTCTCGGTTGAAGTATTCTTTCGGATCTCCCAGCACGCCCGTGCTGCGCATCTTTTCGCAAAGAAGCGTGCTGCCGGATCGCTGCAAGGTCGCAATGATAAGCGTCTTGCCGGGAGGTTTCCAACCTGTGGGCGGGCTGATCAGCATGTATGACACATATCAACGGTATCACCGCCGAGTCCACCTTGCCACTTCAGGGATGCAAAATCGACGTCAGTTCGACCTGCCGGTCCTTGGCGAAGTAAATAGCTCCATCATAAGCGTGTTTCTCCTTCGCCGCGGTGCTCCATGCAGAACCAGTGCGAGGGCGCCCGTGGCTTCGCAAAGCCGAACCCTCCATCTTTGCCACAGCCGGCGTGCTCGCACGCAGGATTGTCGACCCGTCGTCGATCACGCGGTGCCGCTGTCATGCCTTCGGCAAGCCGTGATGGTTCATCGCTCATGCTGAAAAGATTCCACAAATCGTCTTGACGGGCAAGGAAAATGTTCCTTTTTTGTTCACATGGCGCACGATCCGATCGACACGCTGGGCAAGGCGACCCGGCACAACATGCTTGTGAAGGCAGAGTGCAGCTGCGGCAATGTCCGCTACTGCCGGTCCGCAGACCTGATGATGGTCTATGGCGGCGGCGTCGATCCCCTGAAGCTGAAGTTGTGGCGCAACCTGCGAGCCGGCGCTCCGACATAGACTCCGCCGGGTTCGGTCGAGCGGGTCACTACAGAACCTGCTCCGATGGTACAATCTGCCGCAACTTCGATATTGTCATAGATTGTTGCGTTCAAGCCGACAAAGCCCCCCGGTCCTATGCTCGTATTTCCCCCAATGCAGGCCCCAGCAGCAATAAAGCATCTATCGGCAATACGGACATGATGCGAGACATGGGCGGCGCTGCGGATTATGCAGTTGCCGCCTATTGTCGCGAAGGGCTGGATTACCGCGCCGTCGAATATGAAGCTGTTCTCCTCGATCCTGAAATCGGGCGCGGCGATGGCCCGGCTAGCCAAATAGCTGATCGTCTGGAACCCCCGCGCCTTGACCTGATCGAGCAGCCTTCCCCTGACGCGATTGTTGTCGTGCGGGCCGATCGCAACCCCAATCGCGGTTTCAGATGGATCAAAGATGCCCTCGATATCCTCGAATGCATAGACCGGCAGATCGTGGTGCCGGTCCTTCGAAAGAAAAGCACGTTCGACAGTGAAGGCCGCCACCAGATGGCTGCTGTCATGCTTCAGGGAATACCACACCAAGCTGGCGAACGGCCCGTCGCCAAAAACAACTACCTTCATGACTTACCTCGTGGCACAGGCTCCGGCAGAGACTGAGTCGCGCGCCATGAGCTCCAGCAACGCCTCGATTTGCGCATCGGCAATATCAGCCATGCCGCCATGACATGGAATGTTGACAATCCGGTCATGGATGCAACTGGCCATCCTGGCTGAGTTTGACAAGGGCACGTAGTACTTGCCGCAGTCGAAACCGAGATCCGGCAGATCTTCAAGTCTGATCGGCCCGGGGGCCAGAACCGGCACGCTCGCCGCTATCGTAACGTCATCATAATCTCCCAACCGTTTGAGGTTGAATCGGTCGACCAATTCGGCAATTCGACGGCGCTGAGCGCGATAGCGGGCCGACCAAGCCGGCATCGTCTCGAGCCGATCGATGATCGCGGCGGCCGCCAGGTCCGACAACTTGCCGTTGGAGGCGCTGGGCAGGACCCAGGCCGGCTGATCCTCACCGAAACTCAGGATCGAGCGGGCCAGCGACTCATCCGCAGCAGGCACGAATAGACATCCTCCCTCGCCGAAGCCCCACGGCTTGGTGTGGTGGAAGCTAACGATCTCGATCACGTCCGGCCCGACAATGCGTTGTCCAGGAAAGGCCAAAGCAGCGTCGACAATCAAGGGCTTGCCCCGCTCGCTGCAAAAGTTTCGATAGGCCGACATATCGCGCTGTAGTCCGAAGGGGCGGGTGACCAGCAACCCGTCCCAACCGTCATCTGGCATGGTGCCAAGCGTAGAGAGATCGAGAAAACCCTGCGCGTCACAGTCCACCGCCCGGGTCATTCCCGCAAACGGGCCTGTCTGCGTCGCGGAGAACCCGAAAGCCGAGATCGCCCAGCGCAGAGACTTGCCTGCCTTCGCGGCAAAAATGCCGGCCGCGGCATACAGGGCCGCAGTTCCCGAACTGGCCATCACGGTAGAGTACGACTCCGGTAGATGCGAGACATGGCTGATGATGCGGCCAAGCGCTACTGATAGGGGTCCGCTGTTGGTCCACTGATTCTGCTCCGCACAAAGAATGCTCAATTCCGCCAGGCGGCGCCAATCCGGCACCTTGGCTTCGACATAGCGGACTCGGCTGCCAGCGGGTCGGCTGGCGAGATCTGGGTCGAAGTAGGATCGTGGTGGCAGGCCACCAACAAACGCCAACTGATGGCCGCCAAGGTGGGGTTGCCTCATGGTCATGCCTTGTCGTCGCGCAGTGGCCGAGGCGTTGCATTCAGGTGCGGGATGGTCATTCCCAACTGGCCGATGCCCAAAAATCGGGCGAGTTCAGCGGCAGCCGTGTCGCGCGAAAGGTTGAGCACGAGCAAGCTATGGGGCCGCCCATTGAAATGTTCGATCACATCGGCGTTGTGCTTGAGATAGTGCGCTTTGTAAATCTCGGGGTCGTACAAGGACGCTTCATTGATGCCGTACACGTATAGCTGCTGGCGCCACAACCAACCCGGTTCATGGTAGCCGAACTGCTTGAGATCGGCTGGTGTCGGCTGTCTGTCCACGCCGATCAGATGAGAGTGAAACGTCGTGACCGATTTGTACCATTGATCCGCGGAATCCCGCACTGTCAGGACAAACTTTGCGCCTGGGAAGGCGATATCCAGCGCTCTGTATGTAGAGGGCAGGCTGAACGGCACGTCCTGAAAAGCATCCGCCGAATGGCAATAATCAATCAGGGCACGAAAATCGCGACGGTGCCAATCATCTAGCAGCCCCTCAGCCTGATGCTGCGAGCCAATCCTGTAGCCAACCATTCCCAAGGCTGCGGCAAGGGAGGTTGTTCCGGTCTTGTTTCTGCCGATGACGAAGACCTTTTGAGAGATGGTCAACAAATCATTGATGGCCTTCAGATGGGTGGCGAAGATGCGTCCCTCGAACCTGCCGTGCAACAGATAGTGCAACAGCGGATTGATCCGGGCAGTACGGACGTCCTCATAAGTATCCAAATACCAGGAAGTGCTGAAGCTCGGGCTCGGATCCCGATTCTCGATCCCACCATGAACAAGATAGTGCAAGGCTGGGTCGACGCCGGCATCGCGCACATCAGGATAGTGGTCGAGGTACCACTCAGCGTTGAACAGAAAAGACGCTCCGATCAAGTCAAGCCAAGTCGCTCGCCTGACGCGTCCTGCCAGCCGAGTTGCTAGGTCATCCATTATCATCGCAGCACCGCGTCAATGCATAACCGTCGACGAATACCGAACAGGGAGACAATTTCTTTTTCGAGCGCATTGATTTGGGCCCATATGATCTGCTGGCGGGACGGCTGATTGGGACATAATTTCAAGACTTCGTGCAGCATCACCATGATGCTCAGGCCGTGAGCGCGCAGATGCGCGTATCTGTTTTCAGAACCCTGCCACCAAATCCCGCCAGAGTGGCGTCTGTATGCTGCCATGACCTCAGGAATGAAGGCGATCTTGCCGGATAACGCGTGAAACAGATTCATGTACCAGTCGTTCGGCAACATGTTCGAAACCGACAGCTTTCGGTAGGATTGCCGTCGAAACATCGCCGAGTTGGCCGGAATGAAATTTTGGGACACTAGAGTTTCCACGTCGAACCTGGCGATAGATCCATCCTGGGGAAACTGAGAGGCGGGTTCGCTGCCGTCGTCAAAACGGAACTGGACCGGGTGGAAGCACACCGAACATTCCGGCCGCTCGTCCAAGATGCTGACCTGCTTCTCCAGCTTGTTCTCGTCGGTGAAATAGTCATCGCCATCGCAGACAATCCAGTATTGGCCCCGTGAGAGCGGCAGCAGAAACTTCGCGACCATTCCCCTGATGCCGCAGGAATACAGATTGGTCTGCTGCGTTACCGCGCTCACCAATTGCGGATATTTCGCCACGTAGGCGCGCACGATGTCTGTCGTTCCGTCGCTCGAGGCGTCGTCGTGCACGATCACCTCGAACGGGAAGCTGGTTTTCTGCATGATAATGGAGGCCAGGGCTTGATCGATGAAGGATGCGTGATTGAAGGTCTGGCAGAGCACCGAAACCCGGACGGCATTGTCTGCTGGTGCAGCATGCGGCATAATTCAGTTTTCCCTGCTTCTGCATTTTTCATTAAGGGAGTCGGTGGCTTGGTGTAAATGTCCGGATGCTCGTGACCAGGGCATTCCGACCGTCGCGGCGATCCTCCAGCGGCATGCCGTGGGGCATGATCGCTGTGACGCTGTCTTGCGGGCTGCTAGGCGGGCTTGCATTCGGTCGTTTGGGGCAATGGCTATATGCGAGATACTGGCGGCCGATTGCCAAGATGGCGCAAACGGTCAGTCCAGAACTTCAACCTCAAGCCCATTACAGGTGATGTCGCCGGCGCTCGCCGTGCCGTTCTGACCCTGGAGCTTGACAGCAATTGCTCCGCTGATTGCTTCGGTCGCCGTGCCGCTCGTCACTTGAGTGCTGGTGGTGAGCGTTTCGCGGACGTAAGACTGCGTGGCAGCGCCCGTCACGATCACTTCCGCTTCGATCTTCCAACCAACGCCGTTCAGTGCCCCGGTCCAGCCGCCCAGGTTGGTCGCGCCGAAGAACAGCCGTCCGGTTTTGGTGTTCGCGTTGGCAGCAGTCGTACCCCACGCCTTCAGACGGACCCGCCTGCCGATCACTAGCGACGCTGCAGGGATGGTGTACGACATCAGGTCTTCGGCGGTGGTCACGGCGGTGGTCTGAGCGGGCGTTACGTTGACCGACACCGCTTCAGATGACTTTCCATTGACGACGCGCTGGCCGGTCGCGTTCACACCGGCAGTGCCGATGTAGTTGCGTCCTTCCATGATAACGTCTTTGCGCAGGCAGCTGGTCAGGTTGACTTCGAAATTGCCGCCTGCGTTCTGGTTGTTATTCTCGGCAGTGACGCCGGCAAGGATGACCTTGGTCGCGCCCACATCCACCTTGATGCCATCATGGTTCATGTATGCCGCGAGGAAGTCCCGCACGACGATATCGGTTGCAGTAGCGCGAATGCGCAAGGACGCATCGGTACTGCCCCGCAGGTAGCCGTTGGTCGAGTTCGAGTTGTGAATGCGCCAGGTCCGGCCCGCGATGTCGAAGCCGGCGATGGTCGCTTGATCCATGCCGCAATTGACGATGTAGACGTACGACGGAATAAGCGTGTCGGTACCGACCTGTGCGTGAACACCAACACGCGGCCAGCCGATAATCACGTTGTTAAGAAACACGCCCTGACAGTCGCCTGTCATGGAAATGCCGTCAGCGCCGCCGTCGAGCGATGCCACGTTCACGTTGTTGAAGTAGACCGAAACCGCGCGGCTTAGCTTGAACATCTTCAAGTCCTGCCAGGTCGACGCGCCGGTGCCCTGCTGATTGAAGTTCGTGATGTTGACGTTAAAGATGTAGTGCGTGTCGTCGTAACCTTGGAAGACCCACGTTCCTGCGCCGCGCTGATGGATATCATCGATATTGATCCAGCCAGTCTGCGACGCCCCGCTGTTACCGGTGAAGATCGCGCAGTAGGCCATATCGCCGGTAAAGCTCAGCCCCTTGAGCGAGGTATAGTAGGGCGTCGTTTCCCGAACAGCGGTAACGCCGGTCTTGCCGTTGGCGGCAAAGTGCAAGTTCTGGAGCTTGAACGGGATCGGCGAATTCGCCGAAATCACCGCGCCAGTTATGTCGATCATGATCGTATTGTTGACGGTCGGGATCAGTTTCGCCTCACCGATGCCCCGCCATCCGCCACCAGTTGCGCGGTTGATCGCCTGTCCGTCGAAAAGATAAGTGCCGGGCGGGAAGATGAGTTCTCCGCCGATAGCCGCACGGGCAGTCTCGGCCAAAGCAATCGCTGCCGTGTCATTCGCGACACCATCGCCAACAGCGCCAAAGTCCTTGACCGACAGTATCTCGGTGAACTTGTTCTGAATCGTGCGGGAAACGGCACTCGTGCCAGTCTGCAGATTGACGAAGGTGGCGGAAAGCGCAGCAACGCTTGCCGAAGTCAGCAAGCCACGACCGTACGACGTGGTGGCGAGCGCCGCGATTGAAGTCAGATCCGCGTCAAGCGGCTGGACGGACACGCCAACGGCTGCCGCGATCCGCGCATCGGCCGCCGCTGAGAAGTTCGAGATCGTCGCCGCCAGCTGCGTTCCGGTATGGTTGGCACGCGCAAACGCGTCAGCGGCCTTGCCTTGCGGATCGTAGGTCGACTGCAGCATGACGCCTGCCGTGTCGATCACCAAGCTGAAATCGGCCAGAAGCTCCCAATCGCCGCCGGAAAGGTCAGTCGCGAAAACGCCTGACGTGTGCGAAACCAGGCAGCTGTAGAACGCAGTGCCGTGAAAAACAGTGTCGCGCGCGGTGTACGCGGTCGCAGTCAGCCACGCCGACGGCGGCCCGAAGCCGAGCGACACTTCGTCCTTCAGCTGGGATAGCCGAGGCTGTTGTTGGCCAGCGCCAGGTCATCGCGCTGCAAGCGGGCTAGGTTCGCCGCGAAGCGCTGGGTGGCCGCGGCAACCGCGTCCAGCTCTCCGTCCACCTTGTCTCCGGGCAGTGGAGTTTTGGGGTGCCCGGATTGAAAGCCGATGAATGAAAAGGCGCGGGCGTAGGGGGCTGGCTGAGTCATGTCGCGGCGGTCCTGGAACGGGACGCCACTCGCGACATGGCAATTACGACAGATCGACAGCAAGATAGGACAATTCTCCTATGAGGTCAATCGTTCGACGAGCTTATCGGTCGATATTGCGACCGGCCGGAATCACGGATCGGCTTCGATTTCCGTGATTGTGTATTGCCATCGCATGTACGTCGGAGCAGGCATGCCCTGCAGGCTCACGTAGCCGCTGAACTCCCTCAACTGCTGGGGCGGGACGTTCAAGTCGTATGCCCAATACTCAGCTTCGCCGACCACATCACATTTGTCGTTCAGTTCCACGCAGTCTTGCGCCGTGATTTTCATCCGAACAGACTTAAGACGGTAGGCGCTGCGGTTTCGAATTTTACCCGAGATCGAGTGGAACGTGTCAGGGGACATACGCAGGTCGATCAGATCTATCTCATCCGGCTTTATAAGCGTCTTGGCGTAGGCGTTCCGGGCTTCGGCTCGTTCATTGCTGTGGTAGAAGTAGAGGGCGCCCACGGCCGCGACCATGATCATGGCGGCGACCAGCCACGCGAGCAGCCTCCTGAAGCCAGAATAGTTGATACCGAAGTAGAGCACCGCGACCGTGACGATCGCGGCAGCGATCCAAGGCATATTGCTCCCCCCACATGGATCCGGCCGTCCGGTCTGACGTTCTCTTGCAAACCAGTTTTGCGCAAAATGAAAACATAGTAAAGCGGGTACGCAAGGTTGCTCAAAAGTACATCCGACCAGGGGCGGGGGGTGGATACCCCACATGGCGGCTGTTGCATTGTAGGATGAGAAGTATCGCAGCAAGATCGATACAAAACAATACACAAAAACAATGACTTGCCGAAACTAACACTTGCTTTGGCGCGGTTTTAGATCAATCATGATCTCGGCCCGATAAGAGGTCGCTCAAACTGAATAGGCAAACGGACATGACTACGAACGAAACATCGAAAACGATTGCTATCAATCTTGGCGAAGTCTGCGGCATAGCGGCCGGCGGCCGCAGCTATGTAGTGTCCAACCAGATTTGGCCGAGGCTAAAACGCGGCGAAACGATCATCGCCAATCTGCTTAAGGCGCTCGATGAAATCCAATGCGCACTAGGTGCCGCCAGGGTCATGTATACGCTGCCGAAGCGTTCTAAGACCTCAGGTGCGCGACGGGCCGCAAGATCCGATCTAACGGCAGTGCTGAAGCAATGGGCCGACGAGAAGGGATTACCTTGCACCGCAGTTGCAGAGCCGAATCTGAAAAAGCGGTTCACAGGCAACGGCAATGCGTCGTCTGACCTGATGATTGCAGAAGCCGAACGGCGCGGCTTTCGGCCCGCCGGCAAGGCCGAAGCGTTCGCAATCGCGCTTTTTCACCTGGCTTTTGCGGGTCAGGAAGTCGACGGCGACTTCCTTTCGCCGATAGGCGCCTAACTCAACAGCTCGCCCACGACGATTTCATCGTCCAGCAACTTCCTGCCTAGGCCGCGCTCTATGTGCGGCCTAAGCATTTCCAATGGGTAGACGGCATTGCGCAAGGTTACTCGGCGGCCTGGCACCGCGCCTTGACCGGGTCATTCGAATACCGCGCTGCCAGAAGAAAGTTCGAAGTCACTTCATACTGCGCCCACAGTTCGCGTTGGTCGGGCGCGTCGTGAGGTGGACAGGGCAACCCTGACAGCCTCTCGAGCGCGGCGCAGATATCGGGAATCTTGTGCGGTTCGCCAGAGCCTCGGGCGCTTTGCTTTTTCATTGAAGCGACTTCGGCGCCGCCATCGCTGCAGCTGCTGCCTGAGCAAAGCCGTCAAGGATGGCTTTGTAATCCGGCGCGGGGCCGCCATCGCGCCGCTGCTCGTCGTCAAGATCCCTGGACGAACCGGCCAAGCCGGCGAACTCAAGAAGTGCGCGACCAGCTGCAACCTTGGCAGGCGCTGGCGACCTATCGCTTTCCGCCACCGTGATCAAGGCGTGAAGGCCGACAACGCCCGCTCGCGCTCGCTGGCGAGTGACTTCCTGGAGGATCATTTCGTGCACGGTTGGCGACTCTAGCGCGCGGCGCCCCAGATCGTCGGCCGACTTTTCGGAATATCCGGCTTCGATCGCTGCAGCTTTCGCATTACCGCCATTGCGGGCGTAGGCAATCGCGAATCGAATTTGTAGCTCTGTACCTGAGGCAGACATGGCGGATATTCCGACGGTGGACACTGGTAGGAATATTATCACAATCTGCTGCCAAAACCAATGGCGCGGTGCCTATGCGGTTCCAGCGATTTACTCGCTCGATCCAAAAACTCGCTATGTATCTGGATTATAAAGAGGAAAATGGTGGGCGATGCAGGGATTGAACCTGCGACCCCACCCGTGTGAAGGGTGTGCTCTCCCGCTGAGCTAATCGCCCGCTCGTTGCCCGAAGGCCAAGCGAGCCGCGATATAAGAGAGGCATGCGGTTGAAGTCAAGGCGATGCGCCTGCCTTCTACGCCTGAAATAGGCAAGGGCGGACGCTGCCGCGCAATCGCCCGTTTCGTTCAGCCGGTCGCCGCAGCAATCAGCCGTTCGGCCAGGTCGAGCGTCAGCGCGTCGAAATGCGAAATCACCGCCGACGGCTCGAATTCCCTGACATGGCGGTCGGTGTAGCCGAAATCGACGGCAACCACGGGAATGCCGGCTGCCTTGGCCGTGTCGATGTCGGTCTGCGAATCGCCGACCATCAGCGCATGGTGCGGGTCACCGCCGGCGAGCCTGATGGTTTCGGTGAGATGGCGCGGGTCGGGCTTGCGGAAGGCGAACGTGTCCTGGCCGGCGATCGCGGCGAAATGCTTTGTCAGGCCGAGCGCCTCGATCAGCGCTTTCGAATTCGCCTTGTATTTGTTGGTGCAGATGGCAAGTAGATAGCCGGCCGCCTCGAAACGGGCGATCGCCTCGACCACGCCGGGGTAGGGGCGCGACTTGCCGGGGATGTTGAGCGTGTAGTGGTCGAGGAACAGCTTGAGCAGCCGGTCGTGCTCCTCCACCGCCAGCGACTTCTGCTGCGCGGTATGCGCGCGCTCGATCATCACCCGTCCGCCCTGGCCGACAAAACGCCGGAAGCCGGCCTCGTCGACAGCGGCAAGCTCGCTGGCGGCAAGGCTGTGGTTGAGGCTGTCGAGCAGGTCCGGCGCCGTGTCGATCAGCGTCCCGTCGAGGTCGAACACGATGATCGGTTGGGTCATGGCCTGTCCTGTGGCTGATGCATTGCAGGCAGGCGATAGCGGCTGCGCTTCTTTCAGGCAAGCCGGTGCGAGCCAAAGTCTTTGACCCTGCGGGCAAAAGTGCTAGGAGCGCGCATCCAGAAAAATCAGAACCAAGCCAAATCCCCGGGGCGAGCATGGATGCGAGGCAGTTGAAGGTCGAGGCCGCGCGGGCTGCCCTTGCCCATGTCAGCGACGGCATGCGCATCGGCATCGGCACCGGGACGACGGCCGACGAATTCGTGCGGCTGCTGGCCGAAAAGATCGCCGCGGGCTTGACCGTCATCGGCGTGCCGACGTCGGAGCGCACTGCAGCCCTTTGCCGCGAACTCGGCGTGCCGCTGTCGACGCTTGAGGAAACGCCCGAGCTCGACCTCACCGTCGACGGCGCCGACGAGATCGACGCGGCGCTGACGCTGATCAAGGGTGGCGGCGGCGCGCTGCTGCGCGAGAAGATCGTCGCGGCGGCATCTCAGCGCATGATCGTCATTGCCGATCGCTCGAAGATGGTCGACACCCTTGGCCGGTTTCCCTTGCCGATCGAAGTCAACCGGTTCGGCCTGTGCGCGACCGAAATCGCGGTCGCGGCAGCGGCCAAAAGTCTCGGCCTTTCCGGCCCGGTTACATTGAGGATGACGGGGGGCCAGCCTTTTGTTACAGACGGCGGCCATTTTATCCTCGATGCATCTTTTGGCCGCATTCCGGATACAAGAGCGCTTTCTAATGCTCTCCATGCCATTCCTGGTGTGGTCGAGCATGGTCTTTTCATCGGGCTGGCGTCAGCGGCCATCATCGCCGGCGGCGACGGCATCCAAACCGTCCATGCCGCCCGAAAACCAGGGAGTTCTACCGATCATGATGTTGCATAACCGGGTTCGCAATCTTTGCGCCGTTCTGGCGGCTTCGGCCGTTTTCGCCTTCTCCTCCCCGGCGTTCTCGCAGGAGATCACGGAATCGCATCTGAAGGCGGCACGGGCGGCGGTCACGGCAATCCACGCGACCGACTCGTTCGACAACATCCTGCCGCAAGCGGCGGCCTCGCTCGAGCAGCAGCTTATCCAGAAGAACCCTGATATGCAGGAGCTGATCGGCAAGACCGTCAGCGAAAAGGCACTGGCGCTGGCCTCGCGCCGTGCCGATCTGGAGAAGGAAGCAGCGCTCGCCTATGCCAAGGTGTTCTCCGAGAAGGATCTCACCGACATCGCCGCCTTCTACAATTCCGATGCCGGCAAGAAGCTGCTCGACAACGGCCCCAACGTGACGCGCGAACTGGTCAAGGCCGCCGACATCTGGCAGAACGGCCTGGCGCGCGATCTCGCCCAGCAGGTCGGCGAAACGCTGGCAGCCGCCGCGAAGGCCGCTGCTCCGGCCGCGCCTGCGCCGGATAACGCAACTGCCCCCGCCGATGGCGCTGCACCTGCCGACGGCGATGCGCCCGCAGACGGTGACCAGCCGGAAGCGCCGAAGAACTAAGACGTCTGATTTCGCCACCGGCATCCTTGCCGCTGGACCAGAAAGCCCGGTGGAAACCGGGCTTTTCTTTTGGCTTGATGCAGCCTACCTGTCTCAAACATTTCTTGGGGCAAGGAACAGCAGCATGGCCGGCTACGACTACGATCTCTTCGTCATCGGCGGCGGCTCCGGCGGGGTTCGGGCGGCGCGCGTAGCGGCAGCGCTCGGCAAACGTGTCGGCATCGCGGAGGAATACCGCTATGGCGGCACCTGCGTCATCCGTGGCTGCGTGCCGAAAAAACTCTATGTCTATGCCTCGCAATTTCCCGAGCATTTTGCCGACGCCGCCGGCTATGGCTGGACGGTGCCGGAGGCGAGCTTCGACTGGCCGACGCTGGTCGCCAACAAGGACCGCGAGATTGCCCGTCTGGAAGCGATCTACGAAAAGAACGTGAAAGGCGCCGGCGGCGAGACGTTCCACTCGCGCGCCATGCTGGTCGAGCCGCATGTCGTGCATCTCCTGGGCGATGACCGCACCGTCACCGCCGACCAGATCCTGATCGCCACCGGCGGCCGGCCGGCGCCGCACCCGGCGCTGCCCGGTCACGAGCATTGCATCTTTTCCAATGAGGTTTTCGACCTCAAGCAACTGCCGAAGGCGATCATGATCGAGGGCGGAGGCTACATCGCCGTCGAATTCGCCAATATCTTCCATGGCTTGGGCGTCGACACCACGCTGGTCTATCGCGGCAAGGAGATACTGTCGCGCTTCGACATGGACCTGCGGCACATGCTGCACGAAACCATGGAAAAGAAGGGGATCAAGATCCTCTGCCACGCCGTGTCGGAATGGGTCCGCAAACGGCCGGACGGCAGGCTGGATGCGTTGGTCACCGGCGGCAAGGTGCTGACGATCGACCAGGTCATGCTCGCCATCGGCCGCCTCCCAAACACCGAGAATATGGGCCTGGAAGGCGTCGGTATCGAGCTCGGCATAACCGGCGCCATCGTTGTCGACCAGTATTCCCGCACCAACATCGACAACATCTGGGCGATCGGCGACGTCACCAACCGCGTGCAGTTGACGCCTGTGGCGATCCACGAAGCCATGTGCTTCATCGAGACCGCATTCAAGGGCAATCCGACCGCGCCCGACCACGACACCATTCCGACCGCCGTCTTCTCACAGCCGGAGATCGGCACCGTCGGGCTGTCCGAGGACGATGCCGTCAAGCGCTACTCCGATATCGAAATCTACCGCGCCACATTCCGGCCGATGCGGCACACGCTGTCGGGTCGCGACGAAAAGATGCTGACGAAGCTGGTGGTCGATGGCGCCACGCGAAAAGTGCTCGGCGCGCACATCCTCGGGCCGGACGCCGGCGAGATGGCGCAGTTGCTCGGCATTCCGCTGAAGGCCGGCGTCACCAAGGATGATTTCGACCGCACCATGGCCGTCCACCCGACGGCAGCGGAGGAACTGGTCACCATGTACAAGCCCACCTACCGCGTGAAGAACGGCCTGCGGGTCGATTGACGCCCGCGCGCTCGATCTTGAAGAACCCCCCATGGCAGCCGCTGTTGCCACCGCGATGGGAGGCCTGAAGCTTATTACAACAAAGTGCTGCGCAGGATGACCAGCGCCACCGAGAAATAGATCACCAGGCCGGTGACATCGACCAGCGTGGCGACGAACGGCGCCGAGGCGCTCGCCGGATCGAAGCCGATCCGTTTCAGCGCGAACGGCAGCATCGACCCCGACAGCGAGCCGAAGGTGACGATGCCGACGAGTGCTGCCCCCACGGTCGCCGCGATCAGCGGCCAATGCGGCCCATAATCGTAGAAGCCCATATATTGCCAGAGCGCGATGCGGCAGATGCCGACCACGCCAAGCATGGCGCCGAGCACGAAGCCGGTGGGCAATTCGCGCAACGCCACCCGCCACCAGTCGCGAAGGCCGATTTCGCGCAGCGCCAGCGCGCGAATGACGAGCGAGGTCGCCTGCGAACCGGAATTGCCGCCCGAGCTCATGATCAGCGGGATGAACAGAGTGAGCACGATCGCTTTTTCCAGTTCGCCTTCATAGCTTTGCATGGCATTGGCGGTCAGCATCTCCGAGATGAACAGCGCGCACAGCCAACCGCCGCGCTTCTTGATCATGGCGAGAAAGCTCATCTTCATGTAGGGCTCGTCGAGCGCCTCCATGCCGCCGAAGCGATGCGCGTCCTCGGTCGTCTCCTCGATCATGGTGTCGATGATGTCGTCGATGGTGACGATGCCGAGGATCTTGCCATGGTCGACGACGGGAACCGCGAGCAGGTCATATTTGGAGATCGTCTGCGCCAGAGTTTCGCGATCGGTCAGCGGCGTCACCGTCACCGGGGCGCGATCCGGCGCCACCGACAGGATCGGATCGTCCGGCTCGCCGGTGATCAGCCGGCGCAGGCCGGTCGAGCGCACCAGCACATGCGTGTCTGGATCGACGATGTAGATGGCGTAGACGGTCTCCCGCGTCCGCTCCACCTTGCGGATGTAGTCGAGCGTGCGCCCGACGGTCCAGTCCGACGGCGCGCTGACGAATTCGGTCGTCATGATCGAGGCGGCGCTGCCTTCGGGATAGCCGAGAATGGAAAGCAGCGTTGCCCGCAGCGGCGGGACCAACCCGCCGAGCAGCTCGGAGCGCGCCGGTTCGTCCAGTTCGCGCAGGATATCGGCGGCGCGGTCGACCGACATGGCGGTCAGGAGCTTGCACGCTTTGGCGCGCGGCAGCGCCTCGGCCAGATCGGAGGCGCCGTCGAGTTCAGGCTGGTCGAAGATCTCGACCAGCCGCTCGAACGGCATTTCGCAAAGCAGTTCTATCGCGGTATCGCGAGATTCCCGGTTCAGGGCCTCGACGACATCGGCGACGTGATCATTGGCAAGGATACGCGCGATAGCGACGGCATCGTCGCTTGCTACGACGGGGGTAAATTCGTTCATGGCTCACTCCTTGCCGTCCGGCGGGACGTGAGCCGTTAGAGGTCACATCGAGGCGGACGGCGGTTGCGTTCGACTACTGTCGCCAGGCATGGCGCGGTGACCTTTCTGCTCGCGGGTTCGAGTTGGAATTCAGCGAGCGGGCGCAACATAGGAGCGCATCTTGGCGAGTCAATCGCGGGAGTGGCGGAAAACAGCCGGGAGCCGGCCCAATCGCGAGACTGTGATGATTATTGAAGGGGGAGGGAGCGAGTGCCCCGCCGCCAGTGGCGGAACGCGCTTCGGCGTGGCTGCTATTTCTGCTTCAGCCGGCGTGAAAAACGCATCCATTTGTCCTCGACCGGCCGCGGCTGCGTAAGGATGGTGGTGAGCTCGCGCGGAAGGTTCGGAACAAGCGGCCTCTTGGTGGCGACGCCGTCGGCGATCGCGACCACGCTATGGTAGAATTCCTCGCCCGAGGCCGAACGTGGCGGCACCGCCTCATGCATGATGCTGATCACCGTGACATCGGGACAGTTGTCCTTGATGGCCTGGTGGAAGGCGATCTTGCCATCCGGATCGAGCGCGCCGGTCGCTTCGTCGAGGAACAACAGTCCCGGTTGCTGCAGCACGATGCGGGCCACAACCAGCTTCTGCTTCTGGCCGCCGGACAGCAGCTGGTCCCAGATCTTTCCCTCGCGGCTTTCATCGGCCATGTGTTCGATGAAATCGCCAAGGCCGGCCTTGTGCAGGGCTGCCGCGACCTGCGCATCGCCATAGTCGTCCTCGGAGCCGGGCAGGCACACCAGCTGCTTCAGCGACACCAGCTGCAGCTTGACCTCCTGTGCGGCATAGAAGCTCCTCACACCGTCAGGGAAGACGATGGTGCCGCGGCCATAAGGCCACAAGCCGTTGATCGCCTTGATCAGCGAAGTCTTGCCGCAGCCGGATTCGCCCTTGAGGAATGCCCACTCGCCGCGCCGAAAGCGCAGATTGGCTGCGCTCAGGAACGGCGTGGCGTCTTCACCCTGATGCGCCAGTTCAAGCTTCTGGATGGTCAGGCCGAAGACCGGGTTCTGGCTGGCATAGTGGAAATCGGAACGGCCGGTCTGGCTGTAGAATTCCTGCGGCTGTTGGACGTTTTCAATGGCGTGCGCCAATTCAATGACGCGCTGGCTGTTGGCCCGCAAGGTGGCGAGACTCGGCATGACATGGATGAACCAGGAACATTTGCTGATCAGCGCGTTGACCTGCTCGGAACCGGTTATGTAGCCCTTGAGGTCGACGCCGTTGTGGATGAACGGCACCAGACCAGGTCCGTAGGCGACAACTTTGGCCCCGACGAAATTATAGACCGATTCGAATCCCGCATAGAGGGTGTTGACGATGTTGAGCTTCGACCAGGTGGTATCGATATCGAGATAGAGCCGTCCATGTATCGTCTTTTGCACGTCTTCGCCTTGCGACGCCGACACATGGAAACTGCGGCGCAACAAGGTGATCAGCTCGCTGCGATAGGTGCCTTCGGCCTTCTGCATCCTGACATTGAGCCACTCCAGCATTCCGCCGAGTTTGATCGCGATCCAGGTATTGACGGGCACATAGATGGCAACCGCCAGCAGAGCGAGGACGGCGCTGCCATAGCTGCCGAGGGCATCCAGGCCTTTTACCTCCACGGAATTCGCCAGCAAAGCGCCGCCGACAAAATAAAGTGAGGTGAAGACGCCGAAGACACCTTGGGCAAGCCCGATGGCGCCGCCCGCCATGTCTTTGATGGATTCCTGCACGCGCTGATCGATGTTGTCGGGCGCTGGCGCATCTGGCGAGCCATTCTGAGCGTGGTAGTGCGTATGGTTGGTATCAAGCAGCGCCGCATTGAAACGCGCGTTCAACCAGGCGCGCCATTTGCGATGCAATGTCGCCGATACAAATTTGCAGGCGCCTATGATTCCCATGTCCTTGAACACGACCAGCAGCACAAGCAGGCCGGCATTGGTAAGCACTGATTCAAGGGGCGTGGTATTCGCGGCGTCGTGGAAAAAAGCGATTGAGGCTGCCAGTTCGCCCGCCAACACGGTAAACCAGACGTCGGCCTTGCTCGACAGGGCTATGATGAGTGCGAGGACGACGGTGAGAGCCCAGGCCTCTCTCCACCGGTCCGAGAACCAGTAGGCCCGCATCAGTCCCCAGAAGGTCCGCATCGACGATACTGGCGTCAGGGGCGACGGCCCGGCGGGGGCGTCGCGGTTCCAAAGTGCCGATATTGAACGTCGCGGTCTGTCGACCCGAATCACAATCCCGCCCAAACCTTTTTAGTTTTGTTACGGATAGTAACACCAATTGATCATTTTCTATGAATTTTATCCCGGCGAATGTGAAGCAGCCCACCCGCCGTTGCCATGAGGCAACAGTTGGTGCTGCGAGACCGCCGTCTTTGGGCCGAATTTGTCCTTTGTTTCAATGTGTTGCGAGAACGCTCAGATGTGCGAATATATTCCCTGAGGGAAGGCTCATACACGGCTTTGTGACCAAAAGGCCTGCCCGTCGGCCGGTTTTCCCACCGCGCGCTAACCGGATCGCCCGAAAAATTGCCGTCCGTGATCGCCCCAGGCCGCCCGAATCATTTCACCGGCCATCATGGTTGGGCACGCAAGATCGTCGCTCCTGCACGGCGACTGCTCATGAGTTGGCCCACGCTTTTTAGCTGCAGCTCAACACCGTTTGACAATCAAGCGCACTGGAATGAACCTTGCCGGGCACTGTCGGCACCGATGCATGTCCGGTCCCCAACAAGGAAGCTCCCCAATGCTTGCACGCGCAGCCGTTCCCGCAATGGTGACGCTCTTTGCCTGGCTGCCTCTTGCGCATGCCGTCAGCCAGACCATTCCGGCAAGCGCCGAAGGGCAAATCGAGTTCAATGCTCCGTCCGGCAACATCGGCTGCATCTACACGCCGAAGGGCGGCACCAGCACCTACGAACCACAGGATGGCGGTCCGGAACTGAGCTGTTCGCGCGTCGAGCCCAGCTACGTCACCGTGATCCTTGGGCCGAACGGCCCGGCGACCTTGATCAAGAATCCGGGAGAGCAGGGCTGCTGCAGCGATGTCGCGAAGCTGGCCTATGGCAACAGCTGGAGCAAAGGGCCGTTTACCTGCCAGTCGTCAACCAAGGGACTGACCTGCACGGGCAGCAACGGGCATGGCTTCTTCCTCAGCAAAGCCAAGGTGACGGTGAAATAACTTCGGTCAGCCGGCCTTTTCCAGCTCGCCCTTGGCCTTTGCAGCCGCGACCTGGCGGATGGCATCCGTCAGCGTGTCGGGGTCCTGCGCGCCCATGACGGCGTATTTGCCTTCGAGCAGGAAACACGGCACGCCGGTGATCCCCATCCGCGATGCCGTGGCGATTTCTGTGCGCACCTCCTCGACGTCGGCATCGGTCGGCAACAGCGTTTCGACCACGGCAGCGTCCATGCCTGCCTCGCGGGCGGCATCGACCAGCACGGCGTGGTCGCCAATATTGCCGCCTTCCTCGAAATACAGCTGGAACAGCCGGCGCACGAGCCGGTTCTGCACGGCTTCACCGGCGGCACCGGCCCAGCGGATGACACGATGCGCGTCCAGCGTGTTGGCGGCCACCTTGATGGCGTCGAAAGCGAAATCGATGCCTTCGGCTTCGCCGAGCGGCTCTATGCGGGCATGCATCTGACGGATGCGCTCGTCGCTGCCGAATTTGGCCAGCATGTATTCGCGCCGGTCCTTGCCCTCGGGCGGGATGGTCGGGTCGAGCTGGAACGGCCGCCAGCGCACATGAACCTCAACGTCGCCGGCAGCGGCAATCGCTTTATCCAGCCGCTTCTGGCCGACGAAGCACCAGGGGCAGACGACGTCGGAAACCACGTCGACGGTAATGGAATTGTCATCGCTCATCTTGATCTCCTGCAGCCGAACGTTTCAGCGAGACCGATCTCGGCCACGCTCAGTTCGGCTTGCGCCACCAGGTCGGCCATTGATAACCGAATATGGGCGTCTTTTTGGGATGGTCCAGGTAATTCCAGTAAGCGAGCCATTGCTGCGCGTTGTACTGCATCGGCACCATGTAATTGCCGGAGATCAGCAATCGGTCGAGCACGCGCACGGCGGCGACATAGTCTTCCTTGGTCCGTGCTCTCAGCATCGCGTCGATCGCCGCGTCGACCGCCGGATCGGCGACGCCGGCCAGATTGAATGAACCTTCTCTTTTGGCCTCTGAAGAACCCCAGCGAAGGTTCTGCTCCATACCGGGAGACAGCGAGTTGCTGAACCCGCTCGACCCGACAAGAACCTCAAAGTCGAAACGCTGCTTGCGCGACTGGATCTGGTCGGCCTCGAGGCTGCGGATGGTCACCGCGATGCCGATCTTTTCCAGCGAGCGCTGATAGATGGCGGCAAAGCGTTCCTCGTCCTGCGAGGCCGTCAGGATCTCGAAACCGAACGGGTTTCCCTTTGGGTCCAGCAGGACCCCGTCCTTGACGGTGTAGCCCTGGCTCTTCAGCAGGTCGAACGCCACCTTCAGCACCTTACGGTCCTGGCCGGTGCCGTCATTCATCGGCGGGCGCCAGCTGCCGTCCATGACATCGGCCGGCACGCGGCCGGGGTAGGGCGCCAGCAGCGCCTTTTCCCTGTCGCTGGCGGGATGGCCGAGCGCGGAAAGTTCGGAATTCTGCCAGTAGCTCATCGTGCGCGTGTACTTACCGCCGAACAGGTTCTTGTTGGCCCATTCGAAGTCGTAGAGCATGCCGAGCGCGCGCCGCACCTCCGGATTGGAAAACTTCTCCAGCCGCGTGTTGAACAGGAAGCCGGTCACCACGGGCGGTATGCCGGTGTCGAAGGTCTCGGCGATCACCTGGCCGCGATGAAAGGCGGGAAAATCGATATCGCGCTCGCGCTTGACCGGATCGCCCTCATCGTAAATGGCGCAGATGCCTTTCTTGAACGCTTCCGTCTTGGCATTGGCGTTGAGGAAGTACTCGATGGTGATCTGGTCGTAGTTGTCGAAGCCGCGCTTGGAAGGGATGTCCTTGCCCCAGTAATTCGGATTGCGCTTGAAGACGATGCGCTGTCCCGGCTGCACCTTGTCGATGGTGTAGGGACCGCTGCCGATCACCGGCTTCAGCGTCGTCTTGTCGAAGATATCCTTGTTGAAGGCGTGCTTTGGGATGATCGGCGTCAGCGCGATGATCAAGGGGGTCTCGCGATTGGCCTTGTCGTTGAAGGTGAAGCGCACGCTGTGATCGCCGGTCTTTTCGAGCTTGGCGATCAGGCTCATGCGATCCCTGTAGGGCGGGCGGCCCTTGTCGGTGAAGACATCGTAGGTGAACAGCACGTCATCCGGCGTCACCGGCTCACCGTCCGACCACTTCGCATTTGGATTAAGGTGGAATTCGATCGATTTGCGCTCCAGGTCCATATCGGCTGTGTCTGCGAGCAGGCCATAGAGGGTGAAGGCCTCGTCGTAGTTGCGCATCATCAACGGCTCGAAGACGAGATTGCCGAAAATGAGGTCCTGCATGCCGCGCGCCGTGGTGCGCAGGCTCTTCAGGATGAACGGGTTCAGATTGTCGAAGCTGCCGACGACGCAGTAAGTGATGTTGCCGCCCTTGGGCGCATCGGGATTGACGTAGTCGAAATGCTGGTAGTCGGCTGGCAGCGCCGGCTCGCCCTGCATGGCGATGGCATGTTTCGGTTCCGACATCGCCACGCCGGGTGCAAAGGCGAAGAACGAGATTGCGGCGATCAGCCAAACAAGAATGCGGCCCATGACCGTCTCCTTACTGGGCGGCTTGATGATTCGGAGTGCACCCTAACATGGCGCCGCGGCGCTCCGGCCAGATACATCAATCCAAATCGCACGACCCAAATTGCGAGGCCAAGAATTGCAGGCGGCGGGCTGGATTCGGCTGCTCATGCAGTGTAACACGCGCTCCGAAGTCATTCTGTTGCCTCAATTCGGCAACAGGTAGCAGGACCACACGGCGCGAAGAAGCCGGTCCCGGGATCATTTGAGAGGAAATGCACGACATGACGAGCCTGAACAGCAACGCATACCGCCTTTCGGTCCTGGCCGCGGGCGTGGTCGGCTTTCTGGGCGCCGGACTTCCCACCGCTTCGGCACAGCAACAGATTCCGCAGGGTTGGTTCAAGGCCTGCACCAAGCAGGAAGATGTCGACATCTGCAATGTCCAGAACATCATCACTGCCGGCAACGGCCAGTTCGTCACCGGCGTCAGCCTGATCGAGTTGAAGGGCAAGGTAAACCGCAAGGTCTTCCAGGTCACGGTTCCCCCAGGTCGCCTGGTGCCCCCCGGCATCGCCCTGCAGATAGACGCCGGCAAGGCGACGAAGCTGGATTATGTCATTTGCTTCGCCGACCGTTGCGTTGCAGAAGTGCCGCTGACCGACGCGCTCGTCGCGTCCTTCAAGAAGGGACAGGCGATCACGCTGACCTCGATCAACTTCCAGAGCCAGCCAAATCCAATCAAGGTTGCCTTGACCGGCTTCAGCGGCGCCTTTGACGGCGCGCCGCTGCAGCAGTCGGACATCGAGGATCGGCAGAAAAAACTTCAGGATTTCGTCGTCAAGAACAACCAGGACTTCGCCAAGAAGCTCAAGGACGAGCAGGCCAAGGCCAAAGCCGCCAACTAATCGCCGGGACAGATACCGGAGCGACAAAAAAGCGGGGTCATGCCCCGCTTTTTTGTTGTCGTCACGTCGATGCAAGGTGATGTCAGTGTCTCGACTGGCGTTTCGGCTCGTAGCGTCCATCCGGCCGCTTGTCGAACATCTCGCCGATCTGTGGATGCCGGACCGGCTCACCTGACTGGTCCTCGAGCAGGTTCTGCTCGGAGACATAGGCAATGTATTCGGTTTCCGAGTTTTCAGCGAGCAGATGGTAGAACGGCTGGTCCTTGCGCGGCCGCACGTCGGCCGGGATCGCCTCGTACCATTCATCGGTGTTGGCAAATTGCGGATCGACATCGAAAATGATGCCGCGGAATGGAAACAGCCGGTGGCGAACCACTTGTCCGATCGAGAATTTGGCTGTTTTCATCGTACTCACCACTAAGCCTTAAAAGCGCCCGGCGTCCCTCGGAATGCGCGGCAGACCCTCTAAGGCTTTGAATTTACACGCGCTGCGATCAAAAATCGAGCCCGACTTTAGGGCTGGTTTCAGGTTCTATTGACGCAGGCCGTGTATCAATTCAATGCCGAAGCGCTTGACGCCCGGAGAAGCTACGGGTTAGCCGGGCTCAGGGGTTTCGGGCGAAGGCAAAAATGTCTGACGTCGTCGGTCTTGTTCTTCCGTTTTTCGGGCTGATTTTCATCGGCTTTCTGGTCGCACGCATCACCTGGCAGCCGCTGGAGGCGCTTGGTTGGATGAACACCTTCATCGTCTATGTCGCGCTTCCAGCCCTGTTCTTCCAATTGCTGGCCCGGACGCCGTTCGAGCAGTTGACGGAATGGCGCTTCATCTTCGGCTCGGTGTTTTCCACCTACACGACCTTCTCGATCATGTTCGTATGGTCGGTGACGGCGTCTCGCGGCGAGATCGCCCAATCGACGATCAAGGCGCTGGCCGCGGCCTATGGCAATATCGGCTATATGGGGCCGGGACTGGCGCTGCTCGCCTTCGGCGAACAGGCGGCGGTTCCCGTCGCGCTGATCTTCTGCTTCGAAAATATCATGCATTTCGCCATCGCGCCCATGATGATGGCGCTGTCGGGCGACGACAAGACATCGCCGTGGCGGCTCATCCTCGGCGTAGTCAGGAAAATCGTCCTGCACCCGTTCATCATCGCGACCGCGCTTGGCGTCGGCGCCGCCTATCTCGGCTTTCACCCACCGCAGCCGGTCGATCGCCTGCTCGAATATCTGTCTCGGGCGGCCGCCCCTTGTGCCCTGTTTGCCATGGGCGTGACGCTTGCGCTCCGGCCGCTCAACCGCGTGCCGCATGAACTGGCGTCGATCGCGGCGCTGAAGCTGATCCTGCATCCATTGCTCTGCTACGTCGTGCTGAGCTGGATCGGGAACTTTTCCGAAATCTGGGTTTTTTCAGCCGTGCTTTTGGCGGCATTACCGACCGCAACCAACGTCTTCGTCATCGCCCAGCAATATGGCGTCTGGGTGCAACGCGCCTCGGCCAGCGTCATGATCACCACCTGTCTCTCGGTGCTGACAGTGACCGGGCTGCTCTACATGATCCGCCACGGCATCTTACCGCCGGACCTGTTTCCCTGAACCGCCGGTAAGCGCCGCAAAGCCGCTGCCCGGCCTCAAGCCTTCGCGCATGAAAAAGGCGCGCAGCGGCGCGAAACTGCCGAGCACATTGAGGCCGGCGCTGCGTGCCATCTGCGCCGGCAACATGTCCGAAAGCAGCGACATGTTGAGCAGATTGACCGCGCCGGAACGCGCCAGAATGTCGGGACGGCGCCTGGAATCATAGGCGGCCAGGGCCTTCGCGGCGCCGGGGTCGCCGCGATTTTCACCAGCGATTCCAATCAGATCCTCGATGTCCCTGATGCCGAGGTTGAGACCTTGGGCTCCGATCGGCGGGAATACATGTGCAGCCTCGCCGACCAGCGCCACCCGGTTTTGCGCGAAGCGCCCCGGTGATGCCGCAGAAAGCGGGTAAATTTGTCGGCCGGGCTCGACCGACACCCGGCCCAGCATCGACTGCATCTGCTGCTCGACACGCTCGGAAAGCGTCGCGTCATCGAGTGCGGCGAGGTCCTTCGCCGCCTCCGGTTTCACCACCCAGACGAGGCTGGAGCGGTTGCAGGGCAACGGCACCTGGGTGAACGGCCCGGTCTCTGTGTGGAACTCGGTCGAGGTGAAGCCGTGTTCGCTGCGATGGCCAAAATTCAGCACCAGCGCCGCTTGGCGGTAGGATCGCACCGAGGCCACTATGCCTGCCGCCTCGCGCGCCGGCGACAGGCGCCCATCGGCAGCGACCGCAAGCGCGGCCGAGACTTCGCGACCATCAGTCAAGACGGCATGCGCCTGATCGGCGTCCAGACGCCAACTCTCGACCATCGACGTCAGCCATTCGATGCCGGGATGCGCCGCGACGGACTTGGCCAGCGTCGGGTTCAGCGCACTATTGGGCAGGTTGAGCCCGAACTGCTCCTCGCCGATCTCTATGGCGCGAAAAGTCACCACCGGGCTGCGGATCAGCCGGCTGGTCGCATCGACGATGCGCATGACCTTCAGCGGCGCGGCCTTCGGCGCAAGTTCGGCCAGCACGCCCAGCCGATCGAGAACCTTGAGAGCAGGGTTCATCAGCGCCGTGGTCCGGCCATCGGGCCCGCCTGCTTCGGGTCCGACCAGGGTTACCGGAAAGCCCGCCTCGGCGAAACCGAGCGCCGCGATCAGTCCGGCAGGGCCGCTGCCGGCTACCAGTATCCGTGCTGTCTCGCGATGATCCAAATTGGACTTCCAGTTTGCGATGCAGGTGTCTACCCATGGATATAGGTCAGACCATGCGGCTTGATCAACGCGGCGATTAGGCTCATTCGGTTGTCATGACCGGCCAGCAGGACGATTTCAGCCATCTCGACCGCGCCGGCCGCGCCACGGCAAGCCTGGCCCGCAGCCCCCGCCTGACGGTCAACATCGCCATCGCCGGCGGCATTCTGCTCGCCTGGTTCATTCTCGGCGCCATGGCGATCCGCGGCGCCGAAGGCCGGCTCCCCGGCGTACCAGGCGATGTGGTCCTGCGATATCTGCCGCAACTGCCGCTGCCGGATGTCCTCGACCGCTTCTTCGGCATGTGCCTGACGCCCGCACCACTTGATGCCGGCGGCGCACCGGTTCTGGCGCTGATCGTGATGTGGTTTTTGATGGCCGTGGCGACGATGCTGCCGTCGGCGGCGCCGATGATCCGTACCTATTGTGAAATCGCCGACACCGCCTGCATCAAGGGCGAGCCGGTGGCCCACCCGCTGGTCCTGGTTGCCGGCTACCTCTCGACATGGCTTGTCGCCTCTATCGGCTTCGCGGTGCTGACGTTGCTCGTCCACGCATTTGCGTCCTCCGCTCGATTGCTCGATCCGGTGAGCGGCCTTGCCGCGGCGGCCGCGCTGCTGGTTGCCGGCCTCTACCAGTTCAGCAGCCTCAAGCAGGCCTGCCTGACAAAATGCCGGAACCCGTTCTCGACACTGTTTTCCAACTGGAGCGCGGAGCCGGGTGGCATCTTCCGGCTAGGGCTGAAGCAGGGCCTGTGGTGCCTCGGCTGCTGCTGGGCGCTGATGCTGGTGATGTTTGCCGTCGGCGCGATGAACGTGTTCTGGATGGCGCTGATCGGCCTGTTCACCTTGATCGAAAAACAGACCACCGGCAGCCTTCCAACCCGAGTGGCCGGTGCGATACTGCTTGTCTGGGCAGTCGCCCTGCTAGTAGTCTCGGCATGACGGGGGATAATTCCATGGCAGAGCAAGGCTGGGCAATGAAAGGAGAGCTCGTACTCTCCTGCAATTGCACGGTTTTTTGTCCTTGCGTACTGTCGCTTGGCAGCCATCCGCCGACGGAGGGTTATTGCCAGACCTGGGCGGGCTTCCGCATCGACGCAGGCCATTTCGGCGAGGTCGACCTGTCCGGCCTCAATCTCGGTCTGGTCATGGAAATCCCAGGCTATATGAGCCGCGGCAACTGGACCGCAGGCCTGTTCATCGACAAGCAAGCCTCCGTCTATGCGGTGAAAGCGCTGACCAGGATCTTCACCGGGAAGGCCGGCGGAACCACCGCGCTGTTGTCGATCCTTGTCGGCAAGTTCCTCGGCGTCGAGCAGGTGCCGATCACCTACGAGACGCGTGACAAGACCCGTATTTTCCAGATACCGAAGATCATCGACGGGGCGGTCACACCGATTCCCGGCAAGGATCGCGAGAAGGATACCGTGATCGGCAACTCGGAATACTGGATCGCGCCGGAGATCATCGTGGCCAGGTCCGACAAGAGCAAGATGCGGGCTTTCGGCCGCAACTGGAACTTTGCCGGCCGCTCGGCCGAAATCTGCAAACTGGATTGGCGGGGCCCGTGAGCAAGAACACAACGGCCAGAAACGCCGCCAAAAAGATCACCGACCGGATTCCGAGGCCGAAGAAAAAGGTCACCTGGCCGCAGGCGCGGGCATTCTCGGTGCATCTGTTGACCGCGTCTGGCTCGTTCCTGGCCTTCCTGTCGCTGGTGGCGGCAAGCGAGCAACGCTGGACGGCGATGTTCTGGTGGCTGGGGCTGGCGCTGTTCGTCGACGGCATAGACGGGCCGATCGCCCGCAAGCTCGAGGTCAAGGAGATTTTGCCGACCTGGTCGGGCGAACTCCTCGACAACATCATCGACTATGTCACCTACGTGCTGATCCCGGCCTTCGCACTCTACCAGCGCGGCTTCATGGGCGAAGGGCTGTCGTTCCTGTCGGCGGCCATCATCGTGGTGTCCAGCGCCATCTATTATGCCGACACCGGAATGAAGACGAAGGAGAACTTCTTCAAAGGCTTTCCGGTCGTCTGGAATATGGTCGTGTTCACGCTGTTCGTCATCGAGCCCGGACAGTGGGTGTCCTTCGGCGTCGTCGTGGCGGCCGGCATCCTGACCTTCGTGCCGATCAACTTCATCCATCCCGTGCGGGTGGTGCGGCTGCGGCCAATCAATCTTGGCATGACGCTGCTCTGGTGCGCTTTCGGTGCGCTGGCGCTGGCGCAGGCGGCCCTTGCCGCCTTCTACGACCAGATCGGCGTTTTGGGCGAACAGGTCGGCGTCTTTACCAAGGTCGGCATCACCATCACCGGACTTTACCTCGCCTGCATCGGCGGTATCATGCAGTTCTTCCCCAAACTCGGCGCCAAGCCGGACACTAAGAAAGCCTGACCGCAGGAAAGCCCACAAATGTCCAAAGCAATCCGTATCCACGCCCATGGCGGTCCGGAAGTCCTGACCTATGAAGACGCCGATCCGGGACAACCCGGCGCCGGGCAGATCCTGGTCAGGCACACCGCGATCGGCCTCAATTTCATCGATGTCTATCACCGCATCGGCCTCTATCCGCCGCCCGGCGGCTTCCCGCTGATCCCGGGCGGCGAGGCGGCAGGTGTGGTTCTCGAGGTCGGCGCAGGCATCGACTGGCTGAAGCCGGGCGACCGCATCGCCTATGCCGTCAATGTCGGTGCCTATGCCGAACAGCGCATTGTCGCCGCCGACCGCGTGGTCAAGGTACCGGACCGCATCAGCGACGAACAGGCCGCCGGCATGATGCTTAAAGGCATGACGGCGGAGTATCTGTTGCGCCGGACCTTCAAGGTGAAGGCAGGCGACACCATCCTGTTTCATGCCGCCGCCGGCGGCGTCGGGCTGATCCTGGGACAATGGGCAAAACATCTCGGCGCCACCGTGATCGGCACGGCAAGCTCAACCGACAAGATCGAGCTCGCCAAGGCGCATGGCTTCGACCATGTCATCAACTACAAGGAGCAGGATTTCGTCGCCGGCGTCGCCGCCATCACCGGCGGCAAGAAATGTGACGTCGTCTACGATTCGGTCGGCAACGACACATTCCCGGCCTCGCTCGACTGTCTGAAGCCGCTCGGCATGTTCGTCTCTTTCGGTCAGTCCTCTGGACCGATCCCGCCATTTTCGATGTCGCTGCTGGCGCAGAAGGGCTCGCTGTTCGCTACCAGGCCGACGCTGTTCGTCTACAACGCCAAGCGTGAAGACCTCGAAATCTCCGCCGCGGCATTGTTCGATGTGGTGTTGAGCGGCGCGGTCGAGATCAAGATCAACCAGCGCTATGCGCTGAAGGACGCCGGCAAGGCGCAAGCCGATCTCGAAGGGCGCAAGACCACGGGTACGACAATACTGATCCCCTGACGGAGGTTTGCCTTCCTTTCAGTGCTTTGCCGCGGCGCCCACGCACTGTTTGCACGAAAACCGGTCGGTCGGTTTGTTGTGCGAAACGGGCCTATCTTTACCCCTTGAGTTTCCGCTGAAATTCTTGAAGCTCTTTCAAGGTGGGTGCTGCTTTCGCACGAGAGCGGCCAGCGCATACGATGTTGGCGGGAACACAGAACATATCCGGAACCGGATGGGAGGCACTGTGAGTGCAGATCATGACGGAGCGAACCTGCTTGAGGTTCGTGGCCTGACCAAGATATTCGGCACGCTGACGGCGTGCGATCATATCGACCTCAACATCGCCAAAGGCGAGATACACGCGCTGCTCGGCGAAAACGGCGCCGGCAAGTCGACGCTGGTCAAGATGCTGTTCGGTTCGCTGGAGCCCAATTCCGGCGAGATATTCTGGAACGGCGAAGCGGTGCGGATCACCAGTCCGGGCATGGCGAAGAAGCTCGGCATCGGCATGGTGTTTCAGCACTTTTCGCTGTTCGAGGCGCTGACCGCGGCCGAGAATATCGCTCTGTCTCTGGATGACGGCTCACCGATCAGCTCGATCGCGGCCAAGGCGAGGGCGCTTTCCTTCAGCTATGGCCTGCCGCTCGATCCGGACTCGCTTGTCGGCGATCTCTCGGTCGGCGAACGCCAGCGCATCGAGATCATCCGCTGCCTGTTGCAGACGCCGCAGCTCATCATCCTCGACGAGCCGACCTCGGTGCTGACGCCGCAGGAAGCCGACAAGCTGTTCGAAACGCTTGAGCGCCTGCGCTCGGAGGGCAAATCCATCCTCTACATTTCGCACCGGCTGGAAGAGGTCAAACGCATCTGCGACCGCGCCACCGTGCTGCGTCACGGCAAGGTCGTCGGCCATTGCAACCCGCGCGAGGAAACGGCTTCGTCGCTGGCCCGCATGATGGTCGGCAACGAGGTGAAGGCCGTGGTGCGTGCGCCGGCCGAAGGCATCGAGACCGCGCAGCCATTGCTCGAAATCCGCGCCCTCAGCCGCAAGCCGGCAACGCCGTTTTCGATCCCGCTGAAGAACATAAACCTCACTGTGCGCGCCGGCGAGGTGATCGGCATTGCCGGTGTCGCCGGCAACGGCCAGGGCGAGTTCTTCGAATCCGTCTCCGGCGAGGTGCTGCAGCAGGACGCCGCATCCGTGCGCATCCGCGGCAAGGATGCCGGCTCGCTCTCGATCACAGGCCGGCGGCTGATGGGCGCTGCCTTCGTACCGGAAGAACGCCTCGGCCATGGCGCCGCGCCGCGCATGAAGCTTTCGGAGAACCTGCTCCTGTCGCGCCACGCCACCGACGGCAAGGTTTTTGTCGGCACGGGCGGCACGGTCAAAAGCGGTGCGGTCTATGCCGCCGCCCAGCGCATCATCGTGGCGATGGATGTGCGCAAGAGCGCGCCCGATCCGGAAGCCGCGGCCCTTTCGGGCGGCAATTTGCAGAAATTCATCGTCGGTCGCGAACTCGACCGCAGCCCTGCCGTCATGGTCGTCAACCAGCCGACCTGGGGCGTCGACGCCGGTGCCGCCGCCCACATCCGCCAGGCGCTGATCGAACTGGCGCGCAGCGGCTCGGCAGTTCTGGTCATCAGCCAGGACCTCGATGAGCTGTTCGAGATTTCGGACGCGATCGCGGTCATGCACAATGGCGAATTGTCGAAACCGCTGCCGATCGCCGAGGCAACTTTCGAAAAGGTCGGTCTGTTGATGGGCGGCGCCGAGCCCGGCCACGCCGAACATGGTCTGGAGACGGCATGATGCGCCTCGAACTCGTCAAACGCCCGCAGCGCTCTATGCTCTTTTCGGCGCTGTCGCCCTTCATCGCCTTCGCCCTAACGATCATCGCCGGCGCGGTTCTGTTCGCGCTGCTCGGCGTCAACCCGCTGAGCGCATTCGAGATCTATTTCATCGAGCCGATCAGCCAGGTCTGGCAGTTGCATGAACTGGCGATCAAGGCCGCGCCGTTGATCCTGATCGCGGTCGGCCTGTCGGTCTGTTACAAGGCCAACATCTGGAACATCGGCGCTGAGGGACAGTTCATCCTCGGCGGCATTTTCGGCTCGGCCATTCCGGTGCTGTTTCCCGGGTTCGAAGGCCCACTGGTGCTGCCGCTGATGCTGTTGTTCGGTATGGTCGGCGGTGCCGCCTATGCAGCAATCCCGGCTCTCCTAAAGACGCGCTTCGGCACCAACGAAATCCTGACCAGCCTGATGCTGGTCTATGTCGCCCAGCTTTTCCTCGACTGGTTGGTGCGCGGCCCTTGGCGCGATCCACAGGGCCACGGTTTCCCGCAGACGATCCAGTTCAACGACTCGGCGGTCCTGCCGGAACTGATGCCGGATGCCGGCCGCGCCAATTGGGGTTTTGTCTTCGCGCTTGTTGCAGCCGTGCTGGTCTGGGTGCTGATGAGCCGCCTGCTCAAGGGTTTTGAGGTCCGCGTGCTCGGCTCCAGCCCGAGGGCAGGGCGCTTCGCCGGTTTCGGCCTCAACCGCATGGTGTTCTTCGCCTTCCTGCTGTCAGGCGCGCTGGCTGGGCTTGCCGGCATTTCGGAAGTCTCCGGCGCCATCGGCCAGCTACAGCCGGTGATCTCGCCCGGCTACGGCTTCACCGCCATTATTGTCGCGTTCCTCGGCCGGCTCAATCCGCTCGGCATCGTCGCCGCCGGCCTGGTGCTGGCGTTGACCTATCTCGGCGGCGAGGCGGTGCAGAGCGCGCTCGGCATTTCCGACAAGGTGGCACGCGTGTTCCAGGGCATGCTTTTGTTCTTCGTGCTCGGCTGCGACACGCTCATCCACTATCGCATCCGTCTGGTCGGCATGGCGCTGACGAAAAGCGCGGCGAAGCTTGAAGCCGCGCCGAAGTTGAAGGAAGCCCGCTGATGGACATCGCCGTCAACATCCTTTTGACCATCGCCACGGCGGCGACGCCGCTTTTAATAGCGGCCATCGGCGAACTGGTGGTCGAGCGCTCCGGCGTGCTCAACCTCGGCGTCGAAGGCATGATGATCATGGGCGCCGTCGGCGGCTTCGGAGCCGGTTATCTCACGGGATCGCCCTGGATCGGCCTGTTGGCGGCAATTGCCATGGGCGCGGTGTTCTCGCTGCTGTTTGCGGTGATGACGCTGTCGCTCGCCACCAACCAGGTGGCGACCGGCCTGTCGTTGACGCTGCTCGGCCTCGGCCTGTCCGGCATGATGGGAACCAGCTTCGTCGGCCAGCCCGGCGAGAGGCTGCCAAATCTCTACGTTCCGGTGCTCACCGACATTCCCGTGGTCGGCAGGTTGCTGTTCGGCCAGGACCCGATCTTCTACATCTCGATCGCGCTGACGGCGGCCGTCATGTGGTTCCTGTTCAAGACCCGCACCGGCCTCACTCTGCGCTCGATCGGCGACAGCCACACATCGGCGCATGCGCTCGGCATCAAAGTCATCCGCTACCGCTATCTCGCGGTCATCTTCGGCGGCGCCTGCGCCGGCCTTGCCGGCGGCCATCTGTCGCTGGTCTACACGCCGCAATGGGTGGAGAACATGAGCGCGGGCCGCGGCTGGATCGCGCTGGCGCTGGTCGTCTTCGCCTCCTGGCGGCCGTGGCGCGTGCTCGCCGGCGCCTACATCTTCGGCGCGGTGTGGATCGGCCAGCTTCATGCACAGGCATTTGGCATTCCGGTGCCTTCGCAGCTGCTTTCTTCTCTGCCCTATCTGGCAACCGTCGTGGTTCTCGTTCTAATCTCGCGCAACAAGCGTCTGACGATGATGAACACGCCGGCTTCCTTGGGGCAGCCATTCGTTCCGGATCGTTGACAACAAAAACAAACGGGAAGCTCCAAGGCTAAACTCAGAGAGGTAACACAATGAAAAAACTGTTTATCGCGTTGATGACCACGACCGCCGCCATGTCACTGGCGGCGTCGGCGCAGGCCGCCGACAAGTTGAAGGCATGCTGGGTCTACACCGGCCCGATCGGCGATTTCGGCTATTCCTACCAGCACGACCAAGGCCGCCTCGAGGTGGAGAAGGCGCTCGGCGACAAGGTCGAAACCGCCTATCTCGAGAACGTCTCGGAAGGTCCCGATGCCGATCGCGCTTTCGAGCGTCTGGCGCGCGAAGGCTGCAAGATCATCTTCGGCACCTCTTTCGGCTTCATGGACCCGGAAGTGAAGGTCGCCAAGAAGTTCCCCAAAGTGATGTTCGAGCACGCCACCGGCTACAAGACCGCTGACAATCTCGGCATCTACAATGCGCGCTTCTATGAAGGCCGCTACGTGCTCGGCCAGATCGCCGCCAAGGAATCGAAGGCAGGGGTCGCCGGCTATATCGTTTCCTTCCCGATCCCCGAAGTGGTGATGGGCATCAACTCCTTCATGCTCGGCGCGCAGTCGGTCAACCCGAACTTCAAGGCCAAGATCGTCTGGGTGAACTCCTGGTTCGATCCGGGCAAGGAAGCCGACGCGGCCAAGGCGCTGTTCGACCAGGGCGCCGACATCATCGTCCAGCACACCGATTCCACTGCGGCACTGCAGGTGGCGGAAGAGCGCAAGCTGCACGGCTTCGGCCAGTCCTCCGACATGATCAAGTTCGCGCCGAACGCGCAGCTGACCTCGCTGACAGACGAATGGGGGCCGTATTACATCAGCCGCGTTCAGGCAGCGCTCGACGGCACCTGGAAGCCTGACAATGTCTGGCTCGGCATCAAGGACGGCGCCGTCAAGCTGGCGCCCTTCACCAACATGCCGGACGATGTGAAGGCGATGGCCGAGGCAACCGCCAAGAAAATCGCAGATGGCTGGAACCCATTCACAGGACCGGTCGCCAAGCAGGACGGCACGCCGTGGCTCAAGGACGGCGAAGTAGCCGACGACGGCACGCTGCTCGGCATGAACTTCTATGTGAAGGGCGTCGACGACAAGTTGCCGCAGTAAGTATCGGAAACGCAAAAGAGAAGGGGCGCCGCCCGGCGCCCTTTTTCACTTCGCGGGCTGCACGCTTCGACTGCGAAACCGCGCCGAGGGCTGTGCCAAAAATCCGAGGGCGCCGGGAGGCGCCCTTTTTGGTAATTTTCTAAACCGCCGAGCCGTAAAGGTCGTAGGCGTCGGCGCGGTCGATCTTGACCGTGACGATGTCGCCTTGGCGCAGCGGACGGCGCGACTGGATGTGCACCGAGCCGTCGATCTCGGGTGCGTCGTATTTGGTGCGGCCCTTGGCCGAGGTGCCGTGCGCCTCGTCGATCAGCACCGGCAGGCGCTTGCCGACCTTCTTGGCCAGTTGCGTCGCCGAGATCTTCTGCTGGCGCTGCATGAAGCGGTGCCAGCGCGCTTCCTTGATCTCCTGCGGCACTTGTTCGAGGCCGAGATCGTTGGAACGGGCGCCTCTGACCGGCTCGTATTTGAAGCAGCCGGCGCGGTCGATCCTGGCTTCGTCCAGCCAGTCGAGCAGCATCTCGAAATCCTCGTCCGTCTCGCCGGGAAAGCCGACGATGAAGGTCGAGCGTATCGCGAGGTCGGGACACACCTCGCGCCAGCCGCGAATGCGCTCCAGCGTCTTTTCGCCATGGGCTGGACGGCGCATGTTCTTCAGCACCTGCGGCGAGGCGTGCTGGAAGGGGATGTCCAGATAGGGAAGGATTTTTCCATCCGCCATCAGCGGGATGACATCGGCGACATGCGGGTAGGGGTAGACATAGTGCATGCGTACCCAGATGCCGAGCTTGCCCAGCTCCTCCGACAGGTCGAGGAATTTCGCCCGCACTTCGCGGTCGCCGAACATCGACGTCTGGTACTTGATGTCGATGCCGTAGGCGCTGGTGTCCTGCGAGATGACCAGCAATTCCTTGACCCCGGCCTTGGCCAGCTTCTCGGCCTCGCGCAGCACATCGGCCGCCGGGCGCGAGACGAGGTCGCCGCGCAGTGCGGGAATGATGCAGAAGGTGCAGCGGTTGTTGCAGCCTTCGGAAATCTTGAGATAGGCGTAGTGGCGCGGCGTCAGCTTGACGCCTTGCGGCGGCAGAAGGTCGATATAGGGATCGTGGCTGGGCGGCGCCGCCTCATGCACCGCGGCCATCACGCTCTCATAGGCCTGCGGGCCGGTGATGGCGAGGACGTTGGGGTGCTTCTCTCGGATGACGTCCGGCTCGGCGCCGAGGCAGCCGGTGACGATCACCCGGCCGTTTTCCGAAAGCGCCGAACCAATGGCGTTGAGCGATTCGTCGCGGGCTGAATCGAGAAAGCCGCAGGTGTTGACGACGACAAGGTCGGCGCCGTCATGCTTGCGCGCGATCTCATAGCCTTCGGCGCGCAGGCGCGTGATGATGCGCTCGGAATCCACAAGCGCCTTCGGGCATCCAAGGCTGACGAAACTGACGCGAGGCGCAGACATGAGAAAACATTCCGGGTTTTTTCGGGATCGGCGGCCAGTACCACACTTATTGCGGCATTGGTATGGGCAGCGGCTGCGGCGAACGCGACCACTGCCTCCGGCAGATACCCGTACTATACAGAAGCTGTAGGACCGGCAGCGTCAGCTCACCACAGGACTGACATGCGGCCAGACCTCGACGAGGCCGCGATAGACCATATCGATCGCGACGTAGAGAATGATCAGCAAGCCGACATAAGCGATCCAGCGGTGGCGGTGCAGCAGCTTGGCAATGAAGCTCGCGGCCAAGCCCATCAAGGCGATCGACAGCACCAGGCCTATGACAAGCACCGGAAAATGATCGCGCGCCGCACCGGCGACCGCCAGCACATTGTCCAGCGACATCGAAACATCGGCGACGACGATCTGCAGGGCCGCCTGGCCGAGCGTCTTGCGCGGCGCCTTGCCCCCCACCGTTCTGTCGCTGTTGAGGTCGGAATCGGACAGCGCCTCGGTCGCCTCGAACTCGTCGGCATGCGACGTCCGCAGCTCGCGCCACATCTTCCAGCACACCCACAACAAAAGGATGCCGCCGGCCAGCAGCAGGCCGACAATGGCAAGAAGCTTGACGGTGACGGCGGCAAACAGGATGCGCAGCACAGTCGCCGCCAACACGCCGATCAGGATGGCTTTCTTGCGCTGCTCGACCGGCAGGCCGGCGGCGGCAAGGCCGATGACGATGGCATTGTCGCCGGCAAGCACCAGATCGATGGCGATGACCTGGAGGAGAGCGGTCATGCTTGCAGCGCTGAAAATGTCCATCGACCGGAGCCCCTTGCTGTATCGGCGTGTTCGTCGTCGGATATGCCGACGCCCTAACGTGTATGGTTCCCGCGCGTCAAGAGACTGCCGGCGCGATTCCAGGAAAAGTCCCTAGCGGTTTCCCGCCCCAAATCAGGCAAAAACAAAGAGTTAGAGTGAGTCAGCTGCTCTATAAAAAGCTGAACCGCTCTAACGGCCGACGCTGAAAGCCACGGGAATACGGAAGGTCGTTCTGCCAGAGAGAATTCTGGTCGCAGCGAATTCAGTCGTAGAGATTGTACTTCGCCCAGTCGGCTTCCGGAATCTCGTCGCCGATGCGGTAACGGAACTGCAGGACCTCCATATGGTCCGGCGCCGTCTCGCATTTGAACTTCAGCCGGTACCACTGTCCCTTGCTGCGGAAGGCAGCACCCGGGCTGCGGATGACATCGGCTTTCATTTCCGGCGTCGCGAAGGCGTAGGCGACGACGCGGTCTGCCTTGTACTTGTGGTCGTCATGGCTGATGCGGTCGAGCACTTCGGCGTCGCATCTCTGCTCCAGCCGGGTCTCCGGGTCGAGTTTCAGCAGGCCGGCGCGCAGGGCGGCGTCCATCGCGTGGGCGGGCGAGGCCAGCGTCACCGAGGCCAGCGCCGCAAGGAATAGTTTTTTCATGGGCGGGAGAACGACCATAACTCGCGTGAAAAATCAACCGGAGTGCCATTTTGGGGCAGCCGGATATGCGCGGAAATCGTCGTTGGCCGGGCAGGGTGTCTTGGCGCAGCCGCTTTGACACGTCGCCGGCGCCATTCTTAATTGTCCGGGCTGCCATGCACCGATTGCCTGTTTCGCCATCTTTGCGCTTCTCGCGATCGCGGCACCCACCGCCACGGCCGCAAGGCGATATAGACAGCGAGGAAGGCTCTTTGTGCAAGGCCGGCCTCGCTGTGCCAGACCTCCCTTATCCCCGCCGCCCGCAAGGCCCTTCGTTGGGTGCTGTTGCGGTCCCAGCGCCGGCTGATGCTGCCCGCCCGGTAGTATTTGTGGCAGAGCACTTGCGGCACGCGGACAAAGCCGCCGAGCAGCGACAGATGCAGAAGCCAGGTCCAGTCGGCGCTGAATTCGCCTTGGCTGTTGGGCTTGATCCCGCCGCTACGGTGGAACGCCCAGGCCCTGAATATCCCACGATTGGGAACCCACCATCCATGCGGCTGGCGCGCCATCGCCCGGCCACGCGCAAAACCGTCCTGCAAGCCCTCCAGCAGGTCGAACTTCCACGTGGCACTTTCGCCGCTGACTTCGATCACTTCGACGTCGCTGAACGACAGTACGGCCGCGGGATTGGCATCGAGCGCCCGCACCAGCGCCTCGATATAGGTTGGATCGATGACGTCGTCATGGAAGGCAAAGAACATCAATTCGCCGCTGGCATTGGCCATCAGATCGTTGGAGTTCTTCAGCCATCCCAGGTTTTTGTCCCGGCGCAGGATACAGACATCGTCGCGGCCGCCGGCGAAGGCTGAAACGATCTCGAATGTCGCGTCGGTCGAATTGTCCTCGCCGACCAGGATCTCGATATTGTCCCAGGTCTGCGCGGCGAGGCTGTCCAGCGTACGCGAAATGAATGCCGCCGAATTGTAGCACGGCACCAGCGCCGTGACCTTCGGCCGCCAGCCGGATCGAAGCTGGACTTGTTTCTGCGCTACCTGCTTCGCGCCGCCCTGTTCTGTCTCACCCATTCACTCGATCCCGCAGATTTGCCGCGCCAGCCTGTCGGCAAGCCACGGCGCCGTCGAATATTTACCTGTGTCGACCGAGATGTAGTTGCCCAGGCGGTTGACCCCGAATTGGTCGCGGCGATGGATCGTGGCTTTCGGGTCGCTGAGCGAACCACGCCCTTGCGCAAACACGAAGCCGCCGCGTACCTCAAGCTCCTCGGCATCGTCGAACATGCTGGAAACAACGGGCACCAACCGAGTGAGCGTGGCGCGAACGTCGCCGATGAACCGCTGTCGTGCGTCGGCATCGAGCGCTTGTGGCGTTTCGATCGACAATACGCCACTCTCCGCAAGCAACCCGCTCGGGTACCAGGAGAGATAGAAGTTGCGCCCGTCATAGTTTTTTATGTCGCCGAACGGGCCAAGGGCGACGACCGCGCACGGCACATCGACAGGCTGGCTGGTGCGGCCGAACAGGCAAAGCCTGTAGCGGTGCGACCATCCGGGAACCGGCTCGATGCCGGCCGTGCGGTCGACAGCCAGCCGCCCCTCCCAAAGGCAATTGACGACGATGTCGAACGCCTCACTTTTTTCGCTTGCGACCGCCACGCGCCATTTCCCGTCAATTCCGTCCACCGGCTGTGCCGACAGGACTTTGGACGCCATCCGCAAGCTGATATTGGGTTCACCCCGAAGCGCCGCGCAAAGCCGGTCGGCAACCCATCGCGTGTTGACGGATCGCTCCGGCACCTGGAAGCCCCCGACGATCTGGTCCGAGTTGGTGACATCGGCCAATTCAGTTTTGGAAAGCCGATTCGATCGCGCCGCCGATACGTCGGCAAGGTAGCTGGTGGCGTCAGCGTGGCTGCGCACCAATACATCCACACGTTCAAAGATCGCCCCCAGCGCCTCGGCAGCGACGATCGAGTTGCGATGGACCAGATAAAGGTCTTCCGAAAGGGTCGTGTGCGCTTCCAGATTGCTTCCGATCAGCTCGGAAACAAGCCTGCCGAAACACAGTCCTCCCGAAAGCAGATGCCGGGCGGTCAGCAGCGAGGGATCGTTCCCGTAGAGATAGCCGAGATGAATCTTGCCCTCGTTCCAACGGCTGGCGCAGGCCATCGGCTCGCTCTCCTTGTCGAAGAGGGACACCGCGTAGCCTCTGCGGGCCATCATGAGAGCGAGGCTGACGCCCATGATGCCGGCGCCGAGAATAGCCATTCTGCCGCGAGGCGCTGTCATGTCCTGGCGCGCATCGCGGCCTCTCCTTTCCCGATGAGTGTCATCAGGGGTTCGATACGTAGTTTTCAGGGTCGTATTCGGTATCGCAGAAAACCAGCAAAGACGGGTTCTCGCCTTCATAGGTCTGCAGCGCCCACACCGGGGCATCGACCAGCACCGCGCGGTTCGATGCGGTGAGCGTCAGCCGTTCGATCTGTTCCTGATAGCGAAATTCGATGCCGATCTGGCCCGACAGCTGCATCATCAATTGCCGGCCCGAGCCGTGTGCATGTCCGCCCCGCGACGTGCCGCGCGGCGCGGTGACGACGAACGCCCGCACGGCTTGGAAATTGTAACCGCTGAACTCGATAGCGGTCAGCATTCCCCTGGGATCGCAATGTAACGAAGTGGGGATCTCGGTGACCTTGCCGCCAAAGAACGTTCGATGCTGCATAACGTAAGCCCGCCAGATGCCGGTCGAAATTTACCTCAGACTAGCGCTTATATCAAAAGACAGAGAATACAACCACTTAGGCGGTGTTTTGGGACACAGCAGCGGATCGATGTCGAGCTCGGCCTCAGGCCGATACGGTGCCGACTACCGAAGGTCGCCGCGCCGTCACGACTTCTGAGTCGCGGCCGAAACCACGGCTTAAGACCTTGGTCCGAGCGGTCTAGGACCTTTGAGTTCGGAAGGCCGGCCGGTCCCAACGAGGGTGATCTACTTCAGCAATTTCAAAGAGTTATGCTGGTTGGCGTTTCGCCGGCCGGCCGCTTCGTTCTCGCAATGAAAGCACAGCTATATCCAAGTTTACCCTTTGTGTTAGCGATTCCTCATGTTGCCCGCTATAGCGGTTAGTGGCGGTGGCAATCTCGGAGGTAGTTATGACATCCCGAAAGACCCTTTTTGCTGCATTTGCGGTGTTCTCGCTTCTGGTGTCGCCGGCCCTGGCTGCTGCTGGTGGCAACGGCCATGGTAACGGCCATGGCAATGGTAACGGTAACGGCAATGGCAATGGCAATAGCGGAGGAAACGGTAATGCTGGCGGCAATGGCGGAGGCGGCGGTTCGCTCGGCAAGTCGGCATCCGCCAAGGGCCAGGTCGCCAAGGCCGCTACCGGTTCAGTGTCCAAGGAAAAGAATATCCATGCCAAGCTGGGCCGATTGAACTCACTGCAGCGCAACGCCAACGCCTTTATGCACTCCAAGAGCAAGAACTTCGCTGGCGTGCAGGCTTTTGTGACACAGTCGGCAATAGCCAAGAACGCTCAATCGGCGCTCGATGCCGCTAATCAGGCGGTTGCCGACGCCAAAGCGGCGCTCGACGCGCTGAATGCGAAAGCGGCTGACCCGAATACCCCGCCCGAAGATGTCCCGACGCAGGCCGACCTCGATGCAGCACAGGCAGCGCTCGATGACGCCACCCAGGATGCGGCCGCTGCTCAGACCGCCGCCACAGCTGCCGCTGCCAACGTCCCATCGATCGATGCAGCCCTTGCCCAAATGGCCAACAAGCCCGTTGACCCTGAGGTGACAGATTGGGCCAATAGCGTACTTGCCGACAAGATCGACCAAGTAGCCGCCAAGCTGGCGCCGGCCGCGCCTTAAGGCCCCATGCGGCGGCAGCGATCCAATCGACGATAAGCCGTCGGGTCCGCCCGGCGGCTGCACCTTTCTCGCCTATCTGCAGCGTTGGTCCCAATGCAGGTCCGAGATTCTGGTCATGGCTATTTTGCGAAATCTCCAGCCGGGCCGCCGTCCTCAAGGCTGAATTCATGCGTGCTTCGCGCATCTTCATCGACCACACGAAACCAATGCTCCTGAAGCGCTCTAGGCGACACCCTTTGGCCCGTGACCTTCTCTACCGCAGATAACGGATCATCGGTGCTCGTGGCCTGAGTTGAGACACACTCCTCTCCATGCCACTCTTCCACCTGGTACTCTGGCATGCCGGCCTACCTACCGCTCCCCAGAGCCTTCGCTTCCCGCTCCAGCGTCTCGCGTCGGTTGCCGTGCTTCGCGATCAATTCCTTGACCTGCTGCGGGGTGATGCCGGCCTTGGTGGCGAAATACTCGACTTCATAATCCTCATCGGCAGAGACGCGGTCCCGATCGCGGAAGTCCGTCTTCGTTTTGTCGTCGGCCATTTGCTTTGCTCCTGGTTGAATGATCAACCGCAACGTGCAGCCGCAGCCTTTTGTTGCAGCGGAGCCCGGATTTCCGAAACGGTCACATGGGAAACGGCCCTCAGTCGCAGGAGGTGCTGGTGTTGCTGTAACTTTGAACGGAACGGTTCTTCTCCTTGACGGTTGTGACGTGAAGGAGATGCCTCATGTTTGAAAGTGTGATGTGGTTGATCGTCGTTGCTGGTGGGCCACTGTTGCTGGCCCTATTGATGGCATACGTTCTTATGACCCGACGCCACCGTGGTCCTGCAGAACGCATGGAAAGCGACCGCGCGACCAAACGGCTCTATCGCCAGGACGAACGTTGATCCTGAGGCTGGCGCAACGTTTGCGCTCACGCTGGCCCGCTGCCTCGCGGTGGCAGGCTTCTTCGTTTTAGGAAGTTAGGAATAACTTAGGAAAGATTTGGCCCTCTTTGAAAATACAGAGGCAATTCAGCACGGTAGCCAAATATCTGGCGGAGGGAGTGGGGTTTCGTTTAACGTCCGTAGAAGTCGCAGTTGTCCAGAAAAGTCCGCAAATTCAACGCTGTGAAGCGACAATTTGTCTAGACTGATCCGAGATAGTCCGGCACATTCCGACATTCCCGTGTGGGTAGGGATGTGGGAACGTCATGGCCGGCCTCAACAAACTCAGTGCAATCAAAGTCGAAAGGATCGACAAAGTTGGCCGATATGGCGATGGCGGCGGCCTCTGGCTGCAGGTCTCAAAGGTCGACAAGAATGTCACCAAGTCCTGGCTGTTCCGATATACCCGAAATGGCAAAGCTCGACAGATGGGGCTCGGCAGCTTCAATACATTTGGGCTGAAAGAAGCCAGAGAGCGGGCCACTAAGGCCCGGCAAGCTGTGGCGGACGGGATTGATCCAATTGAAGCGCGTCGCAGCCAAAGGGCCGCCGCGCTGGCCGAGGAGGCCAAGCAAATCACGTTTGCCGCGGCCGCGGAGCATTATATCAAGGCGCATAAGTCGGGTTGGAAAAACGACAAGCACGCCGACCAGTGGACGGCAACCATCGAAACCTATGCAAACCCCACCATCGGAAAGCTTCCGGTCTCCCTGATCGAGACCGCCCACATCATCAAGGTCTTGAAACCCATCTGGCAGAGCAAGACTGAAACGGCGAGCCGAGTGCGCGGTCGAATTGAGAAAATTCTGGGCTGGGCAACAGTCAGCGGTTTCAGGTCTGGCGACAATCCGGCGCGATGGAAGGGCCATCTTTCTGAGATCCTGCCAGCCCGCTCCAAGGTGGCAAAGGTTCGCCACCATGCCGCCTTGGCATACGCTGACGTGCCGGCGTTCATGGCTCGCCTGCGAGCCTTGGACAGCATATCGGCGCGGGCGCTGGAATTCACCGTGCTGACGGCGGCGCGCACGGGCGAGGCGATCGGCGTGCGTCGAGAGGAGGTGGATTTCAAATCCAAGCTTTGGACTGTGCCGGCGGAGCGTATGAAGGCCGACAAAGAGCACCGTGTTCCGCTGACCGATCGTACGGTTGAAATCCTTCAGACAGTGCCCGAGATCGAGGGGAATCCATTTTTCTTCCCCGGCGCCCGCGACCGCCAGCCGTTATCCAATATGGCGATGCTTGGGTTGCTAAAGGGCATGGATGGCACGGCCAGCCTAACTGTCCATGGTTTTCGTAGCGCCTTTCGCGACTGGTGTTCGGAGCAGACGAACTACCTGCCCGAGCTTGCCGAGGCGGCGCTCGCACACTCCTTAAAGGACAAGACTGAGGCCGCTTACAAGCGGGGAGATGCGCTAGCGAAACGCCGCAAGCTTATGGAAGCGTGGGCTGGATACTGCGCGAGGTCCGGCAGCGGGACCGTAGTTCCTATCAGGGCAAAGGGATGACCAAAGGTGTCAGTTGGCCCAAAGGTCAAGGGCCTTTCAATCTCAATCGGGCCGAGTGTTGTGCGTGGGTCGCGGACCGCCTTACGGCACAGCTGATCGAGTTGCATGGCGCAAAGGTGAGGTCGCCGGGGCAAATCGCTGAGGTCAAACGTCGTGCGCTGGAACTGCTGGAAGCATCGATCCGCCACCAATACCCGCCGCCGGCTGGACTAGCAGAGCTGTTCAAGCTGAGCATGGCCATCGGCACTCCGCGCACTGCCCGGGGCGATCTGTTCATTGAAGCCGCGCGCGTCAAAGCAGAGACGGGGAAGACTGGCCGGACGTTGACTCGGGAACTAGCGTCCCGTGGCCATCGCGACGCAAGACATACGACCGTTGTCACTTGGGAACGAACGGATGATTTCCGCCTCTATGTGCAATTCTTCACCGGCCAAGAGGATTTGCTGATCAACCCCGATGCCGACTAGCGTGCCGTCAAAATAGAATTGCGACACACCCAACCGATCGTCTGATCTCGACCGAGCACGTCCAAGAGGGCGAGCCCATCAGAAGGATCAGGGTCCATGAACAAGGCCATTTTGCGGATCAAAGACGTCTCCCGGCGCACCGGCCTCGCCCGGTCGACCATCTATGAAATGATGGACACCGGCACGTTTCCAAGGCCGGTCAAGCTTGGGCCGCGGCAAGTGGGCTGGGTCGAGGGCGAGGTCGACTCTTGGATTGCCGCCCGCATTGAGGAACGCGACAAGGCCGCGTAGGCGGGGGGGCGTTCCCCATGGTTCCCGCGCACATTGCAACACGCTCGTCGCCGCGAGAGCGGGCTATCGCCTGGCTCGCCGCGACGCCTTGGCAGCTGAGACCGCGGCCGCTCGTCCCGTTCCTCCGCCAGGAGTTTGGTCTCACGGCTGCAGAAGCCTGTCACGCGATCGCTGAGGCTCGCGATGCCGACCAGCACGGCCAGCCGGCCGCCCCGTCACCGGCGGCGCCGCCGCCGCGCCGGCCATAGGAGAGTCCGTTGTCTGACAAACTGAAACCGGCCGATTGGTTACGTTTCAACGTCAAAGAATTTATGACCATGCGGCGGCGTCTCACCCCGGTTGAGGTAGCAGCTTTGATGGACATCATCTGTGAAGTGCACATCCGAGAGGCACCTTGGCCGGAGGATGTAGGCCGGCTTGCCAAGAGCTGTCAGACGACGACACCAGCCATGAGGAAGGCGATTGAGACGCTAGTTAGCGAGAACTTGGTCATTCGAACACCAGGCGGCCTATGGTCCGATTTCAGCGGGGACGAGATCGCCTATCGCAAAAGTCGCTCAGAGGTAAATGCAGGAAATGCATACAAGCGTTGGGGGAAAACTGAACAAAATCAACGGTCGAAAAATGCAAACGCATACAAGAGTCGTAGAGCACAAGAGGTAGAGGAGGGTGAGGCCCCCAAAAGGGGTCCTCACCCAGAAGTACCGCCGCCCAGCTCTACGCCCGACGTTGTAGCCACTTCACCACTCTCAACTGGAGGAGAATCGGAAGAGAAGCGCTTACGCGCCTCTTCCGATTCCAGTGGTCGCGCCACTCAGGAGCATAATTACCAACTGCCGAGCGAGGCGATCCAAGAGAACGGGGACGAAGGCGATTCGTGGCTATCAACCCCAATGCCCGGCGAACCTGGCTACATTGGTTTTCCGTATGACGCAGAAGACAACCAACTCGCCTACGTGGGTGCAAATGTCGATTACCCCGACGGCGGCGGCGAATGCATCATGACTGCACTGCATCCCGAGCAGAGGCGAATAACGCTGACCACTGTAGCCACCGGCGAGACCTGGCAAGTTGGTGTTCCGGAATTCGTCGTTTTCTTAGACGCCCCCCCAAGGAAGCCCATTGAGAACGAAAACGATGATGAGGGCGATCACGACAACGTCGGCGACGTCGACGAGAGCGAGCCGGATGACGAGATCCCCCTCGATCTTGACCCTCATGGCGACGGCCGTCCAGCCGCCGACCCACGAAACAGAACCTGAGGAGAAATGCATGCCGAAAAATCAATCCGACCAGCTCTCGATGATCCCCTTGTTCGAGCAGACGGCCACGATCCTGTGGTTTCCGGTTCTCAAGCGCCGGCACGTGGCCAATGGCGCCGCAAGGCGCCTGTTGGCCGCGCCAGACCGTCCAGAGCAGCTGCGGCGGTGGAGATGCGAGCGCGGGAAGCTTCGCCAGGAAATGCGTGCGCTTGGCCTCGACGAGGACCAGATCGCAGCCGAACTGAAAAGATTTTTCGATGTTGTCGGGTTCGAAGCGTGGAAGATTTCGCGTGTCCCGGCCAGGGGGAGTTCCGATGGCGGCGCCGCGTGATGACAATATCGCGCGCCGAAGTCCTTAGCGCACAAGGAGGTGCACGCGGGGAAGGGCGGGCGCGCGTCGGCGTTTCCCGGAAAACTGGCAAAAATTCCGGTTTTTTCATCGCCTTGACGCCGGAGTTAGAATGACACGGCGGAAGGTATCTCTGCCCGATTTGACATCTTTCGGCTTGGTAATGCTCGGCAAATCCAATAGGTTCAGATTCCTATGCACGTTTGTACCCACAAACTGGACTCGAAAATGGCACAGAATCGATCGCGAAAGACCGGCCAGGAGGCCGAGATTGAGGCGGACGTCCCCGCGAATCCCCGGCAGCACTTGGCCGACATCGACAAGCGCAGCGCGGGCGGCCGGCGCTTCGCTCAGATCGTCGAGGGAATTCTGGAAGAGATCGGCGGGACGCCGCGGCCCGCGCAAGTGCACTTGGCACGCGAAGCGAGCGCTTTGATCGTGGCCGGCGAGGTCCTGCAACTGCGCTTAACGCGCGGCGAGGACGTCGACAGTGCCGCGCTCGCGACAAACTGCAATGCGGTTGCTCGACTTTTCGAAGCTCTCGGAATCGACACCGTCCGGCCGCCGGATGACCGACCCGAGCGGATTCCAAGCATGCGAATTTTCGGATGATCGTATCGCCGAGGCCCGTTGGTGGCGGGCCCGGCAGCTGGCGCGCCGGCTTGAGGCCTCCGGCCGGCGCGCACGTTCTGTAGAAGGCTGAGTTGGAGTAACCCCGATGGCCCTTTCCCCGAGTCTCGATCCCGCGAACGTCGCGCGCTATCGCAAGAAGGATCCTCGAGCGGACACAGTCCAGCCGGATCCCGAACTCGATAGCCTCGCCGCCGCCCTCGGCGCGGCCCAAACGGCCGCGGCCGAGATCGACACCTTGGCCGCGACGGTAGCTGCCGACAGGAGCAAGCCGCCCGCAGAGAACGCGATCAGACTCCGTGCCGCAGCGACGTCTATCGGGCAACGCGGTGTCGCGCGCCTCGATTTGGCGTTGGCTCGCACACAAGGCGAGCTCGATCGTCTGACGACCGGCACATGGGCGCCGCCCGCGCCAAAGACTGCGATCGAGGAGGCTCGTGCCAGCGAGCTTCGAACTGTTCTGCGCAGCTTGGCGCCGAAGGATCGCACAACGGCGATCGGCGAACGCCTGGCCGCCGGAGACGATGTCTTTCTTGCTGCGATACTGGCGGGGATCGACCCACTGATGACTGGCATGACGACGACAGAAATCGACGCCGTTCGCCATCGCTGGCGCCAGCAGAAATTTCCGACCGAGCTGGACCGGATCGATCGGCTTGCGAAGGCGGCGGCGGCGGCCCGCCGCGCCGGCTTGGCGTTCGTCGCCCACGTCGAGGCGCATGCCAACAGCCAGCCAGCACGCCTCGCCGAGATCGCCGCCAAGGCCGCCGCCGACGCGGTCGCAATCGCCGCAGCCGGCAACCGAGCCTGAAAACGAGGAGAAGCCCAATGCCCGACGATGCTTTTGACTTTCCGAGCACACTGTCGACCCTGGCCGGCGTGCCGGATGCTCTTCGCGACTGTTACGAGGCTGCTGGCGCCGGCTTCGCGCTGACCCAGCAAGCCGGCGACGCCTTGGCCGTGCACCTGGCCGAGGTCGCCGCACTCGAAACGGCCCATGCGGCGGCCATGGGGGCCGCTGACAGGGCTATTGCGGAGCGCACTGACACATTGCACGGGATGATCGCCCGCACTGCGATCGGCGACGCCTTTGACGCACAAGGCGTGCCGGGCAAAATCGCTCCGGCCGGTCTGGCCCTGTTTCTGACGACGCACAAAGTCGAGATCGAGCCGGCCGACGATGGCGACGGCCACGTCGCGCTTATCCGCGACGGCTTTGGCCTTCGAAGCGTCGAGGCTTCAGTGGGTGCATGGCTGTCCAGCGACGAGGGCAGGGTGTATGCGCCGACGCCAAAGTTTCGTGGCGAATTTGGTGCGATGATCTCAGCACTTCGCACTCGAGGATAAACGCGCTCAGCCTAGCACCCTTACCCTATGCAGCTACGTCCATTGGGTCTTGTAGGGCGGTCACTTCAGCGCCGATTGACGGCGCTAGTCGGCCGATATCCGAGAGAAGATATATCAAAGCGTCTTTGAACTTATCTGCTAGATAGAAGTACCTATGATCAACTTCGCGCGGATCCGCTGCTCCCGTCGAAGCAGACACTAGACTCAGTATAGATAGTCTATGTGTCAAATCACAATGATCGTAGTCGTCTCTGTTAAGCCAGAAGCCGCCATCGTATATAAGGTTATTTCGAAAATTAGATATTTTTTCAAAATCCAGTTCGCGCAAATTATTTCCGAGATCGCCAGCATTGTCGGGAAGGACAAGCGTTCTGCACAGGCGTGAAGTTATGTCCCAAAGCATTTTATGCGTGAGATGCTCATCCAACCGATGAGCAGTTAGGATGTCGAACGCTTCAGCCCTTGTTTTTCCAGACTTATAGCTACGAGGAACGAATATATCCAAAAACAACTTACTGTGCCTCTCCACACTAACTACGCCTAGCAAGTAACAGAAAGCTTTGGCTCCATAAAAACACGCGTCGTACCCTGCAATCACTCCCCAGGTTGGAAACCCTTGAGCTATGGATTGCCGCGCCACGTTACGGCAGTAAGAAAATTTTCGGGCAAGCAGAATTATTTCCCTAAATACGCTTTCCCGGATACCTTCAACGTACGGTAACTCTTTGTCTGGCTGTAGATTTTTGAACAGCTCCGCGGCAGACGCAAGATCCCAGAGCGTAGGACCCGGAAATTCCTGGGACATGTCCAGAATAGGAAGGTATTCAATCCATAGATCCCTGAGGACCTCCCACCTTCGATGAGGCAGCTTTTTAATGGCTACCATATCATTCGAGCTTTAGAACTATTGAAGAATTATCGTCCGTGAATGCCTCTTGGATGCTTTCGATGAGATCATCTCCGGCTTGCACTTCAGCGCCAGACCCTGAGCCGAGCTCTGTCCACGCTTCAAAATCAAAGTCGCTGATCTGTGCAAATACCTTTGTTATGGCCGACACCGAAAAAGCCTTGTACCGCGTCAGAGCCAAATTCAGTATCAGTGGGAATGCCCTCCACGCGCCACCAAATCCAATAGTCCGAAAAAATATATCTCTGTCCCAAGCCTTTGGGAACGAAGTGGCGATGCCCCTAAAGTAGTTATTGATCGCGCCCTCCTGCTCAGGCTGGGTGTATAGGCCAAGCGCTCCGGACTGGCGGACGATGTGGGGACGAAGAACTCTTGCAAAGTTAACCAGCGAAATCTCGCCGGCCTTCGCGTTACGCGTGAAAATTAGGCGTTGGAAAAATACTGACGACTCATCTGTGTTAAGGCGCCGAGCAATATCCGCAATGCGCTCGTCAGTCACTTCCTTTTCGGTCTTGCGACGCGGCAAATCCTTCAGCAAATCGATATACAGCGAGGCGGGCACCCCCCGCGCTTCCCGATTGATGGTGATGAACAATTCAACTTGTTCTTCGATCGCCGCTCCTAAAAAGGCGACAACCGGCAAGCTGACGTCGACACCTTCCTCAGTGGCTTCGAACGCTCCAGCTAAGCGATGCTGCCCATCAATTACCCACCCGATATTTTCGTCATTAGGCAATCTTAACTCACCGGAATTTATATCGAAGCTGCCGGCATCGAAGGACACAACGATCGCACCAGGCACTATGCCGCCCTGCATGATGTATCTAGCGATCCCCCTTACACGGCTCGGGGAGAGTGCGCGCTGATATCCTTCACGCTTGTCCTCTGATCGTCTGTTGATCTGGACAAGTTTATAAAGTTGCGATGCGAGCATCGTAAAGTAATAGAACGTGTGCTTGCCCTGATTGATAGGGACGGCCGGTATCACTACGGCCTTTTTTGCCTTTGGAGCAGTTTTTGGCTTGGCTGGGACCTGAGCTTTGGCGGCAGTTGGAGCTTTCGCTTTAGTGGAAATCGGCCGTTTCGCTTTTTGGTTCTTCATCTCTATCTCTTTTCGAGGCGGCAAAGTGTGACGGTGTCTTTGTGAGAGACAGGTTTGTGCTTGGGACGAAGATAGGCTCGTCGACCGAACGAAACTTGAGGGTGCCGCGGTTGAGAGCTTGCAGCCGCTCATTCCCGATCGCAACGTAGTCTGGATTGAGATCACAACCCATAAAACTACGTCCTTCGATAAGAGCCGCCACTCCCGTTGTAGCAGAACCGGCGAAGCAGTCGACAACTGACCCGCCTTCTGGGCTCAAAGCTCTCACAAGACGTTGCGCCAATGCTACGGGAAATTGGCACGGATGTGCGGTCTTTTCGACATGATTGGCCTTCACATTTGGAATGTCCCAGACATCGGAAGGGTTTTTTCCGAGCGGATTTCCACTCCACTGGCCTTTCTTTGGCCCACGGTAATGCCTCTTGCCTGGATATTTCTGCGGCACTCTGACGGCATCAAGATCGAAATGATAGTTGTCGCCCTTCGAGAACCAGAGCACGGTTTCGTGCCTCCCGCTGAACCGACGGTTTGAGTGGGTGCCATGGCCGAAAGTCCAAACGATCCGATTGCGAAGCAAGAAATCTGGCATAACACTGAACGCGGCGTATGCGAGAATGTCCAAAGGGACATCGACTCCACCCTGCACATGGTGGCCGACTTGCCAGCAAAGATTTCCACCGGGCTTCAGGGCTGTCGCTATCAATGGCGCCAGCCTCTCGTGAATTCGCGTGAAGTCATCCACTTTTAACGAGGTATCGTACTCCTTACCCATGAAATAGGGAGGCGAGGATATGATCAAATCTACCGACTCTGGCTCCAAAGCGGTCAAAAAGTGCAGCGCATCGTCCAATATCATTTTGTATGTCATTTTAGCTGTCGACGTCATTTTTGCACCGCTGGCCGTGAGCCCCGACTAGTTACGCGATTCGTATCGGAAGATCCATGAGTTTAACAAGTCGACGGCTTGAATGCCGCCTCCCACGCTCCTTCTTCTATGGCAGGCAGGCGCTTAAATCACCTATCCAACAGGCGTGGGTAGCTATGTACAAGCCGAAACAACAATTGCAAAAATTACCTAAATATCAATATGTTAACTAGGAGAGTGGCGGAGGGAGTGGGATTCGAACCCACGGTGGGCTTGCACCCACGCCGGTTTTCAAGACCGGTGCCTTAAACCGCTCGGCCATCCCTCCAACGTGACTTTTCAATCATCTAGGAACATCAACCGACCCAGTGAACGACAGTTGGTATCGAATGATACCTATCCTTCCGGACCAGCTTGCGGTTCATTTCTCTAGAGCGTTGCCCATCGCCAAGTCAACCATCGGCGCTGCCATGGATAATAGGGGGTGGCGTTCGTTACCCGAACGGAGCTGCGAACCCGTTTTCGAAGGAGCCGGGATCTAATTGCGATCCTTGCTGCCGACCTGCACAAGTTGCAGAAGACCCAGCACGACAAGTGCGAGCAAGGTAGCCAAAGCCGCGATCTGCCAGAACCCGAGCCCAACCGCCAGGCCTATGGCGCCTGCCAGCCACATGCCCGCCCCAGTGGTAAGCCCTTGAACCTCGCCCTTGGAGAAGAAGATCAAGCCCGCGGCCAGAAATGCCACGCCGGCAGTCGTGGCTTCGATCAAGCGGATAGGATCAATGGCGATTTCCTGACCATCGAAGACGTGAAGATGAGTAATCTCGATCGTGAGGATGGCAATTAGAGCCGTCGCAACACAGACCAGGATGTGTGTCCTCAATCCGGCCGGTCGGTTACGCCATTCGCGTTCGATCCCAACGATGGAGCCAAGGACGGCCGCGAGCAAAAGCCTGGCTGAAATTACGGAAAAGGGCAGCCACGTCTGTTGCCCGAAACGTTCAATGAATTCATCCATGAGGCGCAGAACGTATCTCGGGTCGGTCGGTTCCAGGCAGCCGCGCTTCATGCCACAGGTTCACTTCCAGACTCCAAAGGACAGAGGTCTCGGATGCCTCCTCACAGGCGCCCGGCCAGCCCGGGACCTGGCCGCCACATTCCTGCCCGGTTCCGGACACAATCGATTAATACGCTGATAAACAATTCCTGCGCACAAGGGATGGGGATTGGCGCGTCGCAGGCATTGCTCATCTGGCTCCGCCGAAATTCTAGAAGCGGCGCCTGTGTCGAGACGGTAGGGGACATCGGAAAACATGCAGACCACGACGCATCGGCGTCTTCGTCGCGCTCCTGCTTTGGTGTTGTGCGCTCTTTCGGCTGCGTTGCTGGCCGCGTGCGCGTCGCCGCAGTCCGAGCCGAAAGCCATGGTCTACAAGAAGCCTCGCTCGAAGGAATATTTTGCCGAGACCGAGTACGGCGTGAAGGCCAGCCCGCGCGTTCAGTACATGCGGCGCGGCGGCGGCCGCGACCAGTTGGGCAAGCCCTATCAGGTGCGCGGCAAGTGGTATTACCCCAAGGAAGACAAGCGCTACGCCAAGGTCGGTCTCGCCTCCTGGTATGGCGATGCCTTCCACGGTCGCCTCACAGCCAATGGCGAAGTCTACGACATGACCCATCTGACGGCGGCGCATCCGACCATGCCGCTGCCAAGCTACGCCCGTGTCACCAACACCGAGACCGGAAGCTCGGTCATCGTGCGCGTCAACGACCGCGGCCCCTATCACGAGGGACGCATCATCGATGTCTCGGAACGCGCCGCGCAAATGCTCGACTATGCCAAGGTCGGCACGGCCAGGGTCAAGGTGGAATATATTGGCCGCGCACCGCTCGACGGCGACGACGACCAATATCTGGTCGCCTCCTACCGCCCGGGCAACCGCCCGGACCCGTCCGATGGCTTGCCGACCGGCGTCATGGTGGCGATGAACGGACCTTCGCCGAGCCTATCTGTTGGCGCACCCCCTGCCGTAGTGCCGTTTCCTGGTCAGTTGACGAATTCCGACACACAGCCAGTGATGTCGATGCAGGCACCGGCCTCAAGCGATGTGACGCTGCCTGAATTCGGGCCGATCGTGCCTCAGCGCCCGGAATCGCCCTTTGCCGTGGCTTCGCTCTCCTATGCGGATGAGCGCGTACAGCGCGCCGACGTCTTTGCAGCGCTTGACGACCAGGGCATGTCGCCAGCCGACATCCTGCAATCGTGGAAGAAATCCAACCCGCAGGCATCGCCTGCCGTTTCCGACTATGTCGCCGCCGGATCCTTCGACGATGCCGCCGAGGCAAAGCGGGTGGCTGCGGCTCTCGAACCGTTCGGCAGGACCGAAATCCAGAGCACCGAACTCGACGGCAATGACTGGTACGCGGTCAATCTCTATCCGGATGGCCATGGCAATGTCGACGACCTCTTGCGCGCGGCATGGTCGCATGGCGCGCCGGACGCGCTGGCTGTGCGCAACTGACCAACAAAGGCACGCCGGTTTTGTCATTGCGCGGTTGATCCGCCGGGAAGAAGCCTGATAGCGTTGCGGCAAGTTTCTGCCGGCTAACAGTCGAGCCTCTTCATGCGATTTCGCCTTTTCCACCCTTTTGCCGGGCTTTTTGGCCTTGGCTTCTTGCTTGCCGCGCTGGTTCCGGCCAACGCGCAGCTTTTCGAGACCAAGGCGACGCAGGCTTTCATGATCGATGCCGAAACCGGCACGGTGCTGTTTTCCAAGGATGCCGACCAACCGATCCCGCCGGCCTCGATGGCCAAGCTGATGACGATGGAGATGGTCTTCAACGCCATCAAGTCGAAGCGCATGAGCCTCGACGACACCTTCGTGGTTTCGGAAAATGCCTGGCGCAAGGGCGGTGCGCCTTCGGGAACGTCGACCATGTTTGCCAAGCTCAAATCGGCGATCCGGGTCGAGGATCTGATCCAGGGGGTCACCATACAGGCCGCCAATGACGGCTGCATGGTGCTGGCCGAAGGCATGGCCGGTTCGGAAGAGAATTTCGCGGCGCAGATGAACGATCGCGCCCGCCAGATCGGGCTCGCGAAATCGACATTCGTCAATTCGACCGGCCTGCCGGCCGACGGCCAGCAGACGACGGTGCGCGAACTGGCGCAGCTTGGCCTGCATATATGGCGCGAATATCCGGATCTCTATCTCTATTACGGCCGGGCCGATTTCACCTGGAACAAGATCTCGCAAAAGAACCGCAACCCGTTGCTGGCCATGGGCATCGGTGCCGATGGGCTGGCGGTCGGGTCGAGTGAGGCGGGCGGTTTCGGCATCGTCGGCTCGGTCAGCCATGACGGGACGCGGGTGATCGCGGCGATGAGCGGATTGGCCAACGACCGCGAGCGCGCCGAGGAAGCGCGCAAGCTGCTTGAATGGGGCGTCCGCTCCTTCGAGAAGACCGAGATTTTCGCCAGCAACGAAGTGGTCGGCGAGGCCCAGGTGTTCGGCGGCGCCAAATCCAGCGTAGCGCTGAAGGCAAAGGCGCCCATCGACGTCCTGCTGCCGATCGCCAACCGCGACAAGCTGACCGCCAGGATCGTCTATCAGGGGCCGGTATCGGCGCCGGTGGAGGAGGGACAGCCCGTCGGCGCGCTGCGCGTCTGGATCGGCGACACGCTGAGCCAGGAAACCCCGCTTTTCGCCGCCGAATCGGTTGGCGTCGGCACACTGCCGCAACGAGCGTTTGATGCCGCCAGGGAACTGGCCGTAGGCTGGCTGCGTTGAGTTCCTGCGGCGTGGACCTTTTCTCGGGCGCGGACTAAGACACCAGCGCAAAGCAGGACAAAGGCCTTTCGATTGGCAAGCGGATTTTTCATCACCTTCGAAGGCGGCGAGGGCGCCGGCAAGTCGACGCAGATCGAGCGGCTGGCCCAGAAGATGCGCGCCAAGAAATACGATGTCCTCCTCACCCGCGAACCCGGGGGGTCACCCGGCGCCGAGGCGGTCAGGCACGTGCTCCTGTCCGGCGCCGCCGAGCCTTTCGGGCCGAAGATGGAGGCGTTGCTGTTTGCCGCCGCACGCTCCGACCATGTCGAGCAGGTCATCCGGCCGGCGGTGGAGCGCGGCTCCATCGTGCTTTGCGACCGTTTCCTGGATTCGTCGCGCGTCTATCAGGGCGTCACCGGCGGCCTCGATCCGGCTTTCATGGAAGCTCTGGAGGAGGTCGCCATCAACGGCATGATGCCGGACATGACGCTGATCCTTGACATTGACCCCGCCGAGGGCTTGCGGCGCGCCGCCGCGCGGCGTGGCGCCGAGGACGGTCCGGACCGCTTCGAAAAGGAGACGCTGGACATCCACCAGCGCCGCCGTGACGCCTTCCTGGCGATCGCAACCGCCGAGCCGGACCGCTGCATCGTGATCGACGCGTCGGCGCCTCCCGCTACGGTGGAGGATGTCATCACCGCGGTGGTGTTCGCCGCACTTGAGGCGAGGGCGCCCGCGCGCAACCGACAGGCGGCGCCCGCATGATCTTCGAACGCATCGCTCCCGAGCAGCACGACACGCTGGACGGTGTACCGGAGCCGTCCGAGACGCTGCGCCTGGTCGGCCATGAGCAGGCGGCCGCGATGCTCGCTGCCGCCTATCGCTCGGGAAAACTGCCGCATGCGGTGATCTTTGCCGGGCCGATCGGCATCGGCAAGGCGACGCTTGCCTTTCACCTGGCACACCATCTGTTGAAGCATCCGGCCTTCGACCAGGCGCCGGATGTGTTTGCCGTTCCCGATCCGGCCTCATCGCTGTTTCGCCAGATCGCCACCGGGGCGCATCCCGGCGTGCTGCATCTGACCAGGCCGCTGAACGACAAGACCAAGAGCTTCAAGACGGTCGTCACCGTCGACGAGATCCGCAAGGTCAACCGCTTCCTGTCGCTGACCTCGCATGACGGCAGCTACCGGGTGGTGATCGTCGATCCGGCCGACGACATGAACACCAACGCCGCCAATGCCTTGCTGAAGAACCTCGAGGAGCCGCCGAGCCGCACGCTGTTCATCCTCATCGTGCATGCGCCGGGCAGCCTTTTGCCGACCATCCGCTCGCGCTGCCAGATGGTGCGGCTGACGCCGCTCGATGCCGGCAGCCTGATGAGCGTTCTGGAAACCGTCGAGCCGCCGCCACCTTCCGATCCTGCCGCGCGCGCGGCACTGGCGGAACGGGCAGGGGGCAGCGCCCGCAATGCGATCCTTCTGACCCAATATGGCGGGCTGGAGATTGCCGGCACGCTCGACGCCCTGGTCACGTCGGGCAGGAGCGACATCGCCGGCGCCTATCGCCTTGCCGAGGCCGTCGCCGGCCGCGACCAGGCGATCCAGTTCGACATCTTCAACCGCCGCGCGCTCGATCTGCTCTCCACCGGCGCCAGTGAAGCCGCGCTGGCTGGGGATCTCGCGCGGGCGAAAACGCTGTCCGACACTTGGCACGAGGCGCTGAACGCCATATCTGAGACCGATACCTACAATCTTGACAAGAAGCAGCACGCCTTGACCATGATCGACCGCCTGAATTCCGCAATGCGAATGTGACCGGTTTCGGCATTGGGGCGGGATGGCAATCGCCGTCTCGATGCGATATCCACCGCTCACATTCATTCGGCCATTCATGACGGTTAATTCATGTCACGCGACACATTCTACATCACGACACCAATTTTCTATCCGAACGGCAAGCCGCATATCGGCCACGCCTATACGGTCATCGCGACCGACGCGCTGGCCCGCTTCCAGCGCCTGGACGGCAAGGACGTGCTCTTCCTCACCGGCACTGACGAACACGGCCTCAAGATGCAGCAGACGGCCGAGAAGGAAGGCATAACGCCACTCGCGCTTGCCGACCGCAACTCGGCGATCTTCCGTTCGATGACAGAGGTCCTGGGCGGCTCGAATGATGATTACATCCGCACGACGGAACCACGCCACTACGAGTCGTGCCAGGCGATCTGGAAGGCGATGGCGGCCAATGGCGACATCTATCTCGACCGCTACAGTGGCTGGTATTCGGTCCGCCAGGAAGCCTATTTCGAAGAGAGCGAAACCACGCTCGGCGACGACGGCGTGCGCCGCGAGCCGCTTGGCTCGCCGGTCGAATGGAATGAGGAGGAAAGCTACTTCTTCAGGCTTTCCGCCTATCAGGACAAATTGCTTGCGCTGTACGAAAGCCAGCCCGATTTCGTCGGTCCGGCCGAGCGCCGAAATGAGGTGATGAGCTTCGTCAGGTCCGGCCTCAAGGACATCTCGGTCTCGCGCACGACCTTCAATTGGGGCGTGCCGGTGCCGGGCGACGACAAGCATGTGATGTATGTCTGGGTCGATGCCCTGACCAACTACATCACCGCTGCCGGCTATCCCGACACCAAGGCCGAGCAATGGCGCTACTGGCCGGCCACGCACATTATCGGCAAGGACATCGTCCGCTTCCATGCCGTCTACTGGCCGGCTTTCCTGATGTCGGCCGGCATCGAACTGCCGAAGCGCGTCTTCGCGCATGGCTTCCTGTTCAACCGCGGCGAGAAAATGTCGAAGTCGGTCGGCAATGTCGTAGACCCCTTCACCATGGTCGAGCATTACGGCCTCGACCAGGTGCGCTATTTCTTCTTGCGTGAGGTGCCATTCGGCCAGGACGGCAGCTACAGCCATGACGCGATCGTCAACCGCACAAATGCCGATCTCGCCAACGGTCTCGGCAATCTGGCGCAGCGCTCGCTGTCGATGATCGCCAAGAACTGCGGCGGCGTGGTGCCGCATCGCGGCGAGCTGACCGAAGCCGACAGCGCGATCCTCGACCAGGCGGTGGAAGCGCTGGGTACCGCGCGCCAGGCGATGTCGGAACAGGGCATCCATCTCGCGTTGGCGGCGATCTTCGGCGTTGTGGCGGAAGCGGATCGCTACTTCGCCTCGCAGGCGCCCTGGGCGCTGAAGAAGACCGATCCGGCGCGCATGGAAACAGTGCTGTGGACGACCGCCGAACTGGTGCGGCGCGTGGCATTGCTGTGCCAGCCCTACATTCCGGGGTCGGCCGGCAAGCTGCTGGACCTGCTGGCGGTGCCGGCGGACAAGCGTGACTTCGCGCATGTCCATGCCGACTATGCGCTGGTGCCCGGCACGGCGCTGCCCGCGCCGGAGGGCGTGTTTCCGCGTTATGTCGAAAACCCTGAGGCGAGCGCCTGATGCTCGTCGACAGCCATTGCCATCTCGACTTTCCGGATTTCACCGAGGAGCGGGCGGCCATCGTCGCCCGCGCCAAGGCTGCCGGTATAGGTCACATGGTGACCATCTCGACGCGCGTGAAGCGGTTTGCGCAAGTGCTTGAGATTGCCGAGAGTTTCGACGAAATCTATTGCTCGGTCGGCACTCATCCTCACAATGCCGGCGAAGAGCTGGATGTGACGGCTGAGGACCTTGTGCGCCTGTCCGCCCACCCGAAGGTGGTGGCGATCGGCGAGGCCGGGCTCGACTATTTTTACGACAAGGCGCCACGCGATGCGCAGGCGCAGGGTTTTCGCACTCATATAGCAGCTGCGCGCGAGACCGGGCTGCCGCTGGTGATCCATTCGCGCGATGCCGATGACGACATGGCTGCCATCCTCGAAGACGAAACAGGGAAGGGCGCCTTCCCCTTCATCCTGCATTGTTTTTCGTCGGGGCGACGGCTGGCAGAGGTCGGCGTGGCGCTTGGTGGCTATGTGTCCTTCTCGGGCATACTGACCTTCAAGAACTCCGCCGATTTACGCGCCATCGCAGCCGATGTGCCGCATGACCGGCTGCTGGTCGAGACCGACGCACCGTATCTGGCGCCGGTGCCGTTCCGCGGCAAACGCAACGAGCCGGCCTATATCGCGCATACAGCCAAGGTGCTGGCGGAGACGGTCGGCGTTGGCGAAGCCGAGATCGCGACGCTGACGACGGCGAACTTCTTCCGGCTGTTCGGCAAGATGCCGCGGCCCGCCGGGCTCTGACGCATGAGCGACCGGCTGCGCCTCACCATCCTCGGCTGCGGCTCGTCACCTGGCACGCCGCGCATCACCGGCGATTGGGGCAATTGCGACCCGGCCAATCCGAAAAACCGGCGTACACGCTCAGCCGCGCTCGTCGAGCGGATAGCAGCCAACGGCGCCAGAACCACGGTCGTCATCGACACCGGGCCTGATTTCCGTGAGCAGATGCTGATGGCGGCCGTCCGGCGCATCGACGCCGTCGTCTATACACATCCGCACGCCGACCACATCCACGGCATCGACGATCTGCGCGGCTACGTGCTGGAGCAGCGCCATTTGATCGATGTCCATGCCGACCAGCCGACCATGCTCAGGCTGCGCGAAGCGTTCGGCTATTGCTTCGAGACGCCGTTTGGCAGTTCCTATCCGCCGATCGTCAGGCCGCACATCATCGATCACGCAAGGGCGGTGACGATCGAAGGCGAGGGCGGTGCCCTCACCCTCGAGCCGCTGCCGCAGATCCATGGCGACATCGTTTCGCTCGGCTTCCGCATCGGCGGGCTGGCCTACTGCCCCGATATAAGCGACTTCCCGGATGCCACCGCCGAGCGGCTGCGCGGCCTGGAAATGCTGGTCATCGATGCCTTGCAGTACCATACCCATCCCAGTCATCTGTCGCTCGGTCAGGCGCTTGGCTGGATTGAAAAACTGGCGCCGAAACAGGCCGTGCTGACGCATATGCATGTGCCGCTCGACTATGCCACGGTGAAGGCCGAGGTGCCGGCCAACGTCACTCCGGCCTATGACGGCATGGTGATCGAAATTCCTTTATGAGACAGCATGATACGAGCAGATCTTTATAAGGACGTTCGGTTCTTCGGCGCGAAGATCAGCAGCGTTCCAATCCGCTCATAGCCCATGCGGGGATAAAGCAGCGCTCCGGCACGCGTCGCCAACAGCATCGAGCACCGCGACCCATGCGCTTTGTCGTCATGCAGCATTTTGGCCATCAGCGCCTGGCCGATGCCTCGACGCCGGTGCGAAGGCTCGACAAACATTGCCGAGCACCATGTGGCGCCGACGGCGTCTATGCTGCGCACACGCCCGACGATGGCGTCGCCATCGAGCGCCACATACTGGCGAAACGGCGCATCGTCGCCGAGTTGATCGTCTGGAAGTGGCCGCCTGCGTATGACCTTTCCCAGTTGTGCAGCGCGTTCAGCCGTCCTCACGCGTTCGATAGAGACGATTGCTGGCGGGTCTGGAATTTGGCGCAGCGACTGGATGAAAAAGCCTTCCGTCCGCAGCAGCCGGTAGCCGAGCGCCTTGTAGGCCGTTCGCGTCGGTTCGTCCGGGCCGTCATTCGCGATCACGACCGAAACGGCAAAGCCCGGCCGCGCATGCTGCCGCACGATGGCATCGGCTTCCTCGGCGGCGACGTCATGGACGATCCATTCTTCGCCACGGTAGTCGCGTGCATTCTTGCGCTCGGCATCGCGCATCAGCCACAAGGGTCCGACGCGGCTGGCTTCGTATGGAAAGGTGCGGCTCTTGTCGGTGCTGAAGCCGTGCACGAACACTTCGATCGCCGCTTCGATGTCACGCTTTCCTGTCGTCATCGACACAGCGTAGCGTTGGCCATCGGCTCAAGGCAACACGCGTCGATCATGCCAAGCCCTATGAAAGTCCGCGTCCTTTCCCAGCTGCAGCCTGATGCATAAGTTCCATAATCTATCTTATGCGACTTTCATATGTGGCTGCTGCTTCCATTGGCGGCGTGCCAATATACGCCCTGCTGACTGAGATGCAGGCCGGCGGCTCTGATTGCTTGGCGGGAGGAACGTTGACGAAGCAGTGGCGAAATGAGTTGGCGTGGTCTTCATTTCTCAAGGGATGGCGCCTTTCGCAAAGGCCTCGACTTCCTGCTCGACGGGCTGGCACCAGGATAACGAACAGGAGCGTCATCCCGAAAAGCTTTCCAGGAGGCCGCTGAAGGCTGCTGCGATTGCAACAAGATGGAAGACGCCAAGGGCCAGCCATCTGGAGCCGCCGGCGCCCGCAACAAATGCCCCATAGGCAGGAACTGCAGCGCAGCGGCCGGTGATCGTTGTGTTGGTCAACAGCGTTGCCAGCATGGGGACCGGATAGAGAAGTCGCGCCAGCCCATAGTCGCCATGCCCGGCTCCGGCCGAATAGAGCGCCAGGAAAAAGGCGACGGGCGTGATGCCGAGGCCGACAAGGAACCCTGCCCGCGAGGAGAATTTTGGCGACGTCATCTGGCCATGGCCATGGCGGCCGGTGGGTCGCGGTCGTCAGGCGCGAGCTTGGACGAAGTGACAAGCAGATTCTCCTGATCGGCCCGCGACTTCGGCTCGATCGCGATTTGCAGCAGAGGCCAGGGCGCGGCAGACTTCTCCATCGTGACGCCATGGTTGCAGATTGATCGGGTGGCCGCAACGGAGGGGTCTACGCCCGGCCGGCCGCCCGGCCCGTCCCTTTCGCTTCCTGACTGTGGACGCGCGCCAGAAAATCGCGCACCAGGGGAAGCGCCTCATCGAAATGGGTTTCGAGCAGCCAGTGGCCGGCGCCGCCGATGAGATGAAGTTCTGCTTCCGGCAAATCGCGGTGGTAGGCATGCGCCGATTGTGCCGGCATGTAACCATCCTCGGGGCCCCAGACAATGAGCGTCTGCGGTTGGTGCTCGCGCAGATAGCTCTGATAGCGCGGGAACCAGCCGAGGTTCGCCTCCAGCTTCTCCATCAGGCCGACCGCGAGCCGCCGGCGGATCGGCGTGTCCATCAAAGGCCAGTGGAGTTTCCAAAGATCGGGAGGCACGCGCTCGGCTACAGCGTAATCCACCTCTCCGATAAACTCGTGCCGGAACCCCTCCTCGCTCACCGCCTCTTCCAACGGCCGGTGCTTTTCGGGCGTCTTTTCCTTCCAATAGGCTTTTATCCCAGCGTATTTCGGCCCGAGAACATCCTGGTATATATCGCCGTTCTGGATGATGAGTGCGGCGATGCGCTCGGGATGTGCGATGGCGTGGCGCAGTCCGATCTGAGAGCCATAATCGTGCAGCCAGAGCGCATAGCGCGACGTGCCGAGCGCATCGGCGAAAGCTGTCAGAAACCCGGCATAGGCATCGAAATCATAGCCAAAGTCCGACATTTCGGGCGTGGCGCTATAGCCAAAGCCGGGAAAGTCCGGTGCGAATGTATGCCAGCGATCGGCAAGTGCCGGCATCAACCGTCGGAATTGATAGGACGAGCACGGATAGCCGTGCGGCAGGAGAAGGACGGGAGCATCAGGCGGGCCGTCCTCGCGATAGAAGATGCTGTTTCCGTCAATGTCGATCCGGCGATGTTGCAATTATACCTCCTTGCTCAAAGCTTGCCCGCCACTTTGTTTACGGCGCTCGAGAAAGAAGGTTCCCTTGAAGTCAGGGCGTGACGGCTTCCGGCTCTCCATTGCCCGACAGGATCTGCAGCGTTCCGCGCGTGGCGTTGCGGAACGCATCGTCGAAACTGACGCCACGTACCTGCCAGCGATACTCCTTATCCTTGAAGCTGAGCCGCCAGTCGCCGACCCAGCCCAGCGCTTCCTGGCGCCATACCAAAGTGCCGGCAAGCAGGGCGTCCCCATCCAGCGTGTTGGCCACGTCGGCGAGCGCGACGTCGGACGGCCGAGGCAACTCCAGCGGCAAACCGGTCCGGTGCGCCGCGTCCGCTAGCGCAACGCGCATATCCGCCGCAAGCTCGCCGCCGCCATCGCGCACCAGCGTGAAGCCGTCGCCTTTCATCGGCCTTACATCCAGCAGTGCGACGATTTTTGGCCGCGGCACCGCCCACGGTTTGCGCCCGAGCGACGCCAGCAATGCATCGATCTTGTCCGGGTCGAAATCGGCGGTGATGTAATGCGGCCGGTCGTGGGTGCCCTGCTCGTCATGCGGCGGGCGGTTGTTGAGCAGGTCGCGGTAGCCGACACCAGTGACATAGTCGGCCGCGTGCCGGCTCATGTCCGCAACACGCGGGTCGCCGATCAGCCGCGGGTCGCCGGAAACCTTGACCAGCACCTCTTCAAGGCACGGCGCCAGGCCCCAGGCCCGGTTCTCCTCGCCAGTGCCGCTGGTCACCGATTGCGCGCGGTAGAGGCTGGCGCGGTCGATGTCGGCGGCAGCGACCGGAAAGACAATCAGCACAGCCAGCGCCGCTGCCACAAAGCCCAATTTCAAGCATCCAGGCACCCGCCGACCCTCCCGAAACGGTCCGGAACATCCGTTGGAGCCATACTCCTGATCATCAGGGAAATTTCAAGGTACCGCCCATCAAGGCGTATCGCCGACGATGCGCCGGTGTACGCCGTCCAGGCTCTCGGTGAGCGCCTCGAACACGTTTCTCGCCGTGAGTTCGCGAAGAACCTGTTCGTTGATGCCGCCGCGCGTCGCATAGTCCTGCGCCAGATGCATGAAGTCGGCATCCGGCGACATATCAGGAGCGCATCCCAAGGCTTTGAAAAGCGAGGCGATGTAATCGCGCCCCTTCCCTTCCTCGACGTCATTCCTCTTGAGCCAGCTGTTGATCGTATCGAGATATCTGAAGGAGCTGGCATAGGTTGCGGCGGCCACGCTCAACGCATTGAATTCGGCTGGGTTCTCGACCTCGATCACTTTCCCCAGATTGCCAAACAAGGCAGCGACAGTGGCATCCGGCGGGCAGATGATCGTTGCCCCCAGCCGGTGGGCAATCATCGGCATGGGCAGCGCTTTCGTCACCTGGTGCGCGGGTGCGGTCAAGCCGGCAATCTCCTCGCGCGGCAGCGTGGCGATCAAGCTGATGAGGTGATGCTCGCGCCGAAACCGCAAACCCGGCAGGACGTCATGCGCAATTTGCGGCCGGACAGCCAGCATGACTAGGTCGCATTGATCGAGAACTGCCTGATTGTCATCAGCGATACACACATCCGGATAACGGGCTGCCAGCTCTGCGGCGATCTCTTCATTGCGCGGCGACAGCAGCACGGAGACGGAGTTATCCGCGACGGATTTGAGCCCGCTGACAATGGCCGCTGTAAGGGCACCCGTGCCGATGAAGCCAAGTTTCATCGCGCCTGTCTCTGGTTCATCGGTCACAGCGGCGCATGCTCGAGCCGTACCTGATAGCTCAGCACGCGCTTTTCACCGGGCGCGATCAGCATCACGCCCGGCTTGTCCGCGAACTCGCCATCGAAATCCACGGGGCTGGCAAGCCCGTGCCAGGGTTCGATACACAGGAACGGAGCGCCGCCCGGCTTCGACCAGATGCCCAATTCCTTAAAACCCTGCCACGACATCTCGATCGCCGCACCGTTCGCGGCGGCATAGCGCACGCTGGTGCTGGCCGGCCGGTCGAGGATCACGGCGTCTGCCTCGAACAGCTGTTCGGAAAGCGCCAGCGTTTTGCCTTCGATGGGCGTCGGCTGTGGTGCAGCCACCACCAGGCCATCCTTCAGCCGGCGGATCGGCGCCGGCTCGTTCTGGGCAAAGGTCAGGTGGTAGTCTGTCTTGGCGAGCCCCGGCTGCAATGGCCAATTGAAAGCCGGATGTGCACCGATGGAGGCTGGCAGCGTCTCGTCGCCGGTGTTGGCAATCTCGAAGCTCACACCAAGTTCGCGACGCTCGAGCGTGTAGGTGATGGCAAGGCGAAAGGCGAACGGATAGCGCGTGCGTGTATCGGCATCGTCGGTCAACACCAGCGTGCAGGATCGGGGGCTCGCGTCAGCCCACACAAATGGCTTGTCGCGGGCAAATCCGTGCTGCGTCAGGGGATAGACCTGGCCCCGATGGCGAAGCTGGTCGCCGTTCAGCCGGCCGACGATCGGAAACAGCACCGGCGAATGCCGCCGCCATTCCGGCCCGGCCTGCCACAAAAACTCCAGACCCTCGGCATTGCGCAAGGAGACGAGCTCGGCCCCCTGCCCGACAATGGTCGCCGAAATGCCGTCGCCGTGAAGCGTCACTTGTTCCATGCGTTCTCGCGGAAAGCTGCGTGCGAGCGGCAGGTTAGCAAAAGCCCGCATGGACTCAAGGGCGCAGCGACATCGCGCTGATAGAGGAGCGATGTCTCGACGGCAAAAACGACGGTGGCCGGAGATTCTCCTCCGGCCACTGCGAGATCGAGATTGTTGCCCTGCTACGGTTCGACTATTCGCGCTCGCCGGTGAAATTCAGCAACAGCTGGAAGATGTTGACGAAGTTCAGGTACAGCGACAGCGCGCCGAAGACGGCGAGCTTCTGCTGCGATTCCGCATCGAAATTCTCCGCATACTGTTCCTTGATCGTCTGCGTGTCCCAGGCGGTCAGGCCGACAAAGACGGCAATGCCGATCACCGAGATGGCGAACTGCAGCGCGGTCGAGCCAAGGAAGATGTTGACGACGCTGGCGATCACCACACCGATCAGGCCCATGATCAGGAAGGACGAGAACTGGGTCAGGTCGCGCTTGGTCGTGTAGCCGTAGAGGCTGGTGGCGCCGAACATCGTGGCGGTGATGAAGAAGGTGCGCGCGATGCTGGTGCCGGTGAAGACCAGGAACACCGAAGCCAGCGACAGGCCCATCACCGCGCAGAAGGCCCAGAACATCAACTGGGCGCTCGCCGCCGACATCGTCTGCATCTTGAACGAGAACAGCAACACGAAGGCGAGCGGCGCCAGCATCACCACCCATTTCAGCGGGCTGGAAAAGATCGGCACGTAGAGGGCCGGCGTCGAAGCGACCACCATGGCGACGATGCCGGTGACGACGAGGCCGATGCCCATATAGTTATAGACGCGCAGCATGTGGCTGCGCAGGCCCTCGTCATAGACGGCGCCGGCGCGCGCGCCAGTGCCCATGCGGTATCCGAGGTCAGGGGTATTCATGCGGGTTCTCCTTATGTGGTCTCAGTAAAGTGTCCTGATCAGTAAAGTGTCTTGGCAAGCGTCTCGGCGGCGCGGTCGAGGTCGTGGACATCGCTGCGCGCGACGACCGCGTACGCGACCTCGCCGATCTGGAAATAGGCAGAGGAGATGTCGCCGGAGGGCGCGATGGCAGGCTTGACCACGTCGAAGGTTCCGGGCCGGATCGCAAACAGCGAGACCAGCCCCATATCCTTCGTCTCCAGCGCCACTTCGACGCTCGGCCCGAAGCGCGACGGATAGATCTGCACGTCGCGGACCTTCCAGTCCTTGGGCAGCGATGGCATGACGATTGCGGTGGCGGCGCGGATTTCGTCGCCATTGTAGTTGGGCGCCTCCAACTGCGAGGGCATCGCCTCGCGCATGAGCGTCGTCTTGTGCGCCCGGATCGCTTCTTCGACATAGGCGGGCGGCGGCGGCGAAGCCACGACCTTGGTCACCAGCAGCGGCCCGAAGAGGCCGTTCGCCAGCCAGCCGGCAGCGACAAAGACGGCGACCGCGGCCGCCCGCTGCAGCACGGCGAAGACGCGGCGACTGGCCAGCCCCCTGCCCAGCCGGCGCGCGACTTCAGTCGTCGCCGGCCGCGCCATGCCTGTGGAAGCAGCCAGCGCCAGGCGCAGTTCGTCGCGCGTCCTCAAGTCGGACATCACCCGCGCCGCAGCCTCCGGACGAGCCGACAGGAACGCCTCGACCTCGATGCGGCGCGCGACATCCAGCTGGTCGTCGACATAGGCGTCGAGATCGGTATCGGTCACCGGGTCCCGCAACAGGTCGGTCATGACGGGTCTCCCACGATCCTCAGATGGCTTTTGGCCGGCGAAGGTGCAGCGTTTTCCATCTCGCGCAGTGCTGCGCGCGCCCTGCCGATGCGCGACATCAGCGTGCCCAGCGGCACCCCGCTGGCGTCGGCGGCCTGCTGGTAGGAAAGGCCCTCGATGGCGACCAGATGCAGCGCCGAACGCTGCTCCTCCGGCAGACTGAAAAAGGCCTCGCGCACCTGCGCCAGGCGCACGGAATGTTCCTGCGGCGCCGGCGTGCTGGCATCGGTGAGATAGCCGGCCTGCTCGACGCGCACCGCTTCCGACCGGCGCGAGCGCATCTTGTCGATGAAAGCGTTGTGGACGATCGACAGCAGCCATGCCCGCAGATTGCCGCCCGAGCGGAATATGTCGCGCCGCTCATAGGCGCGCACCAGCGCATCGTGCACCAGATCCTCGGCGTCAGTGCCGTCGCGCGTCAGCGAGCGTGCGTAGCGCCTGAGCGAACCCAGCTGTCCGACAATATCGAAGCGTGGCATCGACCGTTTCATGCCCTGTTTACGGAACAGGCGGGGATCTTAATCCATCGCCACCAAAACTTTTTTGCGTCGCCACAATAGGCATCATGCAATCAGAAGTCCGCTGCGCACTTACCCATCTCCCGTGCGGCAGATGTTTGCTCTATGATGACGATCTAGCCTTCTCCGTCGTTCCCGGGAGCAAAAGATGGCCAATGGTAGTCGTGTAACGGGTTTTGCAGCGTTGCCGGTCGTCGGCAGGGTGTTCATCATCTTTGGCATTGTCGGACTGATCGCTTCCGGCGTGCTGGCCATCGTCGAGATGTACGGCCCTCGTACCGCTTCGGCGACAGGCAGGATTGTCGCCAACGAATACAATCCCCGCATCGAGTTCTCGACCGCCGACGGCACCGTCATCCGCTTCAACAATGCCGTCCACAGCTCGTTCTGGGGTGATGGCGACAGCGTCCCTGTCGCTTACGACCCAACCAATCCGCAAAATGCCTCCGTCGACAGCTTCGCCGGACGCTGGTTCCTTGCCGGGCTGGCCGGCATGCTCGGCGGTTTCTCCCTGCTGACCGGCATCGGTCTCGCCGTGATTGGACGGGTGCTTATCCGGCGGATTGGAATGAACCCGTCGCCATAGCCGCCGACCCCTGCCGTACAGACAAAGCTTGGCGTAACGGTCCAGTACGCTAGCGGACTGGCGCAGATGGAAGCACTGGCGAAACGCGGCCGCTTTGCGTATTACTCCGCCGCCATTGGAGCCGTATTGATGTTCGAGACCCTGCAACCTGCCCCGGCTGACAAGATCATCGCCTTGATCGGCCTCTATCGCGCCGATCCGCGCCCCGGCAAGATCGATCTCGGCGTCGGCGTCTACAAGGACCGCGACGGCAGGACGCCGGTCATGCGCGCCCTGCGCGAGGCCGAGAAGCGGTTGCTGCAGGACCAGGACACCAAGACCTATCTCGGCCTTGCCGGCGACACCGGCTTCAACACGGCGATGGTCAAGCTGGCCTTCGGCCCCGCTGCCGACATGACGCGCATCCGCGCCGCGCAAGCGCCTGGCGGTTCCGGCGCGCTGCGGCTGGTGGCGGAGCTGTTGAAGCGGACCCGCCCCGACGCAACCGTCTGGCTGTCGGACCCGACATGGCCGAACCACCCGCCGGTGATGCGCGGGGCCGGCCTCAAGGTGCGCGATTATCCCTATTTCGATGCCGTTTCCGGCGCGGTGCGCTTCGACGAGATGCTGGCAACGCTTGGCGCAGCCGAGCCCGGCGATATCGTGCTGCTGCATGGCTGCTGCCATAACCCGACCGGCGCCAATCTCGATATCGCGCAATGGGCCAGCGTCACCGATCTTGTCGTCGAGCGCGGGCTGTTGCCCTTTGTCGACATTGCCTATCAGGGCTTTGGCGAAGGCCTGGACGCCGATGCGGCCGGCTTGCGCCTTCTCGCGGGCAAGGTGCCTGAAATGGTCGTTGCCTCGAGCTGCTCGAAGAACTTTGCCGTCTACCGCGACCGCGTCGGCGCGGCGATGATCCTGGCGAAGGATGGTGCGCAAGCCGATGTGGCGATGAGCCAGATGCTGGCGGCGGCGCGCGCCATGTATTCGATGCCGCCTGACCATGGCGCCGCCGCCGTGCGCATGGTGCTGGAAGATGATGGCCTTCGCGCCGACTGGGAGGCGGAGCTGGAGGAGATGCGGCTGCGCATGCTGAGGCTGCGCGTCCAGTTCGCCGACGCGCTGCGCCGGCAGTCCAACTCCGACCGCTTCGACTTCATCGCCAGCCATCGCGGCATGTTTTCCAGGCTTGGCCTGACCGAGGCGCAAGTCGAGCGGCTGCGTGCCGAGTATGGCGTCTACATGGTCGGCGACAGCCGCATCAACGTCGCCGGCCTGCCCGAGGACGGCATGGATGACCTCGCCAAGGCGGTTGTGTCGGTACTCGGCTGAAGCTCGCTGTGGACAATCTCCCCTCTCCGGCTGACGCCGTTGGCCGCACGACAGGCAGCGGGATAGCATTCGCCGCATGAAACCTTCGCGCGACATTTCCCGGCTGATCGAGATCATGGCGGCGCTCAGGGCGCCGAAGACCGGTTGTCCCTGGGACATCGAGCAGGATTTCTCGACCATCGCGCCCTATACGATCGAGGAAGCCTATGAGGTGGCCGACGCCATCGCGCGCGGCGATCTCGACGATCTGCGCGACGAACTCGGCGATCTCCTGCTGCAGGTCGTCTACCACGCGCAGATGGCTGAGGAAGCCGGCGATTTTGCCTTCGGTGATGTGGTCGAGGCCATCACCACCAAGATGATCCGGCGCCATCCGCATGTCTTCGGCGACGAGAAGGCGCGCAGCGCCGGCATGGCAAAGGGCATGTGGGAAAAGATCAAGGCTGAGGAAAAAGCCGAAAAGCGAAGTGCGCGCCTCGCCCGCGGCCTCGACCCCGAAGACCATGGCAAGGGTTTCCTGGACAGCGTGCCCGTCGCCCTGCCCGCTTTGACTCGTGCGCTGAAGCTGCAGGAAAAGGCAGCGCGTGTCGGTTTCGACTGGAGCGAGGCAGCACCCATCCTCGACAAGATCGAGGAAGAGATCGGCGAGCTGCGCGAGGCACTGGCTAAGGGCGAAACGGCTGAGATCAAGGACGAATTCGGCGACATGCTGTTTGCCGTCGTCAATCTGGGGCGTCACCTCAAGCTCGATTCGGAAGCGGCGCTTAGCGGCACCAACGAAAAATTCCGCTCGCGCTTCCACTATGTCGAGCGCGCGATCGATGCATCGGGAAGCACGCTCGAAAAAGCCACGCTGGACGAGATGGAAGTGCTCTGGCAGCAGGCCAAGAGCGCGAAATAATCAGGCTTACTGCCTGTTTTTGCGGTGCAATCGGCTTTCGATCTCATGCCGCGCGCTGTGCGTGGCCTTGAGTGCGATGGTCGCGCTGCCATCCTCATTGTCTACCCGCGAAACGACGTCGCCATTGCGGTAGAGCCAGTCGACAAGGCCGAACTGCGCCGGTTCGATCGTCACCGTCAATTCCTCCAGTTCGCCCGACATCCTGGTCTCGATCAGCGCCTTCAGCGCATCGATGCCTTCGCCGGTGACGGCCGAGATGGCGATCGGCGGCGCCTTGTTGGCGTCAGTGCCGTCGGCGAGCAGGCGCTCCCGGTTGCCGTCGTCGAGAAGGTCGACCTTGTTCCACACTTCGACGACGCGCTTGGCATCGCCGGCATCGACGCCGAGATCGGCGAGAATGCGCTCGACGTCCTCGGCTTGCGCTGCGGTATCCGGATCCGAAATATCGCGCAGGTGGATGACCAGATCGGCCTCGACGACCTCTTCCAGCGTGGCGCGGAAGGCGGCGACCAGATGCGTCGGCAGGTCCGAAATGAAGCCGACTGTGTCCGACAGGATGACCGGCGTGCCGTGCGGCAGGCGCACGCGGCGCAGCGTCGGGTCGAGCGTTGCAAACAGCATGTCTTCGGCCAGCACGTCGGCCCCGGTCAGCCGGTTGAACAGCGTCGACTTTCCGGCATTGGTGTAGCCGACAATCGCCACCACCGGGAACGGCACCTTCTTGCGCTTGGCGCGGTGCAGGTCGCGGGTGCGGCGCACCGTTTCCAGCTCATGCTTGAGCTTGATGATTTTTTCCTGCAGCTGCCGCCGGTCCGACTCGATCTGGGTTTCGCCGGGGCCGCCGAGGAAGCCGGCTCCGCCGCGCTGGCGTTCAAGGTGGGTCCAGCTCCGCACCAGGCGGCCCTTCTGGTAGTTGAGATGGGCAAGTTCGACCTGCAGCGTGCCCTCCTTGGTCCGCGCGCGCTCGCCAAAAATCTCCAGGATCAATCCGGTGCGGTCGAGCACCTTGGCATTCATTTCTTTTTCGAGATTGCGCTGCTGCACCGGCGTCAGCGGATGGTCGACGATGACCACCTCCGCGTGACCCTCTTTGACGATCTCGGCGAATTCCGCGACCTTGCCGCTGCCGAGCAAGGTTGCCGGGCGTGGATCGTTGACGGTGACCACCGCCGTGTGGATCAGATCCAGGTTGATGGCGCGGGCAAGGCCGACCGCTTCGTCGTGGCGCGCATCCGCCGAACGCGTCAGCCGTGGACGGTTCGTTTCGTCATCGTTGCGCTGATGCCGGGTAAGCACCGGCACGATGACAACCGCCCGGGTCGGACCTGTGGCTTCCGTCCCGGAATTATGTGCTGGTTTCCCGCGGACGCCGCGGTCCGCGTCTTTTTCACGTGCCAATCAGGCGCCCTGGCTTTCCTCGCCATCGAACATCTGAACCGGCTGGCTCGGCATGATCGTGGAAATGGCATGCTTGTAGACGAGCTGGGAGTGGCCGTCACGGCGCAGCAGAACACAAAAATTGTCGAAGGAAGTGACCACGCCGGTCAGCTTGACGCCGTTGATGAGAAAGATGGTGAGTGGATTTTTGCTCTTGCGAACAGAATTCAGGAACAGGTCCTGAAGGTTTTGCGATCGTTCCGCCATTGTTCTTGTCTTTCGCCGATCCCCTTCGGTTTGCAGGCTAATGCGCCAAATTAGCGGGCACATGTCAAGCTTGCAAACACCCCCTTGCCGTCAGTAACGACAAGCAGAACGAGATATATTGATGTGCAGTCCGTCTGTGCGGTTATCAGGCTGGACTTTTTTCCGCAACGTCAAAAAAGGCTTGCCGCAATGAAAGTGTTATCGAACCGGGGTGCCCATTGGCGACCGCGGCACCGTCGATTGCCACGACCGGCATGGCGATTGTCGTTGCCGAACTGATGAAAGCTTCTCGCGCCGCCTTGGCTTCAGTGACTGAAAACCCGCGCTCCTCGATCGTCAACCCGAGCTTTGCCGCCACTTCGAACATGGTCGTGCGGGTGATGCCGCGCAGGATGCCATGCTCCGCCGGCCGGGTGACCAGAACGCCGTCCCTTGTAACGATCCAGGCGTTGGACGAGCCGCCCTCCTTGACGTTGCCATCGGTGTCGACGAACCAGGCTTCCTGGGCGCCGGCCTCCTTGGCCTTCTGCTTGGCCAGCACGTTGGGCAGCAGGCCGGTGCTCTTGATGTCGACCCGGTCCCAACGGTTTTCCGGCACGGTGATGACCTTGATGCCCGCCTCGGCTCGCTTGGCGGCCGCCACCGGGTCGGCCTTTCTGGCCGTAATCACCAGCGATGACGGTGTATCGGCCGGGAAAACGAAGTCGCGGCTGGCAACACCGCGCGTAACCTGGACATAGACCAGGCCGTTGACGACGTGGTTGCGCCGGACGATTTCGCGCAGAAGAAGCGGCAGCACACCCTTGGTGACCGGCCAGTCGATCGACAATTCGCTAAGGGAGAGGCTCAGCCGGGCAAGATGGCGCGGCATGTCGACGATAAAGCCCTGCGCCACCTCGCAGACCTCGTAGACGCCGTCGGCGAACTGATAGCCGCGATCCTCGATATGCACGGCAGCGTCGGCATGGGCGACATAGCGCCCGTTCACATAGGCAATGCGCGGCATGGGTTATCCCTCAGAACAGTCTCGCTATTTCTAGGCGATTCCGCCGCTGCCGTAACCGGCAATTGCACGGGCCACGGCCCGCTGGACCAACAACAATGGGGATCAGACCCCCAGCGACTTCAGTTTCCGGTGCAGCGCCGAGCGCTCCATGCCAATGAATTCCGCCGTCTTCGAGATGTTGCCGCCGAAACGGTTGATCTGGGCGATCAGATAGTCCTTCTCGAACTGTTCGCGCGCCTCGCGCAGCGGCAGCGCCATGATGTGCTGGTCGGACTGGTTCGGCGTGCGCGGCATGACATCGCCGATCTCCGACGGCAACAGGTCGGCGGTGATCGGCGCATCGATATCGTCGCCACGCGCCAGGATCATCAGCCGTTCGACATTGTTGCGCAGCTGGCGGACATTGCCCGGCCAGTTGTGCGCCTGCAGCACGGCAAGCGCATCGTCGCCGATGCGGCGCGGCTTGATGCCGGCCTGGCGAGCGATCTGCTTCATGAAATTGTCGACGAGATAGGGAATGTCCTCTCGCCGCTCGGCCAGGCCCGGCACCATGACCGGAACCACCGCCAGGCGGTGATAGAGGTCTTCGCGAAAACGGCCGTCGGCGATCATCGCCTCCAGGTTCTGCGAGGTCGAGGAGATGATGCGGACGTCGACTTTGACCCGCTTGGTGCCGCCGACCCGCTCGAACTGCTGTTCGACCAGCACGCGCAAAATCTTGTTCTGCGTCTCGCGCGGCATGTCGGCCACTTCGTCGATGTAGAGAATGCCGCGGTGCGCCTCTTCAAGCGCGCCGACCTTGCGCTCGGTGCCGTTCGATTCGGTGCCGAACAGCTCGATCTCCATGCGCTCGGGCGTGATGTTGGCCGCGCTCAGCGTCACGAACGGCGCGCCCTTGCGCGTCGACAGCGTGTGGATGGCGCGCGCGGCGAGCTCCTTGCCCGAGCCGGACGGACCGATGATCATGACGCGGCTGTTGGTCGGCGCCACGCGCTCGATGGTCTGGCGCAGCTGGCTCATCGCCGACGACATGCCGATCAGGTCGAAAGTTTCGCCGCTGCGCTGCTTGAGGTCGGACACCTCGCGCCGCAATTTCGAGGTTTCGAGCGCCCGCTCGGCGATCAGGATCAGCCTGTCGGCCTTGAACGGCTTCTCGATGAAATCATAGGCGCCGCGGCGGATGGCCGACACCGCTGTCTCGATATTGCCGTGGCCGGAGATCATCACCACCGGCAGGCTCGGATGCATCGTCTTGATCTCGTCGAGCAGCGCCAGCCCGTCGAGGCGCGAGCCCTGCAACCAGATGTCGAGGAAAATCAGCCGCGGCGCCCGGTCGGCGATTGCCGCGAGCGCGCTGTCGGCATCGAATGCCGTGCGGGTTTCATGCCCTTCGTCGCTCAATATGCCCGCGACGAGTTCACGGATGTCTTCCTCGTCATCGACGATGAGAATATCAGACGCCATTACCGACCTTTTCAGTTTCTCGTTCGTGTTCCGTTTCGCCTTGACCGCGTGGCGGCGCGGTTGCGGCAGCTGGCGGCAGGATGATCGAGATCATCGCGCCGCGTCCACCGTGGAAATCCGCGGGCGCATCGTGCAATTCGAGCCGCCCGCCATGGTCCTCCACGATCTTCTTGACGATGGCGAGACCGAGCCCGGTGCCCTTCTCGCGCGTCGTCATGTAGGGCTCGAGCAGCCTTTGGCGGTTCTCGCGCGGCAAGCCTTTGCCATTGTCGATGACGTCGATTCTGATCGCGCCATTCTGCCGGGCAGCTTGAATCCGGATTATGCCGTGCGAACCGTCCTTTTGTTCCAGCCCGTCAATCGCCTCGGCCGCGTTCTTGATGACGTTGCCGAAAGCCTGCGCCATCAATCGGCTATCGAACGTGCCCTTGAGCGGTTCGTTGCCGAACACGCGTTCGAAAGCAATGTCGGCGCGGCTGACTTCGACCAGGAACGACGCCTCGCGCAGCGATTCACGCAGATCGATGGCTTTCATCTCGGGCTTGGGCATGCGGGCGAAAGCCGAGAACTCGTCGACCATGCGGCCGATATCCTCGACCTGCCGGATGATCGTGTCGGTGCACTGGTCGAAAATCTCGCGGTCTTCGGTGATGACCTTGCCGAAGCGTCGCTTGATGCGCTCGGCCGAGAGCTGGATCGGCGTCAGCGGGTTCTTGATTTCATGTGCGATACGCCGCGCCACATCCGCCCAGGCCGACGAGCGCTGTGCCTGGACCAGATCGGTGATGTCGTCGACCGTCACGACGTAGGATTTCTCCTCCTCGCCGTCGTCGCCGGCCTCGATGGTGATCTGCACGTTGAAGGTACGCTCGGCGCCGGTGCGATAGAAGGTGACCTGCTCGCGATAGACCGGCTTGCCGGATTTGCGGCCGATCTCGAAGACACGGCCGACATGCGGTAGCACGGCGGACAGGTTCTGCCCCAGCGCCGCCGTGGCCGATATGGCCAGCATCGTTTCGGCCGATTTGTTGACGATGGAGACGATGCCGTAGGGATCGACGCCGATGACGCCGGCGGTGACGCCGGCCAGCACCGCTTCCGAGAAACGACGCCGTTCGTCGATCAAATCCTTGGCCGACAGGATCTCGTTGCGCTGCGATTTAAGCTCCAGCAGCATCTTGTTGAACGTATCGCCAAGCGAGGCGACATCGCCGTCGGAAGGCCGTACCGGCACGGCGACATCGAGATTGCCGGTCGCAACCTCGTCAGCCGCGCCGATGAGCTGACGGATGGGCCGCACCAGACGGTCGGCCACCGCTATGCCGGTCCAGATGGCCGACAGGATGATGATCAGCGTCAGCGACAGATAGGGCAGCGCGAACGCCACCTGCGACGTCCGCCTGTTGTCTTCCAGGCCGCGATATTCGGCGGTGTTGGACTGGACGATCGCCCTCGCCTTGATCACTTCGGGGTCGACCAGGCGATTGGTGTAGAGGTAGAGGCCTTCGATCTCCCGCAGCTTGATGATGGCGCCCATGATGTTGCGCGTCTTCGGCTCGATCAGCACCGGCTTGCCGTCGGCCGCACTTGCCACCGCGCCCTCAGGCGGTGCCGGCATGGCGAAGTCCGCATCGGTCTGGGCACTCACGACAAAGGAGCCGTCTTCCCTGACCAGCGCCGCATGCACCAGGCTTCTGCCGACGGCTTCCTTGTTCATCAGGTCGAGAAAGCCGGTTCGATCGAGGCCGTAAAGCGTGCGCGACGCATCGAGATCGTAGGCCATCGACAGCGTCGTGCCCTGAAGATTGCGAGCGTTTTCCTGCACATAGGCGTCGGCGATCGACAGCGACGAGTTGACGATCGCCTTGGTGCGGATCTCGAACCAGCGGTCGAGGCCGATATCGAGCGTGATCGAGGCGATGATGGCCACCATGATGGCCGGGATGGCCGCGACCAGCGCAAACATCGTCACGATGCGCACATGCAGCCGCGACGCCGCCTTGCCGTGCCGGCGCGCCATGGTGATGCGATGCACCTCGCGGCCGACGAGGGCAATCAGCGCCAGCACAAATAAGGCATTGGCCGCAATCAGCGTCAGCGTTGTGTTTGCGTCTGGCGTGATCGGCGTGGCGCCGACAAGAATGGCAAACGAGATTGCCGCCGTAACCAGCGCGCCGGCAATTGCCACAACGCCAGGCAACGCAAGCAGCCGGCGTCCATCCCTCTGGCCGGGTCTGCTGAAAAGCGGTTCGTTTGATGTCAGAGCTTGCGAAGCCATGTCGCCGTCTAAGAGCCAGTGATTGCGTCGGATGTATGCAACGCATTGTGGCGATTATGCAACAAGTGTGGCCGTGACGGAAATCTTTCGGCCACCGATCCCCTGAAAAGGGGATGACCTGGCGTCACATCGGGCGGTAGGCGCTCACGATCTCGACGATTTGTAGACGTTGACGCCCAGCTCGCGAATCTTCTTGCGCAGCGTGTTGCGGTTCAAGCCGAGCAATTCGGCCGCCTTGATCTGGTTGCCGCGCGTTGCCGTCATGGAAGCGAGCACCAGCGGATATTCGACCTCGGACAGGATGCGCTGATAGAGACCTGCCGGCGGCAAATCACCGGCGAAAGATGCGAAATAGCGCTGCAGGAAGTGCTCCACCGCCTGGCCGATGGACAGATCGTCCGGGATCAAATTGCCGCCGCCGGGAACGACCGGCCTTTCGCCTGTCTTCAGTTCGGCTTCGATGATTTCGGCTGATATTTCGTCCTGCGAATAGAGCGCCGCAAGCCGGCGCACCAGGTTTTCCAGCTCGCGCACGTTTCCCGGCCACGGATAGCGCTTCATCAATTCGATGCCGCCGGTCGAAATGCGCTTGGTCTGCAAGCCTTCGCTGGCGCCGATCTTGAAGAAATGCCGCACCAGATCGGGAATGTCTTCCGATCTCTCACGCAAACCCGGCAGCCGAAGCGGCACGACATTCAGGCGATAGAACAGATCCTCGCGGAAAAGCCCCTGGTTGATCAGCGTGCGCAGATCCTTGTTGGTAGCGGCGACGATGCGCACATCGGTCTTGATCGGGGTGCGCCCGCCGACCGTGGTGTATTCGCCCTGCTGCAGCACGCGCAGCAGCCGCGTCTGCGCCTCCATCGGCATGTCGCCGATCTCGTCGAGGAACAGCGTGCCGCCCTCGGCCTGCTCGAAGCGGCCGGTCGAGCGGTTCTGTGCGCCGGTGAAGGCGCCCTTCTCGTGGCCGAACAGCTCCGATTCGATCAAATCGCGCGGGATCGCCGCCATGTTGATGGCGACGAACGGACCGCCGCGGCGACGGCCATATTCGTGCAACGCGCGCGCCACCAATTCCTTGCCGGTGCCGGACTCGCCCGAGATCATCACCGTCAGGTCGGTCTGCATCATGCGCGCCAGCATGCGGTAGATGTCCTGCATGGCGGCCGACCGGCCGACCAGCGGCATCGCGTCAGGCTGTTCTTCCGGTCGCGTATCGATCTTCGGTCGGCGCGGCTCTGACAGCGCCCGGTTGACGATGTTGAGCAGTTCGGTCAGGTCGAACGGCTTCGGCAGATACTCGTAAGCACCTGTTTCGGAAGCACGAATCGCCGTCATGAAAGTGTTTTGCGCGCTCATCACGATGACCGGCAGCTCGGGGCGCGCCTTCTTGATGCGCGGCAGCATGTCGAAGGCGTTCTCGTCCGGCATGACAACGTCGGTGATCACCAGATCGCCCTCGCCCGCCGCCACCCAGCGCCACAGCGTCGAGGCGTTGGAGGTCACGCGCACCTCATGGCCGACGCGCGACAGCGCCTGATTGAGCACGGTGCGGATGGCCGCATCGTCGTCGGCGACGAGAATATTGCCGCGAACCGTCATTTGCGGTCTCCTTCGCCTTCATCATCGGCAGTGTCGATGGGTGTTTCTTTCCAGGCCGGCATCAGGATTCGGAAGGTGGTGCCGCGCGGCGTCGAATCGCATTCGATGATGCCGCCATGCTCGCCGACGATTTTCGCCACCAGCGCCAGGCCGAGCCCCGAGCCGTTCGGCTTGGTGGTGATGAACGGATCGAACAGGATCGGCAGAATGTCTTCCGAAACGCCGGACCCATTGTCGCGCACGCAGAATTCAAGCGGTAGCGACACGCGGTCCTGGGTTCCGGGAACGGAAACGCGGATGCCCGGCCTGAACGCAGTCGACAGCACGATCTCGCCCTGCGGGTCGCCGCCGATCGCCTCGGCGGCGTTCTTGACCAGGTTGAGAAACACCTGGATCAGTTGGTCGCGGTTGGCGAAAACCGGAGGCAATGATGGATCATAGTCCTCCAATATCCTGATTCTCTTGGCAAAACCGTTCTTGGCGATTGCCTTCACATGATCCAGCACGACATGGATGTTGACAGGATAGCGGTCAATCGGCCGCTCGTCTGAAAACACTTCCATGCGGTCGACGAGGGAGACTATGCGATCAGTCTCGTCAGTGATGAGGCGGGTCAGCGCGCGATCCTCGTCCGACGCCGAGAGTTCGAGCAGCTGTGCGGCGCCACGAATGCCGGACAGCGGGTTCTTGATCTCATGCGCCAGCATGGCGGCAAGGCCGGTGACCGAACGCGCGGCACCCCTGTGTGTCATCTGCCGGTCGATCTTGTCGGCCATCGAGCGTTCCTGGAACATCACCACGATCGAGCCTGGGAATTCCGGCACCGGCGCGACATAGAGATCGACGACCTTCTCGATGCCGAGACGCGGCGACGACACGTCGACACGGTATTCGTTGACCGGCGCACGGCGCTCGCGCACCTGATCGACCAGCTGCAACAGCGGGCTGCCGAACGGGATCAGCTTGGACAGTGTGTTGCGGGCAAGCATGTTGGCACTTGAACGGAAGAAGTCTTCCGCATCGGCATTGGCGTAGGTGATGAACCCGTCCGGATCGACCATGATGACCGGACGGCGGATGGTGTTCAGCACGATACTGGCGGCATCCGCCATATCGGCGCTCGGTGTAACGGTGGCGTTCATGCGGCGCTCCGCAAGGGCGTGGCTTCGCCGGAAAACACCTCATGCAGCAAGGCAATGACGCGGGCGGGTTCGAAAGAGGTGAGGATGGCTTTCCGCCGCTCATCGGAAACGCCAGCAGAGTGGCGGTCGAGATACCAGCCGAGATGCTTGCGCGCCTGGCGCAAGCCACTTTCGACGCCGTAAAGCGTCAGCATGTCTTCGTAGTGGGAAACGATGTAGTCCGCCATGGCTTGCGGGCTTTCCGGCACGCCGGAGGGCGCGTCGCCCGCAGCCGTTGCCGCGATGTGGCCCGCCGTCCATGGCGCGCCATAATGCGCGCGGCCGATCATCACCGCGTCGGCGCCCGACTGTTCAAGGATTTCGGCGGCCTCCGCGGGCGAGCCCACATCGCCGTTGGCGACCACCGGGATCGAGACGGCGTCCTTGATACGGGCGATGGCGCCCCAATCGGCCTTGCCTTGATAAAACTGGCAGCGCGTGCGCCCATGCACGGTCACCATTTTAACACCGGCCTCTTCGGCGCGGCGCGCCAAAACGGGTGCATTGAGCGCATTGTCGTCCCAGCCGAGCCGCATCTTGACCGTGACCGGCACTTGGACCGCGCCGATCACCGCTTCGATCAGCGACAGCGCGTGGTCGAGATCGCGCATCAGCGCCGAGCCGGCATAGCCGCCGGTCACCTTCTTGGCCGGGCAGCCCATATTGATGTCGATGATGTCGGCGCCCTCGCCGGCAGCGATGCGCGCGCCCTCGGCCATGTGCTCGGCCTCGCGGCCGGCAAGCTGGACCATATGGACGGGCAGCCCGGAATGACGGATGCGCAGGTCGCAGCCGGCCCTGCCCTTGGCAAGCTCGCCGCTCGCCACCATTTCCGACACGACCAGGCCCGCGCCATGCGCGTAGGCGCGCTGCCGGAACGGCTCGTCCGTTATTCCCGACATGGGAGCGAGGAAGACGCGGTTGCGGATCGTCACGCCGCCAATGTCGAGCGGCGAAGGCAATTTTATCACTTCAGGCATGCACAAAAACCAAGCATATCGGATTGCTGCACATTCTCTAGCCATAAGAAAGGCATTGTGCAACGCGCAATGACGTCACATTGCGGCGCATTTGGGAAAATGCTGGCCTTCGCCATAAGCCGCGACTAAGCCTCTCGGCATGACAGACGCAAGCGAAAAACCGGCCGAGGCGACGACCGACAAGGTCGGCGTGGTCATCGTTGCAGCCGGCCGCGGCGCGCGTGCCGGACAGGCCGACGGGCCGAAGCAATATCAGCGCATCGGCGGCCGTGCCGTTATCGCGCGCACGCTGGAGACTTTCCTGGCGCATCCCGAAATTGGTCCCGTCGTCGTCGCGATCCATGCCGATGACCACGCGCTTTTTGACAAGGCAGCCGGCGTATATGCCGAGCGGGTTACCGCCGTGGTCGGTGGCGAGTCGCGCCAGGCCTCGGTCCGGCTCGGCCTGCTGGCGCTGAGGGACCGTACGCCCGGCCGTGTCCTTGTCCATGACGCAGTGCGGCCCTTTGTCGACGCGGCCCTGATCGACCGCACCATTGCGGCCATTGGCGAGCGCCAGGGCGCGCTGCCCGCTTTGCCCGTCGCCGATACGCTGAAGCGCGAGTCGGGCACCGGCATGATCGAGGAGACGGTGCCAAGGGCCGGCCTTCATGCCGCGCAGACGCCGCAGGGCTTTCCGTTCTGGCCGTTGCTCGCCGCGCATGAAAAGGCCCATCATCTCGGCAAGGCGGATTTCACCGACGATGCCGCGATCGCCGAATGGGCGCATATTCCGGTGAAAATCGTCGAGGGATCGCCGGACAATGTCAAATTGACCTGGGCAAGGGATATCGCGATGGCGGATCAACGGCTTACTGGCGAGCGTTTTCCAGACATTCGCACCGGCAATGGCTATGACGTGCACGCCTTCGAGGCTGGCGACCATGTCACTTTGTGCGGCGTCGCCATCCCGCACGGCAAGAAGCTTTCGGGCCATTCGGATGCCGATGTCGGCCTGCACGCGCTGACCGATGCGCTGCTCGCCACTTGCGGCGCCGGCGACATCGGCACGCATTTCCCGCCTTCCGATCCGCAATGGAGGGGCGCGGCGTCGAAGATCTTCGTCGAGCATGCGGCCAGGTTGGTGCGCGAACGCGGCGGCCGCATCGCCAATGCCGACATCACGCTGATCTGCGAGGCGCCGCGCGTCGGCCCGCATCGCGAGGCCATGACCAACGCGTTGTCGGCGATACTGGGCATTTCCAGCGATCGCATCTCCATCAAGGCGACGACCAACGAAAAACTCGGCTTTGTCGGCCGCGAGGAAGGCATCGCCGCCATCGCCACAGCCAGTGTCGTCTTCCCCGGGGAGGTTCCCGCATGAACAACAGCGATCTTGCCAACGCCCTGCTCCAGGTCTGCCAGCAGCGCGGCATCATGCTGGCGACGGCCGAGAGCTGCACCGGCGGCATGATCATCTCGGCACTGACCGACATTGCCGGCTCGTCCGCTGTCGTCGATCGCGGCCTCATCACCTATTCCGATGAAGCAAAGATGGAGATGCTCGGCGTCTCGCCCGCCACACTCGAGGCGCATGGCGCCGTCTCGCGCGAAACGGTTCTGGAGATGGCGGCGGGCGCTCTGGCGCGCTCGCGCGCCGGGCTGGCGCTTGCCGTCACCGGCATTGCCGGCCCAGGCGGCGGTTCGCCGGAAAAACCGGTCGGCCTCGTCTGGTTCGGAGTTGCCCTAAGACGTGGGCCGGTGGCTGCCGAGCTCAATATGTTTGCCGACAATGGCCGCGACTTCATCCGCCGCGAGACGGTCAAGCATGCGCTGGAGATCGGGCTGCGCGCGCTCGGCGACACTCATGAGATGGGCGTCGTTCCGTAGATGACGTCCGCACGTTTTTCGAAGGCTTCGGAAAACATGCGGAAGGCGCGATCGAACATGGTGCCCATCAACACGCCGAGGATACGGCTCTTGAACTCGTAGTCGATGAAGAAGCGAACGTTGCAGCCGCCGCCGTCGGCCGGCTCGAAGCGCCAGATATTGCTTAGATATTTGAACGGCCCATCGATGTATTTGACGTCGATTGTGTTCTCGTCCGGCTTCAACAGCACCTGCGTCGTAAAGGTCTCGCGGATCGCCTTGTAGCCGATGCTCATATCGGCGAGGAGAATGGTGCGGCCATCACGCTCCTTGCGAGAGCGCACCGTCAGCGCCTCGCAAAGCGGCAGAAATTGCGGATAGGTCTCGATATCGGCGACCAGAGCAAACATCTGCTCCGGCGTGTGGGCAACGCGGCGTGTGGCTTCGAATTTCGGCATTGAAGCAGGATTTAACTGGCTTTTTTGAGCTGCGCCTCACGCGCCGCCCGCAGCCTGGCGAAATCGTCACCGGCATGATGCGAGGAGCGCGTCAGCGGGCTCGACGCCACAAGCAGGAAACCCTTGGTCTTGCCGATCGTCGCGAAGGAGTTGAACTCCTCCGGCGTGACGAAGCGGATCACCGGGTGGTGTTTCTTCGACGGCTGCAGATACTGGCCAATGGTCATGAAGTCGACATTGGCCGAGCGCAGGTCATCCATCAGTTGCAGGATCTCGTTCCGCTCTTCGCCGAGGCCGACCATGATGCCGGACTTCGTGAAGATCGACGGGTCGAGCTCCTTGACCCGCTGCAACAGCCGGATCGAGTGGAAATAGCGGGCACCCGGCCGCACCGTCAGATAGTTCGACGGCACGGTTTCGAGATTGTGGTTGAAGACATCGGGCTTGGCCGCCACGACGATCTCCAGCGCGCCTTCCTTGCGCAGGAAATCGGGCGTCAGGATTTCGATCGTGGTCAGAGGTGTCGCTGCCCGGATCGCCCGGATAACCTCGGCGAAATGCTGCGCGCCGCCATCGGCGAGATCGTCGCGGTCGACCGAGGTGATGACGACATGGGTCAGCCCCATCTGCTTGACGGCATGCGCGACACGCGCCGGCTCATCGGCATCGAGCGCGGTCGGAATGCCGGTGGCGACATTGCAGAAGGCGCAGGCGCGCGTGCAGATCTCGCCCATGATCATGAAGGTGGCGTGCTTCTTTTCCCAGCACTCGCCGATATTGGGGCAGCCGGCCTCTTCGCACACCGTGACCAGCTTGTGCGACTTCACGATCTCGCGAGTTTCGGCATAGCCCTTCGACATCGGCGCCTTGACGCGGATCCAGTCGGGTTTGCGCAGCACGTCCTGATCAGGCTTGTGTGCCTTCTCGGGGTGCCGCAGGCGCGGAGCGTTGGCGATCGTGTCGAGAACAGTGACCATCTCAAACCTGACTTGTTGGCGTCTGCCCGTCGGCATTCGCCCTTCTGGCGTCATCTAGGACTTTTCGGTGCAAAGAAAAAGGCTGCGGCGGCGCATGCCGCCACAGCCTTTTTCGCATAGCGGGGATCCAGAGCAATTCCAGGAAAAGTGTGACACGGTTTTCCGTCCGGAATTGCGTCAGAAGAACGAGATAAAACGGCGAGCCGTTTTATCGGCGAATGAGCCGCCCGGCAAAGATCAGCAGGCAGGCGCCGATGAAGCCGGTGATCAGGTAGGCGAGCCAGCCGACACCGAAGGGTTCGATGTTGAGCGCCCTGAGAATTGCGTTCAGCACCACCGCGCCGACAATGCCCATAATGATGTTCATCAAGACGCCGGTATTGCTCTTCATGACCATCTCGGCCAGCCACCCGGCCAAACCGCCGATGATGATGGCCGCAATCCAGCCCACGCCATTCACGTCCATATGCCAACTCCTCCAGTGTCAGGTGAAAATGCATCCGGAAACGAACTGTCTTGCCGTAAGGTTCCTCCGGCGCATGCGTCTGAGTCTCGCGGCACCAATTTATCACGCGTTGAGCGCACGGCCATAGGCATCGAGCACGCTTTCCTTCATCATCTCCGACAGCGTCGGATGCGGGAAGATGGTGTGCATCAGCTCTTCCTCGGTGGTCTCCAGGTTCATCGCCACGACAAAGCCCTGGATCAGCTCCGTCACCTCGGCGCCGACCATATGCGCGCCGAGCAGCTGGCCGGTCTTCTTGTCGAAGATGGTCTTGATGAAGCCCTGGTCCTCGCCAAGCGCGATCGCCTTGCCGTTGGCGCCGAACTGGAAGCGGCCGACACGAATGTCCTTGCCTTCGGCCTTGGCCTTGGCTTCGGTGAGCCCGACCGATGCGACCTGGGGGTTGCAATAGGTGCAGCCCGGGATCTTCAGCTTGTCTGTCGCATGCACGCCCGGGAAACTGGCGATCTTCTCGATGCAGACCACGCCCTCATGCTCGGCCTTGTGGGCGAGCATCGGCGGCCCGGCGACATCGCCGATGGCGTAGATGCCGGGCACATTGGTCTTGCCGTAGCCGTCAATGACGACGCAGCCGCGGTCCGTCTTCACGCCGAGCGTCTCGAGGCCGAGATTTTCGACGTTGCCCTGCACGCCGACGGCGGAGATCATGCGGTCGGCGGTGATCTTCTCGACCTTGCCGTCCTTCATCTCGACGTGTGCGGTGACGGAGTTGGCGCCCTTTTCGACCTTGGTCACCTTGGCCTCAAGGATGATCTTCATGCCTTGTTTCTCGAACTGCTTTTGCGCAAATTTCGAGATCTCGGCGTCCTCGACCGGCATCACCGCCGGCAACAGCTCGACCACCGTCACCTCGGCGCCCATGGTGCGATAGAAGGAGGCGAACTCGATGCCGATGGCGCCCGAACCCATGACCAGCAGCGATTTCGGCATCTCCTTCGGCACCATCGCTTCAAAATAGGTCCAGATCAGCTTGCCGTCCGGCTCGATGCCGGGCAGCGCGCGAGGCCGGGCGCCGGTGGCGAGAATGATGTGCTTGGCGGTATAGGTGCCCTCGCCCTTGACGCCCTTCGGCACCGGCGGCTGCGGCTCCATCGGTTTCTTGGCCGTCTTGGAGACGACGATTTCACCTGGCTTTGAAAGCTTGGCCTCGCCCCAGATGACGTCGACCTTGTTCTTCTTCATCAGGAAGGCGACGCCGCCATTGAGCCTCAACGACACTTTGCGCGAGCGGTCGACGACAGCGGCCGTGTCGGCGCTGACCTTGCCGCCTTCGAGCTTCAGGCCGTAGTCCTTCAGATGGTCGGAATAGTGCATGATCTCGGCCGAGCGCAGTAGCGCCTTGGTCGGGATGCAGCCCCAGTTGAGGCAGATGCCGCCGAGATGCTCGCGCTCGACGATGGCAGTCTTGAAGCCGAGCTGGGCGGAGCGCACCGCCGTGACATAGCCGCCGGGGCCCGAGCCGATGATTATGACGTCGTAGGATTCTGCCACGGGGTTTCTCCCTGATTTTCTCTAGAGTTCCAGCATCACACGCACCAATGGCGCCAATGCGTCACCTATATTGCGCGTGTTTTCGGCATCGAGATGGACCCCGTCGATCGGTGTGGTCTCGGCCACCGTGCCGGCATCGAAAAAGCCGCAGCCGGCCTCGTCGGCGAGCGCGCAATATTGCGGCGCCAGCCGCTTCGAGGCCTCGTCGCCGCCGGCAAACATTTCCTTGAATTCGGCATTGTCCGTGCGGCTGACCGCTGGTGGCGCGACGATCAGGATTTGCGGCGCGGCCCAGTCGAACGGATAATCGTGGCCGCGCACGATGTCGATCAGCCGCTGCACGCCCTGCTTGGCCGCGACCGGATTGCCGTGGATCCAGGGCTTCATGTCGTTGGCGCCGAGCATGATGATGATCAGGTCGAGCGGCGCATGGCTGGTCAGGATCGTCGGCAGCACCTTGGCGCCATTGCGGTCGGCACCAGCCAGGTGATCGTCGAAAGCCGTGGTGCGGCCGTTCAGACCTTCGGCAATGACTTCGATATCATCGTCGCCCAGCGCCGCCTTGAGCACGCTCGGCCAGCGGTCCTCCAGCGCATGGCGCCCGAGGCTTGCCGCGTCATAGCCCCAGGTCAGGGAATCGCCGTAGCAGAGGATCGTCTTCATGCACCCGCACCCGCCTCCGCCTTAAGCCCGCGCCGCACGCGCCATCCCACGAACAGCCACTGCACGATAACCGTGGCGATGCTTGGCAAAATCAGACCGGCGACAACGGGGAGATCGCCCGACCACTGGGCCTTGCCCGGCGGCTGAGAGAAGGTCCAGGCAATCAGCCCGATCCCGGCCAGCACGAACAACGCAACCCCAACAAGCCCCGTCAGATTGATCGCCCTTTGTAGGTTTGGCACCAATTGCGCGATGAAAAACGCCACCGTCGCAACGATAGAGACCAGCGCCGAGGCCATGAAGACAAGGATGAATTCCGAGTTCGCATTGGTGGCGATTGCCAGCCACAGCGCCACCAGCCCGCCGGCCAGGCCGGAAAGGATCAGGGCGAAAAGGCTGGTGACGAATTTCCGCACAGCCTTTCCTTCCTAGACCAGCATGCCCATCGGGTTTTCGATCATGCGCTTGAAGGCGACCAGAAGTTCGGCGCCGAGCGCACCGTCGACGGCGCGGTGGTCGGTCGACAGCGTCACCGACATGATATTGGCGATTTTGATCTCGCCATTCTTGACCACCGGCCGCTGCTCGCCCGCACCCACCGCCAGGATCGTCGCATGCGGCGGGTTGATGACGGCGGCAAAGTCCTTGATGCCGAACATGCCGAGATTGGAGACAGCCGTCGTGCCGCCTTGATATTCCTCAGGCTTCAGCTTGCGGCTGCGGGCACGGCTCGCCAGATCCTTCATCTCGTTGGAGATAGTGGACAGCGTCTTTTCGTCGGCGTGGCGGATGATCGGCGTGATCAGGCCGCCGGGGATTGACACGGCAACGCCGACATCGGCGTGCTTGTGCTTGACCATGGCGCTTTCGGTCCACGATGCATTGGCATCCGGCACCGCCATCAGCGCCATCGCCATCGCCTTGATCACCATGTCGTTGACCGAGAGTTTGTAGACGGGAGCCTCGCCCTTGTCGGTCTTCTTCGTCGGAGCAGCCGCATTGATCTGTGTGCGCAGCGCCAGCAGCGCATCGAGCTCGCAGTCGAGCGTCAGGTAGAAATGCGGGATGGTTGTCTTGGCCTCGACCAGGCGGCGCGCAATGGTCTTGCGCATATTGTCGTGCGGGACGAGCTCATAGGACCCTTCGGCAAACAGCTTCAGCACCTGTTCGTCCGACATCGCCTTGGGTGCCGCAGCCGGAGCCGCAGGTGCCGGAGCGCCGGCAGGTGCGGCTTTCGCGGCCGGTGCAGCCTTGGCGCCACCGCCGGCAATCGCCGCCTCGACATCGGCCTTGACGACACGGCCATGCGGGCCGGTGCCGGTTACGGCGGACACGTCGACTCCGGCATCCTTGGCGATGCGACGAGCCAGCGGCGAAGCGAAGGTGCGCTCGCCTGACGATTGGCTGATCTCCCCCCTTGTGGGGGAGATGGCCGGCAGGCCAGAGGGGGGCGCGACAGACTGAGAGGTCGGCGGGGCAGCGCCCCCCTCTGTCGACTTCGTCGACATCTCCCCCACGGGTGGGGAGATTGACGCCTTATCCTGCTTGGCATCGGCTTTCGCGGGCGCGGCATCGCCACCACCCTTTGCCGCCGCCCCTGCATCCTCGCCTTCGCCGGCGAGAATGGCGATCAGCGCATTGACCTTGACGCCTTCGGTGCCGGCTGGAACGACCAGCTTGGCGACCGTGCCCTCATCGACGGCCTCGACTTCCATCGTCGCCTTGTCGGTCTCGATCTCGGCGATCACGTCGCCCGGCGAAACCTTGTCGCCTTCCTTGACCAGCCACTTGGAAAGATTGCCCTCTTCCATCGTGGGCGACAGCGCCGGCATGGTGATGTTGATTGGCATGATGTCCTCCCGACCGGCTCAGCGATACGTGACGGCTTTGACCGCCTCGATGACCTCGCCGACATTGGGCAAGGCCAGCTTTTCGAGGTTCGCCGCATAGGGCATCGGCACGTCCTTGCCGGCGATGGTGATGACCGGCGCGTCGAGGAAATCGAAGGCGCGCTGCGACACCTGATTGGCGATGTGGTCGCCGACCGAGCTTTGCGGGAAACCTTCTTCCACCACGATCAGGCGGTTGGTCTTCTTTACGGAGGCAATGACGGTGTCGAGGTCGAGCGGGCGGATGGTCCGGAGATCGATGATCTCGGCATCGATGCCCATGCCGCGCAGTTCGGCTTCCGCCTTGATGGCATAGGTCATGCCGATGCCGAACGAGACGATGGTGACGTCCTTGCCCTGCTTGTGAATGCGCGCCTTGCCGATCGGCAGCACGAAATCATCGAGCTTCGGCACGTCGAAGGACTGGCCGTAGAGGATTTCGTTTTCAAGGAAGATGACCGGGTTCGGATCGCGGATCGCCGCCTTGAGCAGGCCCTTGGCGTCGGCAGCCGTGTACGGCATCACCACCTTCAGGCCGGGAATATGGCTGTACCAGGCGGCATAGCACTGCGAATGCTGGGCGCCGACGCGGGCGGCCGCACCGTTCGGTCCGCGGAACACGATCGGTGCGCCCATCTGGCCGCCCGACATATAGAGCGTCTTGGCCGCGGAGTTGATGATCTGGTCGATCGCCTGCATGGCGAAGTTGAAGGTCATGAACTCGACGATCGGCTTCAGGCCGGCCATCGCCGCACCGACGCCGACGCCGGCAAAGCCGTGCTCGGTGATCGGCGTGTCGACGACGCGGCGCGGCCCGAATTCCTGCAGCAGCCCTTGCGTGATCTTGTAGGCGCCCTGGTATTCCGCGACCTCCTCGCCCATGACGAAGACATCGCCGTCGCGGCGCATTTCTTCAGCCATGGCATCGCGGAGCGCTTCGCGCACCGTGGTCGAGACCATCTCGGTGCCGGCGGGAATATCCGGATCGGCGGCAGGTTTGGCCGCCGGAGCGGCGGGAACTGCCTTCGGAGCCTCGCCGGCATCCTGGGGAGCCGCTTTTGTACCTTCCTCGGCTGCATCGGTCCGCTGACCGCCAGCGGAAACGGCATCCTGGGTGGAGGCAGGCTTGCCGCTCTTTTCGACATCGCCTGCACTTTCACCGTCCTGCAGCAACACGGCGATCACCGCGTTGACCTTGACGCCTTCGGTGCCGGCGGGAACCACGATCTTGCCGATCGTGCCTTCATCGACGGCTTCGACTTCCATCGTCGCCTTGTCGGTTTCGATCTCGGCGATGACATCGCCGGCGACGACCTTGTCGCCCTCGTTCTTCAACCATTTGGAAAGATTGCCCTCTTCCATGGTCGGCGAGAGAGCGGGCATGAGAATTTCGATCGGCATGTCCTTGCCCTCCCGTTACAATACGATGTCGGTCCAGAGCTCGGACGGATCCGGCTCTGCGTCGTGCTGGGCAAATTCGGCGGCGTCGGCGACGATGTCGCGGACTTCCTTGTCGATGTTCTTGAGTTCGTCCTCGGTCGCCCACTTCTTGGCCGTCAGCCGCGCCTTGACCTGCTCGATCGGATCATGATCCGAGCGCATCTTTTGCACTTCTTCCTTGGAGCGGTATTTTGCGGGATCCGACATCGAGTGACCGCGATAGCGATAGGTCTGCATCTCGAGGATGATCGGACCGTTGCCGGCACGGCACCATTCGGTCGCCTGATCGCCGGCGGATTTGACCGCACGCACATCCATGCCGTCGACCTGAATGCCGGGAATCTTGAACGAGGCGCCGCGATGCGAAAAATTGGTTTCGGCCGACGAGCGCGACACCGAAGTGCCCATGGCGTAGCGGTTGTTCTCGATGATGTAGATCACCGGCAGCTTCCACAGCGAGGCCATGTTGAAGCTTTCATAGACCTGACCCTGGTTGGCAGCGCCATCGCCGAAATAAGTCAGCGACACATTGTTGTTGTCGCGGTAGCGGTTGGCGAAGGCGAGACCGGTGCCGAGCGAGACCTGCGCGCCGACAATGCCGTGGCCGCCGTAAAAATGCTTCTCCTTGGAGAACATGTGCATGGAGCCGCCCTTGCCCCTCGACAGGCCACCACGGCGTCCGGTCAGCTCTGCCATGACGCCGCGCGGGGAAAGTTCCATCGCCAGCATGTGGCCATGGTCGCGATAGGCGGTGATCATCTGGTCGCCGTTGATCAGCGACATCTTCATGCCGGTGACGACCGCTTCCTGGCCGATATAGAGGTGGCAGAAGCCGCCGATAAAGCCCATGCCGTAGAGCTGGCCGGCCTTTTCCTCGAAGCGGCGGATAAGCAGCATGTGCCGGTAGGCGGCAAGCTCCTCGTCCTTGGTGAAGTCAGCCGGCTTGGGGGCGGAAAGCCCCGTTGATTTGGCGGACGTCGATTTAACGGATTTGGCAGGCGCTTTTTTGGCGGCGGTGGCCATGCATCACTCCCTGTTGGCGTCTCTTTGCGGACACTAAAGCAGACCATGTCTGCTCCGGGGAGGATCAGCTCCTCCCCACCGATTGGAGGGAAGCTAACATGCGAGACCGCGTTTCGCCATGCAGAAAAATGCATGGCTGGCATGCGCCTAAACGCCCAGAATCATTAGAGATAACAGCGATTAACTGAAACTTGGTTATTTCGAATTGGCCGGCAGCATGATGGTGATTTCATCGGGCTGGGACAGATTGAGCGCCCGGCGTGCCTGCTCGTCGAGCATATCCTTTTCAAGCGTACCCTCATGCATCAGCTGGACACGCCGCTCCAGATCGACCCGGCGCGCCTTGATGGCATCGTACTTGGCCTGCAATTCGATGGTCTGCGCTTCGAGCTGATATTTGGAATTGATGCCGAACTCGCCATGATAGGCATGGAAGCCGAAATAGGCCAGGAACGCCACGCAAAGGGACGGGATGATCAGCCGGCCGGTGTTTCTCTGCTTGTGCTGGCGTGTCCACATGGTCGCAATCCTTTGACCGCCATTTGTCGCTCGATTGTGCTTAATGGACGGTTACGGACAGGTGCATTAGCCAGCGGCCGCAACGAAAAGGGCGGGAAAATCCCGCCCTTCCATCGTTTTCGCCAGTTCGGCAGAATTTAGGCTTTGACCACCGACTTGCCAGCGTAGCGCGCCTGCTTGCCGAGCTCTTCCTCGATGCGGATCAGCTGGTTGTACTTGGCCATGCGATCCGAGCGCGACAGCGAACCGGTCTTGATCTGCCCGCAATTGGTGGCGACGGCGAGGTCGGCGATGGTCGAATCCTCGGTTTCGCCCGAACGGTGCGACATGACTGCGGTGTAGCCTGCCTTATGCGCGGTCTCGACAGCGTCGAGCGTTTCGGTAAGCGAGCCGATCTGGTTGACCTTGACCAGGATCGAATTGGCGACACCCATGCGGATGCCGTCGCGCAGCCGCGCCGTGTTGGTGACGAAGAGGTCGTCGCCAACCAGCTGCGTCTTGTTGCCGATCAGGTCGGTCAGGTACTTCCAGCCCTCCCAGTCGTCCTCGGCCAGGCCGTCCTCGATCGAGATGATCGGATAGTCGGCGGCAAGCTTGGCCAGGTACTTGGCCTGCGCCTTGGGATCGCGGGTCCTCTTCTCGCCCTCATAGACGTAATTGCCGTCCTTGAAGAATTCGGTCGCCGCACAGTCGAGACCAAGCGCGATCTCCTCGCCCGGCTTGAAGCCGGCCTTCTCGATCGATTCCATGATGAAATCGAGCGCCACCGGCGCACTCTTCAGATTGGGCGCGAAGCCGCCTTCGTCGCCGACATTGGTGTTGTGGCCGGCATCCTTGAGCTTCTTGCGCAGCGTGTGGAAGATTTCCGAGCCCCAGCGCACGCCTTCGCGCAGCGTCGGCGCGCCGACCGGCAGGATCATGAATTCCTGGAAATCGATCGGATTGTCGGCATGCGCGCCGCCATTGATGATGTTCATCATGGGCACCGGCAGCAAATGCGCCTTGGTGCCGCCGACATAGCGGTAGAGCGGCAGGCCGGCGGCTTCCGCCGCGGCCTTGGCGACCGCCAGCGAGACGCCGAGGATGGCGTTGGCGCCGAGCCGGCTCTTGTTGGGCGTGCCGTCGAGCTCGATCATGGTCTGGTCGATGTGGATCTGGTTTTCGGCTTCCAAGCCGCCGATCGCCTCGAACAGCTCGCCATTGACGGCCTCGACCGCCTTGAGCACGCCCTTGCCGAGATAGCGGGCGCCACCGTCGCGCAGTTCGACGGCCTCATGCGCGCCGGTCGACGCGCCCGACGGCACCGCGGCGCGGCCCATCGAGCCGTCTTCGAGGACGACGTCGACCTCGACGGTCGGATTTCCACGGCTGTCCAGGATTTCACGCCCGACAATGTCGATGATGGCGGTCATTGCGATGTCCCCGATTGATCGATTGAAAGCGTCGCGCCCCTCTTAGCCAAAGTGCCGCAAAAGGCAATCAGGAATGGCATGAAATAATGGTGACGATCGCCCCATGCGCTCAGGCCGTGGGGCATGGGCGACGCCATCTGAACGCAAACAGCCCGCCCTGACGTCATATGTCTGGCGCGGCATGGGGTGGGTGCCCCGCCCCTGCGGCAATGCCTTTGTCACGAAACCAGGCGGCACACAAACTCCACCCGATGCTTCAAAAGAGGCTACCGCCAACGTGACAAACTTCACAATGCAGAGAATTCGAAGATGTTAGCGTCACATCTACAACGCGAACTATTTGGCGACCACAGTGAAATCAACACACTTGAACTCTTTGGGGAGGCGGCAATGGCAGCGATTTCAGGCACTGGCTGGGAACTTCTTATTAGCCGCAAAGTCGAGCATATGAGGGGCACCAGACGCAGGACGGTTGGTACCTATAAAGTCTTCCACAACGGCACGGCAGTAACGGGTCTATCGGGGTTCGTGTGTGAATCTCGCGGCCCAGGCGACAATTCCAAAGAAGACAATGGCAGGCGCATCGAGCCCGGCACCTATCCGCTGGCGACACAGGCCGGAGGCAAATATGTGACCATCGGCTACACTGGCGCCAAGACGCCACCCAAACCTGGACTCGAACTGCTGAAGACCAACAAGCGCACCGAAATCCTGATCCATCCGGGCGTCAATTTCCTGTCCAGCGTCGGATGCATCAACCCGACGAAGAAGGTGAGCGGTCCGCTTTCCGACATGGATTTCACGGAGAGCCGGACACGCGTAATCGCCCTCATTGACGATCTGAAAACCTTTGCCGGCGGTGGCTTCCCGAAAAGCAACGGCAAGCGAATTCCCAATGCTTCGGTGGTCGTCGAAGGCGAACCGGTGCTGTCGACCGAGAGTGTCGAGAGCGTGCTCGAAGCGGTTGCGGGCGATCCGAACAAGGGTTTGCCGGCAGCGGTCTTCCAGAAATTCGCGCCGAGACCGGCAAGCGGTTCCAAGCGAACAATCTATGACGGTTACATCGGCGCCTTTACCTCCGACAAGGGCCTCAAGGCACTTGGCGATCATGGCGTGTGCAACAATTATGATCGGCTGATGCATTTCTTCGCTCAAGCGGCGATGGAAACCGGTGGCTTCACCCTCATTCGCGAATCCCTGACCTACACGACCGTGGCGGCAATCCGGAACGCATGGAGGTCGCGAGCCGCGGGCAAGACCGATCAGTGGATCGGGGACAACCTGCTGCGCAAGCCGCAAGCCCTGGGCGACTGGGCCTATGGCGGCCGCATGGGCAATGTGAAAGGAACGTTGGACGGCTTCAATTTCCGCGGCGGCGGCACGTTCCAGACCACCGGGCGCGACGCGTACACGGCCAAGGGCAAGCTCGCCAAGGTTGACCTCGCCAATCATCCTGAACTGATCGAGGATCCGCAGACTTCGCTGCTCGCAGCTTGCGCCGAATGGAAAGGGTCAGGCTGCAATGCCTTTGCCGATGCCGGCCTGATCAAAAAGATCTCGCGCGCGATCAACGTCGGCAACGCCAATTCCGCCACGCAGGCCAATGGCGAAGCGGATCGGATCGCCTGGCACGAAAAGGTTTTCAAGGCGGTGAAGAATGCCGGACTCCTCGGCTGAGCATGCCTCGGATCACGTTCGACAACACCACGTCATCATAATTCAGAGATAACAATCTCTGTGTCGACTAGGATGGTGATGCGCGGGGCGAAACAGGAGGAGTTTCGCCATGTCCGAGTTGAGCGGTATCGTGAGTTTGTTCCTGATCGCGGCGGCGTTCCTGACGTCCTGCGATACGCAGCAGCCGCCCAGGGCGGCGACGCAGCTGTCTACGCTTCATGCAGCAGAATAATTTAGAAACTGTCGGGTTGCACTGAAAAGGCCCCCGTTTCGGAATTCGGGGGCCTTTTCACGTCAGGCGTCAGCGCAGCTGATCAATGCCAATACGGCGTGACCTTGTAGTAATCATAGGAAGCATCACGTGCGGCCTCGCCATCGGCGCCGGCCAGTTCATTGATCGAATAGGCGGGTGCTGCCTTCAGCTGCTCCTTCGAGAACGGCACGACATAGCCGCCCTTGTCCTCGTCATAGTCGAGGCTCGCCCACGGAATGGCGTGATACTTCTCGCCAATGCCGAGAAATCCACCGAACCCGATCACCGCGAACATGATGCCGTTCGACGTCTTGTCGAGCATGATGTCCTCGATGCTGCCGATGCTCGTGCCCTCGGTGTTGTAGACCGACGTGCCGATGACGCGCGAAGCGGCGATTGCTTCGGTGTGGCCTGTTTGGGTGGTCATGGCTGATGCTCCTCATGTCATTGATCTATACTTTGACAATGAGGTGCGCGGGCGAAAGTTCCCGTTTTTTCGAGCGGGCGGTTACTCCGCGAGGATGAACGTCACCTTCATGTTGACGCGATACGCCGCGATCCTGCCGTCCTCGACGACGATCTTCTGGTCCTGGATCCAAGCGCCTTCGACGTTCTTCAGGGTTTTGGATGCGCGCTCAATCCCCTTCTCGATGGCGTCCTGAAAGCTCTTTTTCGACGACGACGTGATTTCGGTGACGCGGGCGACGGACATGGCTTCCTCCTGCCAAGACGCTCATTTGCAGGAGCGAGCCTACAGCCGGCTTATGCCTTCCACAAGCAGGGCAGCGCGCGCGCCATAGCCGAAACCATCAGCCTCGGTTCAGGTCAGCAGCATTCTTGGCGATGCGGTCGAATGCCATCAGTCTTTCGAGCAGCGCCGGCATGTCCTTCAGCGGCAGCATGTTGGGCCCGTCGGAGGAGGTCGAATTGTCGGGATCCTGGTGGGTCTCTATGAACACGCCGGCGACGCCGACGGCAACGGCAGCCCGCGCCAGCGTCTCGACAAAGCGGCGCTCACCACCGGAGGAACCGCCCTGCCCGCCCGGCTGCTGCACCGAATGGGTGGCGTCGAAAATCACCGGCGCGCCGATCTCGGCCATCACAGGCAAAGCCCGCATGTCCGACACCAGCGTGTTGTAGCCGAAAGACGCGCCGCGCTCGGTGGTCAGCACATTGAGGTTGCCCGAACCGGTGATCTTGGCCACCACGTTCTTCATGTCCCAAGGCGCCAGGAATTGCCCCTTCTTGACGTTGATCACCTTGCCGGTCTTGGCGGCGGCGACCAGCATGTCGGTCTGGCGCGACAGGAAGGCCGGAATCTGCAGCACATCGACATGGTGTGCGACGATCGCGCACTGCTCCTCGGTGTGGACATCGGTCAGAATGGGAAGCGAAAACGCCTTGCGCAACTCGTCGAACACCGGAAGCGCCGCGTCCATGCCGGCGCCGCGCGTTGCCGACAGCGAGGTGCGGTTGGCCTTGTCGTAGCTGGTCTTGTAGACGAGGCCGATGCCGAGCTTGCCGGTCAGTTCCTTCAGCGCGCCGGCCATGTCGAAAGCGTGCTGGCGCGATTCGAACTGGCACGGGCCGGCGATCAACGCCAAGGGCCCGCTGTTGTCGAAGACGACGTTGCCGACGGTTACTGACGAATTCGGCGCCAGCGAATTGGGCCCTTGCGGCTTGCTCATGGGGTCTCCCGGAAGATGAAAGCCGCGCCCTGTCCGGATGCCGGCTGCACGACGATTTCGTTGCCCGCTATATCGTGCCCGACGGCGTTGTCTGCAAGCAGCCTCGCGACAGCGCCGATACTGCGGGCCGAAAAGACGATCGCGGCGAAGCGAAGGTCCGTCGGCGCGCCAGCCGACATGCCGAAGCGCTCAGCGAAAGCCGCGGGCTTGAGAACGCTCAAACGCGCGTTCGCCAGGTCGAACGCCGTGCTGCTCCTCTGCCTCGAACCCGTCGCTGTCTCGATCAGGTGGCGCTTTTCGGATGGCACGCCGCTGACCGCGACGATTTCGGCAATGCCGGTCACGCCGTTGGCATGGGCCTGCAGTGCCGTACGGTCGATTTGAGGGGCGTTGATCCGCTCGCAAGCGAACAGAAAGGCGTCCATCGTCTCGGCGCCGGCGGCGAAAGCCAGTTTGAACGAGGCCATGTCGCTCTTTCCGGCCGTGTCGGTGAAGGCGCGGGAAAAGCTCAGTACGTCTCCCGCCGACAGGCCGGCTTTGATAAAGCGCGCATGGTCCGCATCGGCATCGTCGGTGGCCAGCACCACGGCGGAAAAGCCCTCATCGCCCAGCCTGGCGCGATAGAGCCGGTCGCGCGCGACAAAGACATTGCCACCGGCAAATGCCTCGTCTGCAGCCTGTTCATTCCCGACCGCCAGCGGTTCGAGGTAGGTGCCGTCAGCGAAGAAGACGCAGCAATTTTCGGTGCCGAAAGGGTGGATGCCGGTTGGTGCGACGATGAAGCCAAGCGATGTCAGCCGCGCCCGCGCCACGGCGAGGCTCGCCGTCGGCAACACAAGATGGTCAAGCGGATGGATCGTGCTGGTCATGCCGGCGCGGTGTGCATCATTCCGGAAATCGGTTCAAGGCCTCTTGCCAGCCCGATCAGGCCATCGCCACGACATCGGCCGAATAGCGCAATTCGCGCAATGGTTTGACCCGACTGGTCGTCTCGGCATAGAGCGGGTGCGCCTTGTAGGCGGCAAGCGCGGCATCATCCTCGAACTCGGCATAGACGACCACGTCGATCGCATCCGACAGCGGATCGACCTTGGTGTTGAGCGTCACCTCGAAGAGGCTTGAATGCGGGATCTTGCCCAGCGCGAGCAAGCCCGTGCGCACGGCCTCGACATCGTCCTTGCGCCGCGCGCTGAAGAAAACGATATGCCGGATCACACCTGCCTCCACGTTCGATTTGCGGCATGTTTTGTGTGAGCGGGACCGTCGCGTCAACCGCCACGATGTCGCGCCCGGCAATGCCGGCAGGCGACTTTGCAGAGGCGCAAAAGCTAGGCTTTGCCGGTGACGTAGCGCACGACGCGCGACATTTCCCTGACCGTCGTGTCGAGATAGCGGCCCTGATTATAGAGGCCATCCCAGATCAGGAAAAAGGCGATGGCGGTGATGACGATGACGTAACGCATGGCTGAAACTAACGTATGTGGCTGTTCCTAACCATAGCGATTTCACCGGCGGTCGCTCGCCCTCACCGATTCTGGCCCCAGGCACGCCACCTGGGCCAGTGCCGGGCACGGCTTGCCTCTTGAAGTTCCGGTCGATGCGGTGGAAGATTGTGGCGAAAATTTAAGCAGGCTACGGCGTTCGCGCCTGGCGAATGAAAGTGGAGGATGTGGAGGCCGGCAGATCTTGCGCCGCCCCCGCGGAAGTCCAGGGGGGTGTGAGATGGCTGTCAGGGAATACAAAGGCATCGGCGACGCCATCAGGCTGGACGAACTCAATTTCGCCGAGATCGTCAAGGGCCTGCCGGCCAAGGCGCGCATGGTGCTGTCGGCGGCGATGAAATTGCCGCGCGGTTCGCTGAAGGTGAGGATGCCGGATGGCCGGGCGGTGCTTGTCGGCGGCAACGGACCCGGGCCGGATGCCGAGCTGGTGTTGAAGAACTGGCGCCTGCCCGGCCGTGCCTTTTCCGGCGGCACCATCGGCGTTGCCGAATCCTACATGGACGGCGACTGGGAAAGCCCTGATGTAACCAGCTTCCTCGAACTGTTCGTCGTCAACTCGGCCGTTGGGGAACGCATTGCCGGCGGCGCCAACTGGCTCATCAACACGGTCCAGCGCATCCGCCACTGGTTCAACGAAAACACCCGCACCGGCTCGAAGCGCAACATCTCGGCGCATTACGATCTCGGCAACGCCTTCTACAAGCAATGGCTCGATCCCAGCATGACCTATTCGTCGGCGCTCTATGCGACCGGCGCCAACGACCTGGAAAGCGCTCAGGCCGCCAAATACCGCGCGCTGGCCAAGGATACCGGCATCGGCAAGAAGGACCATGTGCTCGAGATCGGCTGCGGCTGGGGCGGTTTTGCCGAATTTGCCGCGCGCGAGATCGGCTGCCGCGTCACCGGCCTGACCATCAGCCGCGAACAGCACGATTTCGCCAAGGCGCGCATCCAGAAGGCGGGACTGTCTGACAAGGTCGACATCAAGCTGCAGGATTACCGAGACGAAACGGGCACTTACGACCGCATCGCCTCGATCGAGATGTTCGAGGCGGTCGGCGAAAAATATTGGCCGGTATTTTTCGGCAAGATGAAGGCGTGCTTGAGGCCCGGCGGCACCGCCGGCCTGCAGATCATCACCATCAACGAGGCCGCCTACGACACCTATCGGGCGAGGCCGGATTTCATCCAGCGCTATGTCTTCCCAGGCGGCATGCTGCCGACGCCGTCGATCCTGAAGACGCTGGGCAGCGACCATGGCCTTGCCCATCTGCGCGAGCGCGTCTTTCCGGACGACTATGCCCGCACGCTTGCCGAATGGCGCAACCGCTTCTGGGCGTCGTGGGAAAAGATCGTCCCGCTCGGCTTCGACGACCGCTTCAAGAAGCTTTGGGAATTTTATCTCCACTATTGCGAAGCCGGCTTTAGAGCCAGCTACATCGACGTGCGCCAAGTGGTCTACAAAGCCTGATCCGAAGCGTGATTGAGCGGGCGTATGCCCGCTCGTTTTCCCTGTTAGCTGCACGTTGCCTCAAAGCAGGATGCGATACTTCGCAAACCCGGATTCGCCCTCGCCGGCCGGCTCGATCTTGAGCGATTTCACTCCCGATATAAAATCCTTCGCTTTGGGGCCGGTCTCGAACACGACGCTGGTGCCGGGCAGCGGCGTGAACGACCAATTGTCGTCGGCCGAGGGATTGATCGTGCCTTCGCTGACGACGTAGCGCACGATCACGTCGCGGTTGGTGTCCGGCGCCTCGTAGATGATCTTCGAGGCATTGATGTCGGGGAAATTGCCGCCACCGCCGGCGCGGTAATTGTTGGTGGCGACGACGAATTTCGCTGCCGGATCAATAGGCTTGCCGTCGAAGCTGAGGCCGACGATGCGGTTCGAGCCGGCATTGGCGACGCCACCCTTGGCATCGTATTTCGGCAGCTGCGACAGGTCTATTCCGTAGCTGACGCCATCGATCACATCGAAATTGTAGGACGGGAATTCGGTGTCGATGAGCGCCTGGTCGGCCTTGCCCGGCTCGATCTTCCTGAAAATGCCGGCCGACATTTCCAGCCATTCCTTCACTTGCGCGCCGGTGATTTCGACGGCGCGCACCGTGTTCGGATAGAGATAGAGGTCGGCGACGTTCTTGATGGCGATGTCGCCCACCGGCACGTCGGTATAGTAGTCGGCGCCGTTGCGCCCGCCGGCCTTGAAGGGTGCTGCCGCCGACAGCAGCGGCACATCCTTCCACTGCGTGCTCTTCAATATGTCCTTGAGGTACCAGCTCTGCGCCTGGTTGACGATCTGCACCGACGGATCGTCGGCGACCAGCGCGAAATAGGAATAGAGCGGCGCCGAGGTCTTGCCGACCGGTCGGCGGACATAGGCAAGTGTCGCCTCATGGTCCGCCTTCAGCGCATCGACGACGCGCTGGTCGTCCGCCACCGTCGGCTTGTTTGCCTTGTCGACGCGCTGGTAGATCGGCCTTGCCTCCGATGTGGCCGAGGCTACGCGCCATTTCGATCCGTCCCGTTCCAGAAGCAGATCGATCAGTCCCATATGCGAGCCCCAGAAACCGCCCATCACGGCGGGCTTGCCCTGCAGCGTGCCTTTCTCGGTGTCGACGCCTTCGAGCGCCTGAAAATCCTTCTTGCCGGGGAAGACGAGATGCTGATGGCCGGTGAACACCGCATCGATGCCTTCGACGCCGGCGACGAAGAAGGAGGCGTTCTCCATGCCGTCGCCCTGCTTGATATCGATGCCGGAATGCGAGAGCGCGATGACGATGTCGGCGCCCTCCTCCTTGATCTGCGGCACCCATGCCCTGGCCGCCTCGACGATGTCGCGCGTCCTGACATTGCCTTCCAGGTTCTTCAGGTCCCAGACCATGATCTGCGGCGGCACGAAGCCGATGATGCCGATCTTGATCGGCTGCTCGACGCCCGACCCGTCCTTGATCTTCTTGTCGAGGATGACATAGGGCTTGAGGTAGAGCTTGTCGTCGCGCGGGTTGGCGGCAAGCTCGGTGCCGCGGATCAGATTGGCGCAGACGAAGGGGAAATTGGCTCCGGCCAGCACCTTGTCGAGGAACGACAGGCCGTAATTGAACTCGTGATTGCCGAGCGTCGAGCATTCATAGCCCAGCAGGTTCATGCCCTTCATGATCGGATGCAGATCGCCTTCCTTGAGGCCCTTCTCATAGGCGATGTAATCGCCCATCGGATTGCCCTGCAAAAGATCGCCATTGTCGATCAGCATCGCATTGGTGGCTTCCTTGCGCACCGCCGCGATCAGTGAGGCCGTCCGCGACAGGCCCATCGTGTCGTTGGCTTTATCGGCGTAGTAGTCGTAAGGCAGCACATTCACATGGATGTCGGTGGTCTCCATGATCCTCAGATGCGCCTGGTTGGCCTGCGCGCGGGCGGAAAACGGATGCAGCATGATCAGCGCCCCGCTGGCGGCCGCACCGGCAAGAAAACTACGGCGGGAGACGGGGTTGAGCAAATGTGACATTGGTTTTCCTTCCCAGCGACGTGACAAGATCCCAGCCCCGGGCGGAAGCTTCGCGCCGAAAACCGGCCATGTCCATCGGGAAGTCAGTCGATCAGCAAAAGGTGACGGCTGGATGAATATCCTTGGCCGCGGTTGAGAACCTCAGCCCTTGTTATCATCGCCCTGGGTGATCAGTCGCGCGCTCCGCTGGCCGGTGAAATAGATCCATAGCCAGCTAAGCGACACCGACAGCCGGTTGCGGAAGCCGATCAGGAAGTAGATATGCGCCACGCCCCACAGCCACCAGGCAAGCCATCCCGTGAGCTTGATCCGGCCGAAATCGATCGCGGCTGCCCACTTGCCGATCGTCGCCAGGTCGCCGGCATGTTTGTAGCGGAAAGGGCGCGGCGCGCCATCGCCGGCCAGCCGCGCCCTGATCGTCGCGGCGACGTGCTTGCCCTCCTGCTTGGCGGAAGGCGCCACGCCTGGCACCGGCTTGCCGTCCGGCCGCAAGACATGCGCGGTGTCGCCGATGACGAAGATTTCAGGACTGTTCGGCACGGTCAGATCGGGCTCGACCATTACCCTGCCCGCCCGGTCCACCGGCGCTCCCAGCCACTCTCCAGCGGGCGAAGCCGCTACGCCGGCGGCCCACAGGATGGTTCGCGCCGGCAGATGCGTATCGCCAAAGACGACGCCTTCGGCATCGAGGCGCGTGACGGCGCGGCCAAGCTCGACCGTGACGCCCCGCCGCTCCAGCGCCTTGCGCGCATAGTCGGACAGCTTTGGCGCGAAATTGGCGAGGATCCTGTCTCCGGCCTCGACCAGCACCACACGCGCCTCACGCGTGTCGATGTTGCGGAATTCGCCGCGCAGCGTTTCGTGCGCGAGTTCGACAATGGTGCCGGCAAGCTCCACGCCGGTCGGGCCGCCGCCGACGATGACCAGTGTCAGCAGTGCCTGGCGCTTGGCCGGATCGGTCTCGCGCTCGGCCTGCTCGAAGGCGAGCAGGATGCGCCGGCGAATGGTGGTTGCGTCTTCAAGCGTCTTCAGCCCAGGCGCGAAAGGCTCCCATTCGTCGTGGCCGAAATAAGCATGACGCGCGCCGGTGGCGAGCACCAGCGTGTCGTAGGGAACAGAACTGCCGTCCTCAAGCAGCACGCGTTTGCCTGGACGGTCGACGCCGGTGACGTTGCCGAGCAGGGTCGTCACGTCCTCGCGCTTGCGCAGCAGATGACGGATCGGCCAGGCAACTTCCGAGGTCGCCAGCGAGGTGGTCGCCACCTGGTAGAGCAGCGGCTGGAAAAGGTGATGGTTGCGCTTGTCGATCATGGTGATGCGCACGGGTGCGCCGGCCAGCGCCCGCGTGAGTTCGAGACCGCCGAACCCTGCGCCGACGACAACGACATGATGGCTGGTTTCACTCATCGCATTCACCCCTGTTTGTCTCCCTTTATCTAGTGATTTTTGTGCACCGCAACAATGTCGCGGCGCGCTAGACTGCCGCGCGTAAGGCTGCCCAGGACTCGTCGCCGGATGTCGCGAATGCCTATGTCGGCAAGCCTGGACGGGTATAGCCTTGCAGGGGCTGGAACCACGGGAGTGAAGCATGGCCAACGACGATGACAAAGATGGCAAAGGGCGGGCGCAATATTCTTCGCCGCCTTGCTTCATGCACGAACTCGATCCGGAATTTCGCGCGCCCACGTCCGATTGGACCGATGTGCGCCGTTGGCGCAAGGCCGAGCGCGAGCGTCTGATCGCGGCACGGTTGGCGGTTTCGGCCGATGCGCGGGTGGCGATGTCGCGGGCTATCACCGAAGGCCTCGACGCGGCAATCGGCGACATTGCCGGCCGCATGGTCAGCCTCTACTGGCCGTTTCGCGGCGAGCCGGACCTGCGGTCGTGGATGGCGTCGATCAACCAGCGCGGCGGCCGCACGGCACTGCCAGTCGTCATCGAGAAGGGCCAGCCGCTGATCTTCCGCGCTTATGTGCCTGGCGACCGGCTGGAAAAAGGCGTCTGGAACATCCCTATCCCCGCCGAAGGCGACCCGGTGCTGCCCGACATCGTCATCTCGCCGATCGTCGGCATCGACCCGCGAAACTACCGCCTGGGCTATGGCGGTGGCTTCTTCGACCGCACGCTGGCTGCCATGCCGTTCAAGCCATTGGTCATCGGCGTCGGCTACGAACTGCAGCGCATAGCCACCATCTACCCGCAGCCGCACGATATTCCGATGGATAGGCTGGTGACCGAGGCTGCTCAGGGCTAAGCCAGTTCCGGCTTCATGCCCATGGCCGTGCGATCGACGATCTCGCGCAGGGCAAACGACGAATTGATCTTGGTCACGTGCGGCATCGCCGACAGCCATTCCTTGTGGATGCGCTCATAGTCGACCAGGTCCTTGGCGGCGATGCGCAGGATATAGTCATATTCGCCCGACATCAGGTGGCAGGACAGCACATTGGGGCAGCGCTTGATCGCCGCCTCGAAATCCGACAGCGTCTTTTCGAATTGTCCCGACAGCGATATGTGCACGATCGCCGTCATCTGGTGGCCGAGCGCTGCATTCGAAAGCCGGGCGTGATAGCCGCGGATGGTGCCGGATTTCTCCAGATTGTCGAGCCGGCGCGAACAGGCCGACTGCGACAGGCCGACCCTTTCGGCGAGCGCCGCATTGGGTATGCGGCCATCCTTCTGCAGTGCCTCGAGAATGGCGACATCGATCCTGTCGAGCGGCATTTCTCGTGATTCCTGCGAAATTTCCTTGACTTCGCGCAACGATTATCGAAACGCGTGACCCCGCGCAAGCGCATTCGCAAACACCTGCGCAACGATTCGTGGTTCACTCGGTTGATACAGGGAACGAGCCCGAAGGGCCGGATCAGGAGAAGACTATGCGCGTCGGTTGCCCCAAGGAAATCAAGAACCACGAATACCGCGTCGGCCTGACGCCGGGCTCCGTCCGCGAATATGTCGCGCATGGCCATGAAGTGCTGGTCGAAAGCGGCGCCGGCGCCGGCATCGGCGCCGATGACAATGCCTACCGCGCCGCCGGCGCCACCATCGCCAGGACCGCCGCCGACGTGTTCGCCAAGTCCGACATGATCGTCAAGGTCAAGGAGCCGCAGCCCAACGAATGGGCGCAGCTGCGCGACGGTCAGATCCTCTACACCTATCTGCATTTGGCCCCGGATCCGGAGCAGACCAAGGGCCTGCTCGCGTCCGGCGTCACCGCAATAGCCTATGAGACCGTAACCGACGACCGCGGCGGCCTGCCGCTCTTGGCGCCGATGTCGGAAGTTGCCGGCCGCCTGTCGATCCAGGCCGGCGCGACCGCGCTGCAGAAGGCCAATGGTGGCCGCGGCGTGCTGCTCGGCGGCGTGCCCGGCGTACTGCCCGGCAAGGTCACCGTGCTCGGCGGCGGCGTCGTCGGCCTGCATGCCGCCCGCATGGCGGTCGGCCTCGGCGCCGACGTCACCATCATCGACCGCTCAATCCCGCGCCTGCGCCAGCTGGACGACCTCTTTACAGGCCGCGTCCACACCCGCTACTCCACAGTCGAGGCGCTTGAGGAAGAATGCTTCTCGGCCGACATCGTCGTCGGCGCCGTGCTCATCCCGGGTGCTGCTGCACCCAAGCTGGTGACCCGCGAAATGCTGTCGGGCATGAAGAAAGGCTCGGTGCTGGTCGACGTCGCTATCGACCAGGGCGGCTGCTTCGAGACTTCGCACGCCACTACCCATGCCGAGCCGACCTATGAGGTCGACGGCGTGATCCATTACTGCGTCGCCAACATGCCGGGCGCCGTGCCGGTGACCTCGGCGCACGCGCTCAACAACGCGACGCTGCATTATGGCCTGCAGCTGGCCGACAAGGGCCTGAAGGCACTGGTCGACGACCACCATTTGCGCAACGGCCTCAATGTCCACAGGGGCAAGATCACCAATCGCGCCGTCGCCGAAGCACTCGGCTATGAGCTGGTCGAACCGAAAGTGGTTCTGGCTGCCTGACCAGACGCCTTAATCGACTCAAGCAGTTCTGCCTCCCTCACCCGCCGGTTGCGCCGGCGGGTTTTTTATTGGCCGCGTGCTCACAAATTGCGGGCTCTAAGGCAACATCACGGCGAAACGGCCCGGCTTGGCGGTGCTTTTGCCTGCCGATGTGGCATTTTTGTCATTCCAATATTGGCGAGCGTCCTGTTAGAACACGGACGGGTTTGTTCTTATGCTAAGGGGCTAAAATGTTCATCTCTGCTAAATCCGTTCTTCTCGGGGCCGTTTCGGCAATGGCTTTGATATCGGTAGCGCATGCCGCCGATGTTGTGCAGCCGGTGGAAGAACCTGCCGGTTTCAACTGGAGCGGCGCCTATGTCGGCATCGGCGGCGGCTTCGGCGCCACCGTGCATCGCATCAGCGTCGACCCGGTGATCGACTTCAACGGGATCGGCGGCAACGGCGTGTTTGGCGAAATCACCGCCGGCTACGACTATATGGTCTCCGAGCGCTTCCTGCTTGGCGGCTTCATCGACGCCAACATCGGGAATATCGGTCCGTCGATCAGCCTTCCGGGCGCTGATATCGACCTGACGAACGCTTATGGCTTCGACGTCGGCTTGCGCGCCGGCTATCTCTTGAACCCCGATACGCTCGGCTATGTGCTCGGCGGCTACACCTGGAACCATTTCAAGCTCGAGGGTTCGGGCTTTGCCGACGGTCTCGATTTCACGGAGAACCGTGGCGGCTATGTTCTCGGCGTCGGCATGGAAACCGTGCTGCGCGGCAACTGGACGCTGAAGACCGAATACCGCTACGCCAACTATGGCGACGACTCGGTGGCTGACCTCGGCATTATTGGCGGCCCGGGAACCTCTCTGGATGTCGAGCCATCCAGCCACACCTTCCACATCGCGGCCAATTACCGCTTCGGCGCCCAGAATGGCGGCGGGGCCTTGTTTGCTGCTCCGACCTACAACTGGACCGGCTTCTATGTCGGCGGCGCGCTTGGCGCCGGCACTGTAGTGCATGACCTGACGCTCGCCAGCGCCCTCGAATTGGATGGCATCGGCGGCGAAGGCGTGTTCGGCGAGGCGAGCATCGGTTACGACCATGATTTCGGCGGCTGGGTCGCCGGCGTTCTGGTCGACGCCCGCTATTCCGGCATACGCTCGAAGCTGGACATTCCGGGTGGGTCGATCAAGGGCGATGCCGACTATGGCTTCGATGCCCTGGCCCGCATCGGCGCCAAGGTCAACGAATCGACGCTGGCCTATGTCCTCGGCGGTTACAGCTGGCAGCATTTCGACCTGCATGCCTCCTCGCCCGTTGGCGACATCGTCGACTGGGGCTCGAGCGGCTTCTCGGTCGGTGGCGGCCTGGAAACGGCCGTTTCCAGCAACATGACGCTTGGTCTCGAATACCGCTATTCGCAGTATGAGAAAGAGGATTTCGGGTCGGACGGCTTCCTCACCGACGAGCCTTCCTTCCAGACCGTTCGCGTCGGCGCGAAGTATAAATTCAACTAAACGCCGCACACACACACGGCAAAGGCCCGTCGGTCAATTCCGGCGGGCTTTTTCTTTGCGCAAAATTCCTGGCGCCGGAATTGAACAGGCTGGCGGACAACAAAAAAGCGGAGCCAAAGCCCCGCTTCCTCGGTGGTCGAGATCCCCGCCGGTTCATCCGCGGTCGGCAAATCCATCGACACTCGTCTTTTAATGGACGAATGCGACGGGAGTGCGACAGCTCACCGGCAATCGGCGCGCCACCACGCCGGCGACGATCGCGGTGCTGTATGAAGTGCTTCACATCCGCCATTCGAAAAGCATGCGCAGACAGAGCTGCCAACTTGACGGCTCGTGCCGTCACACGGTTCCCAACTGCCCGCCAGACCACCGGCGGGCATCTTTTTGTCAGAAACGCTCGATGCGGCACTGATAACAATTGTTGCGCGCCGAGCGGACGTGGACATAGGCGATGTCAGCGCGCTCAAACAGCGTCTCTGCCCGCGCCGCAATGCCGCCAGCCGGAATGACGCCGCCGCTGCCATAGACGATGCGGTCATCCGCACCATAGCCGCGCACGATATAGTCGCTGCTGTCAAGCATCTCTGGAAGCGCTTCCGTCTCGGCTGCGCGTTCGCATTCCTGCGCATGCAGGAAGATCGGTCCTGTCTCGGCGTAAGGCTGCAACGCCGGAAACGGCCGATAGGCCATGATCAGATAGCCATCGCCTTCGGCGACGTTTCTTAGGCAATGCCGGCACGGCACCCCGTCGCCATCGGAAACCTTCCGCTCCGGCGTTTGCCCGTAGGCGTCCGGCCCGCCGCGCTGCAGCGCTCTCACATCTTCTGTCGGCAAGGCTTTGAACTGGACGGTCATGGCTAAATCTCCGGTGTGGTTGACCGGAAATTATGCCCCCGCCGAGGTGCTTCCCACCCGATTCCTGTCAACTGTCAGCAGCCCGGCCAGTCTCAGGCCGGACTGCTTCGGCATTGGGCAGGTCCCGCGCCGGCTCAGCGGATGAAATCGTCGAAGCGGCGCAGCGTCACCCGGTGCCTGCGCCAGTTCTCGTCATGGGTCCGCACGAGCAGGAATTCCTCGCCATGAACGGTCGGTTCGGCCTTCAGTCGGAGAAAGTCACGGCCGCATGACGCTGGCCGAGCGCTCGGCGAACGACAGCGGATGCACGGTCTCCTTCTTTTGCGCCACCGGTGCAAAACCGAGCTTCTGGTAGAGCGGCAAGGCAGCCGGATGGTCGAGCGTGCAAGTCTGCACCGTTACCCGTTTCGGTCCATACGACCATGCTGCGGCGATCGCCGCACCGAGGAACCAACGGCCGATGCCTTGCCCGGTCGCATGTTCCATCATGCCGAAATAAGCGAGTTCGACTTCCTCTGGCAAATGCGGCTTGAGGTCGAAGAACCCGGCCGGCGCGCCGTCGAGATAAAGCACCCTGATGTCGCGGTCCTCGCGGTGGATGCCGGCGGCAAGCTCGTCATCGTCCAGCCTCAGCACATTAACCCAATGCCATTTGCGCCCGACCCGATCCATCAGATAACGGTAGAAATGCAGCGGAATGTCCTTGGTCCTGAGCAGCGCAATCTGCCTGTTGTAGGGCAAGGGCGGCGAATAGGCCGGCGGCACATGCATTTCCAGAAACGTGACGGTGACCTCGATGTCGTCCAGCGCGCCGTTTTCCATCGCCATCATCCCTTGCCCGTCACCACGGGCGTGTCTGCCAGCCCGCCCCATTCCGTCCATGAGCCGTCATAGAGTCGGTTGTCGGTGTGACTGAGCGTCTCCAGCGCCAGAGTGACCACAGCCGCCGTGATGCCGGAACCGCAAGAGGTGACGACCGGTTTCGACAGATCGATACCGGCATCCTCAACGGCCTTGCGCAACTGGTCCTTCGACAACAGCGCGCCATCCTGTGACAGCGCCGAATAAGGCAAATTGTGCGCGCCGGGCATGTGGCCGGAGCGAACACCCGCGCGGGGCTCTGGCTCGGCGCCGGTGAAGCGGCCCGCGCCTCGGGCGTCCGCAATCTGGCTCTCGCCAGTCTCGACGATGCGGCGCATGTCGGCAAGGCTGGCGACGCGAGCGGCATCGAAATCGGCATGAAACACATTCGGCGCGATCTTGGTCGGCTCCGCCGTCACCGGCCGGCCCGCCGCCTTCCAGCGGTCGAAGCCGCCGTCGAGCACATAGACCTGGAACACGCCCATGACGCGGAACATCCACCAGGCGCGCGGCGCCGAGAAGAAACCCGGACCGTCATAGACGACAATGGTGTCGTCGGCCGAAATTCCCATGGCGCCTACATATTGCGCGAAATGCTGTGGCGAGGGCAGCGTGTGCGGCAGCTTGGCATCAGGATCGGAGGCCGCATCATGATCGAAGAATCGCGCGCCCGGAATATGCGCAGCCTCATACTCGGCGCGCGCATCGCGCTTCTGCGCCGGCAGATACCAGGATGCATCGACGATCGTCAGGCCGGGCTCGCCAAGACGGCTCTGCAACCAGTCCGCATCGACGGTGAAAGGGCTGTCATCGGCCATTGTTCTTCTCCTGCTCCGCCTTGGCGAGGCATTGCTTCCTGTTGACCATGATCGTCCCCGAAAACCGGCTTCCACTTTTCGGGATCATGGTTCGTTCAAGCTACCGGCGGCGGTCCGAAGCGAATGCGAAAACGCCGGTTTTCGCGGCCCTTCTTCTCGATCTTGCCGATATGGATTTCACCGACTTCGCCGGTGCTTTTGACATGGGTGCCGCCGCAGGGCTGGCTGTCGATCGAAGCGTTGTCGCCGATGCAGACCAGGCGGATCTTGCCGGTGCCGGCGGGCGGCCGGACATTCTTGGATTTCACCAGGCCAGGATTGGCTGCCAGTTCCTCGTCGGTGATCAGCCTGACGAAGATCGGATGATCGGCCCGCACCAGCTCCATCAGCCCGGCGGTGACGTCTTCCCTGGTGAAGCCGGCATCGGGAGCGTCGAAGTCGACGCGGCTGTCATCTTCGGAAACCGCAGCACCGGTAATCGGAAACGGACAGACGACGGTGAGCAAATGGCAAGCTGCGTGCATGCGCATCAGGAGATGCCGCCGCTCCCAGTCGATGGCGAGTTTCACCCGCTCGCCGACCTCGGGTGCCGGCTGCTCCGGCGCCGGTACATGGATGATCTCGTCCTTGGTCTCGCCGGTGATGGTGGCGGCAATGGCGATGCGGCTGCCGTCGGCGCGCTCTAATGTGCCGGTATCGCCAGGCTGGCCGCCCGATGTGGCATAGAAGATGGTCCGGTCGAGAATGATGCCGCCGCGTTCGTTGATGGCGACAACAGTGGCGTCAGCCGCTCTGACATAGGCGTCGTCGCGAAACAGCGCTTCTGTTCTGTGCGCCATCAGGCGACCTTCTCATACGGCACCGAAATTGTGCTGCGCTCATCCATCCAGCCCGGCACCGGCAGGTTCTTCTCGCGCAGGAATTCCGGGTTGAACAGCTTCGACTGGTAGCGCGTGCCATAGTCGGCAAGGATGGTCACGATGGTGTGGCCGGGCCCAAGCTCGCGCGCCAGCCGGATCGCGCCGGCAATGTTGATGCCGGTCGAACCGCCGACGCACAGGCCTTCTTCCTGGATCAGGTCGAAGACGATCGGCAGCGCTTCCTCGTCCGGCACCTGGAACGAGAAGTCCGGCGTGAACCCATCGAGATTTGCCGTGATGCGCCCCTGCCCTATCCCTTCGGTGATCGAGCTGCCGTCGGACTTCAATTCGCCACTGGTGTAGAAGGAATAGAGCGCCGCACCCAGCGGATCGGCGAGCGCGATCTTGACGTTGCTGCTCCTGGCCTTCAGCCCGAAGGCGACGCCGGCCAGCGTTCCGCCCGAACCCACCGCCGAGACGAAACCGTCGACCTTGCCGCCGGTCTGCGTCCAGATTTCTTCCGCCGTGGTGCGGATATGGCCGTCGCGATTGGCAACGTTGTCGAACTGGTTGGCCCAGATCGCGCCGTTCGGCTCCGACCTCGCCATCTGCTCGGCTAGCCGCCCCGACAGTTTCACGTAGTTGTTGGGGTTCTTGTAAGGCACCGCCGGCACTTCGATCAGCTCGGCGCCAAGCAGCTTGATCGTGTCCTTCTTTTCCTGGCTCTGGGTGTCGGGAATGACGATCACTGTGCGATAGCCCAGCGCCTTGGCAACCAGCGTCAGGCCAATGCCGGTATTGCCTGCCGTGCCTTCGACGATGACCCCGCCCGGCTTCAACAGCCCGCGCTGTTCGGCGTCGCGGATGATGAACAGGCCTGCGCGATCCTTGACCGACTGGCCGGGGTTCATGAACTCGGCCTTGCCCAGGATCTCGCAGCCGGTCTGCTCCGAGGCCTTGTTGAGGCGGATCAGGGGCGTGTTGCCGATCGCTTCGATCACAGAACGGGGCATCCGGGATTCCTTATGTAGCTGCGGCGAGACCCTAGAAACCCGAAGCGTGCGTTTCAAGGCAAGAATTCGCCTGGTCCAGTCGCATTTCGGGCACTGCAATCTCCCGCGGCCGGACAACGCGCGATGACGATCATTTCAACCAGTACGGAAAAGCGCTCTTTTCATTCGATTTTTTCACCGCTAGAGCACTAATGACAGATCGGCAGGGCGCAGAATGACACTTTACCGGGCCAACCCGAAGCACGGCGTCGCCTGGATAACCGGCGGCAGCAGCGGCATCGGCCGTGCGCTGGCAAAGGACCTCGCGGCAAAGGGCTTTGTCGTCGCGGTCACCGCACTCGACGGCGACCCACTCGACGCGCTCATCGTCGAGACTGCGCAGATGCCGGGACGTGTCGTCGCCTACCCTTGCGACGTCACCGATGAGCCGCGCATGGCAAGCACGGTGGCGGCGATCGAAAAGGAGCTCGGCCCGATCGTGCTCGCCGTCTTCAACGCCGGCAACTACATCGCCACACCCGGCGAAGACCTCAGGGTCCGCGACTTTCGCCAGACCTTCGAGGTCAACTATTTCGGTATCATCAATGGCCTCGTCCCGCTCATGGAGCGCATGCGCATCCGTGCGCGCGGCCATATCGTGCTTGTCGGGTCGGTCACCGCCTATTTCGGCTGGCCGACCACGGCGGCCTATGGCGGCTCGAAGGCGGCGATCAACATCTTGGCCGAGTCGCTGAAATACGATTTCGACAAGATGAATGTACGCATTCAGGTGATGAATCCGGGCTTCATCGACACGCCGCTGACCGAAAAGAACATGCTGCCGATGCCGGGACTGATGCCGGTCAACCGCGCCTCGCGCCGCATGCTGCGCGGCATCGAGCATGGCGGCTTCGAGGTCACCTTCCCTCACCGGCTGAGCTGGGGGCTGAAGCTGCTGGCACTGCTGCCAAGGCCAGTCTGCCGGTGGTTCATCAGCACGGCGACCCGCTGGACAGGGCGGCCGCTGAATTTCGACCGCAAGCCGCCGAACCAATAGCTGTCCATAGCCCGGCTGTTGCCTGACTGCACCGGCCGCCATAGCTTTAGAATTGTCGTGGAGTCTGAGATGGGGCGGCGGATCGTGCTTGCGGTGCTGGGCGTCGTCATGATCCTTGTCCTAGCCTTCCTGCTTGGTCCGCGCGTTCCCGTCGACACCACGATCCATTTCGATGACAAAGTGATCGGCGACGACCCGCAAGCGTATGTCGCGCGCGAAGAGGCTGCCGTCCCCAATATCCGCGACGGGCTCGAGAAAGAAATCATCTGGGCCGATCCGATGGTTCACGCCAGGACGCCATTGGCGATCGTCTATATCCATGGCTTTTCGGCATCGAAGGGCGAGGTTCGCCCGCTGGCCGACGAGGTCGCCGACCAACTCGACGCCAACCTTTTCTACACCCGCCTCACCGGTCATGGGCAGGACGGCGCCTCGATGGCGCAAGGCAGCGTCAATGCCTGGATCAACGACTATGAGGAGGCGCTCGCCATCGGCCGGGCCATCGGCGACAAGGTGATCGTCATCGGCACCTCGACCGGTGGATCGCTGGCGGCATGGGCGGCGACTGAGCCTGGCGCATCGGACGGCGTCGCTGCAATCGCATTCATCTCGCCGAATTTTGGCATCAGGGCTTCAGGCGCCGAGCTGCTGACCATGCCCTGGGGCAGGCAGATCGCCGAGTTCGTCGGCGGCAAGGAGCGCAGCTTTCCGACCCGCAACGCGCTGCACGAGAAACTCTGGACGCACACCTATCCAATGGCGGCCGTGCTGCCGATGGCCGCGCTGACCAACCTTGCCTACGCAGCGCCTGTGGAGAAGGCAACCATACCGGCGCTGTTCATCTTCTCGGATTCCGACAAGGTGGTGCGCCAGGATCGCACCCGCGAAATCGCCGGGCTCTGGGGCGCACCGCATGAACTGGTGCCCGTCGACGACAATGGCGATCCCGACGACCACGTCATTGCCGGCGACGCGCTGTCGCCCTCGACCACGGCTTTCCTGGCGCAGCGGATCGTCGTGTGGGTGAAGGCAATTACCGGGCAGCCCTAAACGAAAAGGACGGCCGAAGCATTGCCCCGGCCGTCCTCATATTCAATCGTCAGCAATCAAGCCAGGCTCGACGAGCCTGACCGGTTCGTCTGATCAGGCAGCCCGCGCCGCGGGCCGCTTGCCGCCGAAGCGGCGCTTGTTGTTGCCCTTGAAGGCCTTGGCGCCTTCCGGCTTGCGCTCACTTGCACCCGCAAAAGCCGGCTTGTCACCAAAACGCTTCTTGGCGAAGCCGTTGTTCTGGCCACCGGGCCGCCTGCCGTCGCGACGGCCATTGCGGTCGTTCCGATCATTGGCGGGCTCGAAGCGCTCGTTCTTTTCGGCCGGATTGCGCACCGGATCGGGGCTGCCGAGATGGTCGGCAACGATCGGCAGCTTGCTGCGGATGATGCGCTCGACCTGACGCAGCTTGCTGTTTTCGGAAGGATCGCAAAGCGTGATGGCAATGCCGTCCATGCCGTTACGGCCGGTACGGCCGATGCGGTGGACATAGCTTTCGGCCTCATCCGGCAGGTCGAAATTCACCACATGGCTGATGCCGGGAACGTCGATGCCGCGCGCCGCGATGTCGGTCGCCACGAGAATGCGCACCGAGCCCTCGCGGAAATCGTTGAGCGCCTTCTGGCGGGCGTTCTGCGACTTGTTGCCGTGGATGACGGCGGCCTTGAAGCCGTCGCGTTCGAGGTCCTTGGTCACCCGGTCGGCGCCATGTTTGGTGCGCGAAAAGATGATGACGGACTTCATCGCTTCGTCGGCGAGCATCGTCGACAGCACCTGGCGCTTCTGCTTGGTGCGGGCAAAGACAACGCCCTGCACGATTTCGGCAGCAGCGGTGCTCTGCGGCGCGACTTCGACGCGGATCGGGTTCTTCAACAGGCCCTTCGCCAGTTCGGCGATTTCATTGGGCATGGTGGCCGAGAACAGCACCGTCTGACGGTCGGGCGCGGTCGCCTTGGCGATCCGCTTGACGTCGTTGATGAAGCCCATGTCGAGCATGCGGTCACCCTCGTCCAGCACCAGCCATTTGGTGTCGGAGAGAATGAGGTCGCCCTCGCGCACCAGGTCGGTCAGGCGGCCGGGCGTGGCGATCAGGATGTCGACGCCGGGAGCGACCTTCTTCACCTGGCTGAAGCGCGAGACGCCGCCAAGCACGAGAGCGGTCGAGACATGCGCGCCCTTGGCGAGGATCTTGATGGTGTCCTCGATCTGGACGGCGAGTTCGCGCGTCGGCGCCAGGATCAGCGCACGGGTGGTCTTGGCCCGGCGCTTGGTGCCGAGCGCGATGATCTTCGACAGGATCGGCAGCGCGAAGGCCGCGGTCTTGCCCGAGCCGGTCTGGGCGATGCCGAAGATATCACGGCCTTCCATCTGCGGCGGGATCGCCTGCGTCTGGATCGGCTTCGGCTCGGTGAAGCCGGCGCCATGCGTCGCCTTGAGAAGCGCGCCCGTGATCCCAAGAGCTGCGAAACCGGTGAGGTCCGCAGTGTTGCCGGTCGAGATCGCGTTACCGGCTGAGGTGTTTTCGTTGGTCAAAATAGTCTTCTTTCACGCGGTCTTGGCCGCAAACATCGATGGCGGCAGGGCGCAACCTGCCGTCGAAAAATTTGATATGAAACGACAAGGCGGGCGGACGGAAACGTCCACTCGGCTGCGCTGTCGTGCCCGCAGGCGTCATGCCACGGGGCTCTTTCGCCACTTCGTGATGTATCGGAAAGAGAGGCCGATATACCGGAAAGAGGGAAAACAGACGCAACCAGTCTCATTTGTCGAGAAGGCCGGAATCTCCGGCCCAAGCGCCTATGGGCTGCATATGGCTGAGTTCGCTCCGGAATGCAAGGGGCCACATGTTGCAGCGCAATAATCGAGGCCGAAAGCGGCGCTTGCACACGCCTGCAGGCATCATTACCACAAATGCAGCTGCCATTTCTGGAGACCGAGCGATGAAGGACGTGCTGAAGGAACTCGAGCGCCGCCGCGAGATCGCCCGCATGGGTGGCGGCCAGGCCCGCATCGACGCCCAGCACAAGAAGGGCAAGCTCACCGCGCGCGAGCGCATCGATGTCTTTCTCGACGAAGGCTCGTTCGAGGAGTTCGACATGTATGTCGAGCATCGCTCGACCGATTTCGGCATGGAGAAGACCAAGATCGCCGGCGATGGCGTCGTCACCGGCTGGGGCACGGTCAATGGCCGTCCGGTCTATCTCTTCGCCAAGGACTTTACCGTCTTCGGCGGCTCGCTGTCGGAGGCGCATGCCGAAAAGGTCATCAAGGTGCAGGAGATGGCGCTGCGTAATCGCGCGCCGATCATCGGCCTCTACGACGCCGGCGGCGCCCGCATCCAGGAAGGCGTGGCGGCGCTTGGCGGCTATGCCGAGATCTTTCAGCGCAACGTGCTGGCCTCCGGCGTCATCCCGCAGATTTCCGTTATCATGGGTCCGTGCGCCGGCGGCGACGTCTATTCGCCTGCGATGACCGACTTCATCTTCATGGTCCGCGACACCTCTTACATGTTCGTCACCGGGCCGGATGTGGTGAAGACCGTCACCAACGAGACGGTGACCGCCGAGAGCCTTGGCGGCGCGTCCGTCCACACGACCAAATCGTCGATTGCCGACGGCGCCTACGGCAATGACGTCGAGGCGCTGTTGCAGATGCGCCGGCTGGTAGACCTTTTGCCCGCGTCAAATACGTCGGAGCTTCCTGAGATCGAGTGCTACCAGTCGGTCACCGACCATGATCTGTCGCTCGACCGGCTGATCCCGGACAACGCCAACAAGCCTTACGACATCAAGGATCTGATCCTCAAAGTTGCCGATGAAGGCGATTTCTTCGAGATCCAGCAGAACTTTGCCAAGAACATCGTCACCGGTTTCGGCCGCGTCGAAGGCCGCACCGTCGGCTTCGTCGCCAACCAGCCGATGGTGCTGGCCGGCGTGCTCGATTCCGACGCAAGCCGCAAGGCGGCGCGCTTCGTGCGCTTCTGCGACTGTTTTTCCATTCCCATCGTCACCTTCGTCGACGTCCCCGGCTTCCTGCCCGGCACCGCGCAGGAATATGGCGGACTGATCAAGCACGGCGCCAAGCTCTTGTTTGCCTACGCCGAGGCAACCGTGCCGAAAATCACCGTCATCACCCGCAAAGCCTATGGCGGCGCCTATGACGTGATGGCCTCAAAACATCTGCGCGGCGATATGAACTATGCCTGGCCGACGGCGCAGATCGCGGTGATGGGGGCGAGAGGCGCGGTCGAGATCATCTACCGCAAGGATATTGGCGACGCCGAAAAGATCGCAGCTCACACAAAGGCTTACGAAGACCGCTTCCTGTCGCCCTTCGTCGCCGCCGAACGCGGCTATGTCGACGAGGTGATCATGCCGCATTCGACCCGCCGCCGCGTTGCCCGGGCACTGCGCATGCTGCGCAACAAGGACATGCAAAATCCCTGGAAGAAGCACGACAACATCCCATTGTAATACATCCAGACAAGCTCGTGAGTCGCTCACTCCTCTTCCGCCGCCCCGAACCCCGCATCGCTGGGGGCGCTGGTCGCGGTCGCCCAAGGCGTTGCGTGGTTGTCGATGCGCATCTGGAAGATGAAATAGGTCGGCGAGCAGTAGCCGATGCCTTTTACCTTGTCGGCGCCCGGCGTGTCCGGCGGCAGCGACTGGCACATATAATCCTCGCGGCAGAAATGATCGGCCGAACATGCGGGACGGTTGCCGCGGTTGACCGCGCCGCCGAGGCACTGGTCGAAATTGTTGGTGGCGACGCAGGTGTCGAATTTCTTGCCGCCGACCATGCCGCAAATTTCCGATGGCATCGGCTTGCCCGTCTTGAAGGCGGCGAAGCTGCGGTCCTTGTCGTCGCAGGCGCGATAAGCGATGCCTGCCGGTACGCCGATTTTCGGTGGCCGGCAGGTGTAGGCGGTCCGCGAAAGGGTCGGCGCAAAAGCGGCGAACTGGCCGGTGATCTTGTAGCGGTCGTTGAACGGCTGAGACGGGTTGCTGGAGATCGACCCGGTCAGGCAGGGATGGCCCGAAAACATCTTTGGACTGTCCTTGGGCAACAGACATTGCGCCAGCGTGGTGCGCACGCCTGAGGCCGTCGCCAGCGGCGTGCAGACGGTGCCGCCACCGCATTGCCAAGTCGCGCCGAAGCGTTTTGCATCATCCGGCATCAGGCACGGCATCGCGATCTCGGCCGGGGCGTAGCCGACATCGCCGGCATCGGTCCATGTCGCCGGCGGCGCGAAGGACAGCGGCCGGTAGCGGTTCGGCTCCTTGCCTTCTTCCGTCGCGCGCAGCCAGGCCTCACGTCGCGGAATCTCGGCATGGAGATGCGGCGAGATGCCGACCTCGATCCGGTTGAGAGGCGACGTCGTTTTGTCGTCGAGGCCGATGAAGTGAAAGCCGGCCGTCGAGCCTGCCTGGTGGCAGCCCTGGCAGGCGCCATTGTCCAGCCGCTCGACCAGCGCCTCCGGTGTCCGCACCAGTTTCAGCGCCGCATAGTCCAGGCCGGCGAAATCCGCTGGCTGGAACAGCGGCGTGAACGGATGGTTGGCCCGTCTCGCGCTGCCGAAGGTCGACCACGAGATGATTTTCTTCGCCAGGAATTCGTCGGGGATTTCGTAGACGCCGAGATCGACGGCCGCGACATTGGCGCTGACGTAGTCGGCGAGCCTTTTCTTGAGTGCAGCATTGTCCGAGAGCCGCGCAACGTCAGGCGTATTCTCCAGCGGCTTCTCGCTGATGGCAGCGCCATCGATGCCGAAGATCCGCATCAGATAGGCCGCCTGCCCGCCGAACTCGGTCTCCTGGCCCGAGGGAAAGCGCACCACTTGCGCGTTGAGTTCGAGCTGTTTGAAAGTCAGTTCCTCCGGTGCCAGCGGCCCGCCGACCAGCCAGCCGGCATCGACGTTTTCGTCGATCTGCGGTGTCCAGCGCCCGGCAACGCCGACGCAGCCGCCATCGGCATCCGGCGCCACGCTGTAGACGGCGTTGAAATTGAATGGCAGCCGCGATGCCAGAACCTTGCCGTTCTTGCGGAAACTGTAGGCCAGGCGATAGACAAAGCGCACCTCGCCACAGCTCTTGTCACCTTGCAGCGCGGTGAAGTCACGCCGGTCCAGCCGGTTGACGACGCCGACCAGGCGGAAGCGCGCGGCCTCGGTCTTCAGCCAGCGCATATCCATGATGCGGCCGACATTGCCGTCGGTCACCTCGTAGAGCGTGCGCCCGCCGGCCTTTATCTCGGCCCGCAGCGTGGCAATATCGGTCGCCACCATGTCGACGATTGCACGATAGGCCGGCGCCTCGCCGTAGAGCGACTTCAAATCGTCCTCGCCATCGACGGCGAAAACCCCGGCGAAACCAAAGCCCTTGGCATCGAGGGCGGCGAGCACCGCCGGATCGTCGACAATGGTCACCGGTTGCTCGGCGCGCACGGCATGCGATGCGAACAGCGCGATGATGGCCGCAACGACGAACGCGAAATGCTTCATCTGATCGCCACCTTCTGCCGTGCATCGACCAGTTCACGCAGCACCGGCACCAGGGCCAGCGGCAGATCCTCCGCGATCAATCCAGCACCGAAGCGGCTGCCGGCCTCGGCATGGATCCAGACAGCGGCGCAAGCTGCTTCGAAGGGCAACATGCCTTGCGCCAGCAGCGCGGCAATTATGCCGGCAAGCACGTCCCCTGACCCGGCGGTGGCCAGCCATGGCGCGCCATTGGCGTTGATCGCGGCGCGGCCGTCGGAAGCCGCGATGACGGTGTCGGCGCCCTTGTAGACCATGATGGCGTTGGCTCGTTCAGCGGCTGCGCGCGCCTTGGCGAGTTTCGACTGCTTCTTGTCCTTCGCGATGTCGGGAAAAAGTCTGGCGAATTCGCCTTCATGCGGCGTCAGCACCAATACCGGCGCCAACGGGAGCAGCGCGGCGTCGAACAGGGCCTGAGGCTGATGCGCCAATGACGTGATGGCGTCAGCATCCAAGACAATGGCAGGGCGCTGAATTCCGAATGAACTCGTCGACGTGCGGTTTAGGTCAGCGACCGTCGCGATCAATTGCAACGCGAAATCCCCCACTTTGGGTTTCGGCCCGAGCCCTGGTCCGAACACAAGTACTTCGGGGTGCCTCGCCGACAAAAATTCCTGCACTTCCTCCATCGAACCGGCCTCGCGCAGCATGATCGATGTCAGATGCGCGGCGTTTACCTGCATGGCATTTTCAGGCGAGAGCACGGTCACCGCCCCTGCCCCGGCTCTGGCTGCAGCCATCGCCGACAGCCGCGCCGCACCTGTCGCGCTCGGCCCGCCGGAAAAGACGCTGACGTGGCCGCGCTTATACTTATGTGTATCGACCGCCGTTTTCGGAAAACTGTATAGCCAAAAGTCAGGCGTGTTCTCGAACGTCTTGATCTTGAACTCATCGACGATCGCATCCGGAATGCCGATATCGGCGATGATGATCTCACCGCAGAGGCTGCGCCCCGGCATCAGCAGATGGCCGGGCTTTTTCCGCACGAACGTCACCGTCACGTCGGCCTTGAAATAAGCGTTGCTCAAGCCGGTCTCGCCCGACACACCAGAAGGCAGATCGATTGACACCACAGGCACGCGCTCCGCCGCGGCCAATCCTGAGACGGCAGAGGCATGCAGGGATATCTTCTTCGACAATCCCGCACCATAGAGCGCGTCCACGACGACTTCACCCGGTTCCGGGTAGCAGTGTCCGATGTGCTCGACCGGCAGATTGCAGGCCTCGGAAGCTCGCGCCGCATCACTCCCGGGCTTCTGCTTGCCTTCGGCCCAGAGCGCCACATTCACACCGGCCTCGGCCAGCAACCGCGCTACAACATAGCCGTCGCCGCCATTGTTGCCGGGGCCGCACAGCACGTGGACACGGCTCGCCGCGGGATAGCGCGCCAGCACGACAGCAGCGACCGCCTCGCCGGCACGCTGCATCAGGCCATAGCCGTCGAGCGGACCGGCTGCGATTGCCAGCCGGTCGGCCTCGCCCATCTCGGCCGGCGACAGGACTTCATTGCTCATGGATTGCCGATCCGCATTTCGCTCGACTTCTGTTTCGGTCGAGCATTGTCCAGTTTCGGGTTCGAAGCAAACGGCCAGGCGCTGCGTTGGCATGCGGCCAATCCTTTCGCAGACTGGCGCGCCGGATCCGCGCGGGCCTGCAAAATGCGCAATCTGCCTAATTATCGTGCAGACGCCCGAAGCGGCAATGTGTAGGCTTCGGGCAGCTTTGCCGCAGCCGAAGCAGAGGATGACGCGAATGTGCATCCCGGCGCGGCGCGGCATTGGAATTGCGCGAAACCGCTTCGCGTGGGCTGAAATTGGCACAGTTCGTGCTTGATGGAGGCGCAAGCGGGGCGCACAACCCGTTTTTTTTGGCAGTGGAGGCCACTTTTTACATGAAAAAGATCGAAGCGATCATCAAGCCGTTCAAGCTAGACGAAGTGAAGGAAGCGCTTCAGGAGGCCGGTCTGCAAGGCATTACCGTCACCGAGGCCAAGGGCTTTGGCCGCCAGAAAGGCCATACCGAACTCTATCGCGGCGCCGAATATGTCGTCGACTTCCTGCCCAAGGTGAAGATCGAAGTGGTGCTGGGCGACGACGCCGTCGAAGGCGCCATCGAAGCCATCCGCAAGGCGGCGCAGACCGGCCGCATCGGCGACGGCAAGATCTTCGTCTCCAACATCGAGGAGGTCGTTCGCATCCGTACCGGCGAAACGGGGATGGACGCCGTCTGAGCTTTCTGATTTCAGATTAACGTCTCCTCGAAACGTCATCACACAGGGAAGAAACGACATGACGACAGCCAAAGACATCATGAAGCAGATCAAGGACAACGACGTGAAATTCGTCGACCTGCGCTTCACCGATCCGAAGGGCAAGCTGCAGCACGTGACGATGGATGTCATCGAGGTCGAGGAAGACATGTTCGCCGACGGCGTCATGTTCGACGGCTCCTCGATCGCCGGCTGGAAGGCGATCAACGAGTCCGACATGGTGCTGATGCCCGATGCGGACACCGTCCACATGGATCCGTTCTTCGCCCAGTCGACCATGGTCATCCTGTGCGACATTCTCGATCCGGTCTCCGGCGAATCCTACAACCGCGATCCGCGCGGCACTGCAAAGAAGGCCGAGGCCTACATGAAGGCCGAAGGCATCGGCGACACCATCTATGTCGGCCCCGAAGCCGAATTCTTCGTCTTCGACGACGTGAAGTACAAGGCCGATCCCTACAACACCGGCTTCAAGCTGGACTCGACCGAACTGCCGTCCAACGACGACACCGATTACGAGACCGGCAATCTCGGCCACCGCCCGCGCGTCAAGGGCGGCTATTTCCCTGTGCCGCCGATCGACAGCGCGCAGGACATGCGCTCCGAAATGCTGACCGTGCTCGCCGAAATGGGCGTGCGCGTCGAAAAGCACCATCACGAGGTTGCCGCTGCCCAGCACGAGCTCGGCATCAAGTTCGACACGCTGGTCCGCAACGCCGACAAGATGCTGATCTACAAATATGTCGTGCACCAGGTCGCCAACGCCTATGGCAAGACGGCCACCTTCATGCCGAAGCCGATTTTCGGCGACAACGGCTCGGGCATGCACGTCCACCAGTCGATCTGGAAGAACGGCAAGCCGACCTTCGCCGGCAATGAATATGCCGGCCTGTCCGAGTCGTGCCTGTTCTACATCGGCGGCATCATCAAGCACGCGAAGGCGATCAACGCCTTCACCAACCCGCTGACCAACTCCTACAAGCGCCTTGTGCCTGGCTATGAAGCACCGGTTCTGCTCGCCTACTCCGCGCGCAACCGTTCGGCCTCCTGCCGCATTCCGTTCGGCTCGTCGCCGAAAGCCAAGCGCGTCGAGGTCCGCTTCCCCGATCCGGGCGCGAACCCCTACCTCGCTTTCGCCGCCATGCTGATGGCCGGCCTCGACGGCATCAAGAACAAGATCCACCCGGGACAGCCGATGGACAAGGATCTTTACGATCTGCCGCCGAAGGAACTGAAGAAGATTCCGACCGTCTGCGGTTCGCTGCGCGAAGCGCTGCAAAGCTTGGACAAGGACCGCGGCTTCCTGAAAGCCGGCGGCGTCTTCGACGACGACCAGATCGACAGCTATATCGAGCTCAAGATGGCCGAAGTGATGCGCTTCGAAATGACCCCGCATCCGGTCGAATACGACATGTACTATTCGGTCTGAACGATAAGCCTCAGCGACAAGGAAAAACCCCGGCGTCAGTTCAGACGCCGGGGTTTTTGTTTGACCAATAGCAGACCGTAGATGTGGTAGCAGCAGGCTACGGCGCAGGCTTATGAAGCCTGCGCCGCTATAGATGCTCAAGCAGCAGCCGAGACCTGCGCGCTGGTCGAAACCTCCGCGATGGTCTTCAGGATCTGCGAAGCGATCTGGTAGGGGTCGCCTTGCGAGTTCGGACGGCGGTCTTCCAGGTAACCCTTGTAGTCATTGTTGACGAAGGAATGCGGCACGCGGATCGAGGCGCCTCGGTCGGCGATGCCGTAGCTGAAGCGGTTCCACGGAGCGGTCTCATGCTTGCCGGTCAGGCGCTTGTCATTGTCCGGGCCGTAGACGGCGATGTGGTCCATCAGGTTCTTGTCGAATTGAGCCATCAGCGCTTCGAAATAGGCCTTGCCGCCGACTTCGCGCATATAGGCGGTCGAGAAGTTGGCGTGCATGCCCGAGCCGTTCCAGTCGGTGTCGCCGAGCGGCTTGCAGTGATACTCGATGTCGATCTCGTACTTTTCGGTCAGGCGCTGCAAGAGATAGCGGGCCATCCACATCTGGTCGGCGGCCTTCTTGGAGCCTTTGCCGAAAATCTGGAATTCCCACTGGCCCTTGGCCACTTCGGCGTTGATGCCTTCATGGTTGATGCCTGCTGCGAGGCAAAGGTCGAGATGCTCCTCGACGATCTGGCGCGCGATCGGGCCGACATTCGAATAGCCGACGCCGGTGTAGTACGGGCCCTGCGGCGCCGGATAGCCGCTCTCGGGGAAGCCGAGCGGACGGCCGTCCTTGTAGAAGAAATACTCCTGCTCGAAGCCGAACCAGGCGCCCTCGTCGTCGAGGATGGTGGCGCGCTTGTTGGACACATGCGGCGTCACGCCATCTGGCATCATCACTTCGCACATCACCAGCACGCCATTGCTGCGGGCCGGGTCCGGGAATACGGCGACCGGCTTCAGCACGCAGTCGGAGCTGTGGCCTTCGGCCTGCTGCGTGGAAGAACCGTCGAAGCCCCACAGCGGCAGCTGCTCGAGCGTCGGGAACTCGGCGAACTCCTTGATCTGGGTCTTGCCGCGAAGATTGGGGACCGGCGTGTAACCATCGAGCCAGATATACTCGAGCTTGTATTTCGTCATTCTAGAGCCTCTCGTTGCTTGATCACCGAACCTGGATGACGCCGGCGCGCCGAGCCATCCAGCAGCCCAGCTGCCGGTCGATAAAATGCAAACCGTGTGCCAGATCAGTTGGTCAGGGTGCGGCAAAAATGCCCTTTCATCCCGCCGGTGATGGCAAGCCGCCTAAGCGATGCGCCCGGATCAATCAAAGGCAGAATTTGCTTAAATAACAGGCAAATGCCGATCTTTCTTTAGGCATCTTGCCTAAAAGGATTGCAGGACCTACCTTGATGGAAAGATGAATCGAAGAGCCTCTCCACAAGAAAGGAGACCGACCATGGAAATCACCTCAGCCCGTCCGTCGGCCAAAATCCTGATGTTCCCGGTGGCAGCGCGTGCGGGTGCCTCAAATTTAGGCGTAAAGGCAAAGTTTGCGGCAGAGCTTGCTTCGCTGCGCGATCACCCGCTTCACCATGGCGAGGCCTGGTATCATGAGGCCGCCATTGCGGAGGCCGAACAGCCTCGCAAGAGCTAGGCGTCTTCCGCGCTGATAGATCGAACAGGCCCACAAATCAAAAACCCGGCGCGATCGCTCGCGCCGGGTTTTTTGTTTGATACAGGGCCGTCGGCTACTGCTTGGTATGCAGGTCGGTGCCGAGCGTATCCCTGACGAAGATCATGCCGATGATCAGCGTCACCGCCGCGATCACCACCGGATACCAAAGGCCATAGTAGATATCGCCCTTGTAGGCGCTGAACGCGAACACGATCGCGGGCAGCAGCCCGCCGAACCAGCCATTGCCAATGTGATAGGGCAGTGACATGCCGCTGTAGCGGATGCGGGTCGGGAACATCTCGACCAGGATCGCCGCGATCGGCCCATAGACCATGGTCACGTAGAGGACCAGGATGAACAGGATGCCGATGACCTTGGCCCAGTTGACCTGTGCGGGGTCGGCAAACATCGCGAACGCGCCCGCTGCCGGAACGCTGTAGACGGTCACCTCGGTGGCGCCCGCGGCTTCGTCCTTGGTCAGCACCTTGTCCTTGATCGCCTGTTCGGTCGGGACCGCAGTCTTTTCGCCGGCGCGGATGGCTGCCGCGTCGAGCTTCAGTTCAGGATTGGCCGCGACAAAGGCGTCGAGCTTCTGGTCGGCAACCTTGGCGGCAGCACGCTTCAGCGGATAACCGCCACTCTGAAGCGCGAGGTTGATACCCTTCTTGAAGGCAGCGTCGCTGGCAGCCTTCTTGTCGCCCGCGGCCGTGGCATCATAAGACGCCACGGTTTCGCTGCCGATCATGACACTCGCCGGGGTCCCCGCCGCCGCCGTCGAGACGATGTCGTAAGGCACCGAGTTCTTGGCAAGGAAATCGGTCGCGATATCGCACGAACTCACCGGTACGCGTGTTCCGGTCGGATTGAACTGGAAGTTGCAGTCTCCCGGAGCCGCCGTCACCGTGGCGCGCGTGTTCTGCTGTGCGGTGGCGAGCGCCGGATTGGCGGCCCAGGTCAACGCCTTGAACAGCGGGAAGGTGGTGACGACCGCCAGCGCAAGGCCGGCCATGATGATCGGCTTGCGGCCGATCTTGTCGGACAGCCAGCCGAAGAAGACGAAGAAGCCCGTACCGAGTGCCAGCGCAATGGCGATCATGATGTTCACCGACTGCGCGTCGACCTTGAGCACATTGGCCAGGAAGAACAGTGCGTAGAACTGACCATTGTACCAGACCACGGCCTGACCGGCGGTGAGGCCGAACAGCGCCAGGATGGCGATCTTGGCGTTTTTCCACTGGCCGAAGGCTTCCGACAGCGGCGCCTTGGAACTCTTGCCCTCCTCCTTCATGCGCAGGAAGGTCGGCGATTCCGAAAGCGACAGCCGGATCCAGACCGAAATGCCGAGCAGGATGGCCGAGACCAGGAACGGAATGCGCCATCCCCAGGCGTTGAAGGCGTCCTTGCTTACCGAATTCTGCACCAGCAGGATGACAATCAGCGACAGGAAAAGGCCGAGCGTCGCCGTCGTCTGGATCCATGACGTGTAGAAGCCGCGACGGTCATCCGGCGCATGTTCCGCGACATAGGTCGCGGCGCCGCCGTACTCGCCGCCAAGCGCCAGGCCCTGCAGCATGCGCAGCGCGATCAACAGGATCGGCGCCAGAATGCCCAGTGTCTCTGAACCCGGAAGCAGGCCGACAAGGAAAGTCGACAGACCCATGATCATGATGGTGACAAGGAATGTGTATTTGCGGCCGACGAGATCGCCGATGCGGCCGAACACCAGCGCGCCGAACGGGCGCACGATGAAGCCGGCGGCGAAGACCAGCAGCGTGAAGATGTAGCGGGTGCTTTCGGGAAACGAGTTGAAGAAGGTCAAGCCGATCGCGCCGGCCAACGCTCCGTAGAGATAGAAATCATACCATTCGAAAACCGCGCCCAGTGAGGAGGCGAAGATGACCTTCTTCTCCTCTCGTGTCATGCCGCGGCTGGCTCCGCCGGCGGTCGATGCCAATGCCATTGAACTGTCCTCCCGTGAATCGTCTGCCTTCGACGCTGGGCGTCATCGTCGGCGCTCCCTCCGAACGCGACTCGAACCAGCCATCGGCGTAAAAAATGACAGAAAGCGACCGCCGGAGGCAGACAGACCTTGGATTTATGACTTTGGTATTAGGTGCAGTGCGGCAAAGGCCGAGGATCAGGTCTTCAGCGCATCGAGCAGGCCGACGGCCGCCATCATGTCGCGTTTGCGGGCCGAGCGGCGTGCGACAGCCTCGGCATCCTGGCCCCAATGCTCGATCTGCCAGTCCTCGTCGACATGGCCGGCGGCCCAAGCCGCATCGCCATCGAGCGCACCGTAATCGACCGCCAGCGCCAGCAGCGCCGACCCGGTCAGCGAAGTCATGACATGGATTGCGGCCAGCCGCAGCGGCTCGGCACGCTGGGCAAGATGGGCGCCGAGGACGGCGATGCTTTCGCGCGGCTGCTCGACATGGATGATGCCCTCGGCGAGATTGAACCGAGCCCCTAATGTCGCCCTCGCCCAGTCGATCACCGGATCCCAATGCTGGTTCTGCCGCTCGACCAGCCCCTGCGGCGCGTCGGCGCGGTAGCAGGTCAGATCGGACGAGGCGAAGCGCAAGACGTCCTCCAGCACCGCCTGCGGGTCGCTGGCGACGCCGTCGATGGCGGTGTTGACCAGACGCAGCACCGGCATCGTGACCGGGTCGATGGTCTCGCCCTGTGCAGCGAACTCATTGGCGACCAGGGCGGCGGCGTTTTCGGTCGGCAGCGCCAGCAGCGCCTTGCCCGGCGTGCGCACCGGCTTGCCATCGAGGTGGACGGCAAAACCGTCCTCCACAGCTACGACCGACACGTCCTTGTAGAAGCGCTTCGGCAGGTGCGTCTTCATCTGGATCTGCGCGCGGCGGACCGGATCCGGATCGGACAGATGCTTTCCCGCTTCGAGGTCGTTGAGGATGTCACGCATGGTCGAACTTTCTATCCAGGTACCTGCTTGCGCGCCGGCCGGTTGACGATGATCAGGCCGACAGCGATCAGCCCAAGCGCCACAAAGATCCTGGTCGTCGGCGCCTCGCCCAGAATGATAGCGCCGCAGAGGACGCCGAACACCGGCGACAGGAAAGCGAAGCTCGACAGGGCCGATGCCGGATAGCGCCTGAGCAGCCAGAACCACAGCACATAGGTGAAGGCAACTATATAGAGCGACTGGAACAGCAGCGCCAATGCCGGCAAGGCACTGACCGCGCGGATCGGCGGGCCGGCGAAAGGCATCACCAGGACACCGACAATGGCCGCACCGGCCAACTGATAAAGCAGCAATTTCTCGGCACTGGTCTCGACCAGTTTCGAACGCTTGATGACGATGCTGGTCGCCGCCCACAGGATACCGGAGCCGAGGCTGAGCAGATCGCCCATCAAGGTCATCTCGGTGCCGCCGGCAATCCCGTCGGAAAACACCGCCACCAGGCCGCAGAAGGCGAGAACGAGCCCGCCAAGCTTGCGCGCGTTGATACGCTCACCGAGCAGGAAATGGCCGCCGATCAGGACCCAGAACGGCATGGTGTTGACCAGCAGTGTGTTGCGAGCAACGGTCGTGTATTCCAGCCCGATATAGAGGCACAGGAACTCGACGCCGAACAGCACGCCGACAATGATGCCGGCGACAAGCGACCCGTCGGCCTTAAACAACCTGATGCCGCGCAGCCAGCACCAGCCGAGCACACAGAGCCCGCCAATGATCGAACGTGCGATCGAGACGAAAACCGGATCGAAGCCGGCATAGGAGATCTTGGCGGCGACGTAGTTCAGCCCCCAGGAAAAGGTCAGCCCGACCATGATGGAAGCAGCCGCCAGATCGACCGCATCGCGGCGATCCAATGCCGAGGCAACGGCCAATGTCAGTCCTCCGCGCTGGCGTCGTCGAAGCCGATCAGGTTCCAGCTCTGGCGCATATGCGGCGGCATCGGCGCGGTGACGTCGATGATGCCCTTGTCCGGGTGCGGAATGACGATGCGGCGCGCATGCAGATGCAGGCGGTTCTGAATGCCGCCCGGAAAGTCCCAGTTGGTGTCGGCCTCGAAATATTTGGGGTCGCCGAGGATCGGGCAGCCGATATAGGCGGCATGAACGCGCAGCTGGTGGGTGCGGCCAGTGTACGGCTCCATTTCCAGCCAAGTCATCGTCTGAGCCGCCTGCTCGATGATGCGATAGTAGGACACGGCGTGGTCGGCGCCCTTTTCGCCATGGGCTGCCACGCGCACGCGGTCGCCGTCCTCGGTCGGCTCCTTGATCAGCCAGGTCGAGATCTTGTCCTCACGCTTGGGCGGGACGCCCTTGACCAGCGCCCAATAGGTCTTCTTGGTCTCGCGCGCCCGGAATGACTCGGAAAGCTTCATCGCCGCAAGCCTGGTGCGGGCAACCACCAACACGCCCGACGTGTCGCGGTCGAGCCGGTGCACCAGGCGCGGCTTCTCGCCCTTCTGGCTGCGCCAGGCCTCCAGCATGTCGTCGACATTGCGGGTGACGCCCGAGCCGCCTTGCACCGCCAGGCCCGCCGGCTTGTTGAAGACGAAGACTTTTGGATCTTCGTGGATCAGCATCTTGGCCAGCACATCGGCGTCGCCCTGGTTGCGGATCGAGTAACCCGTAAGCGCACTCTCGCCCTTCTTGTCGACCTCGAGCGGCGGCACACGCACCACCTGGCCGGGCTCGACACGGCTGTCGGCCTTGACCCGGCCGCCATCGACGCGGATCTGGCCCGAGCGCAGCAACTTCTGCAGATGGCCAAAGCCGAGACCGGGGAAATGGGTCTTGAACCAGCGATCGAGCCGCATGCCCGCCTCGCCGGCCTCCACCGTGATCTGTTCTACGCCTGCCATGATTTTCGCTTTATCCGTTTCTAACGCGTGACCCCGAAATCTACTCCGGCTTTCGGAAAGGATCATGCGCAAGATCAAAGTTTCTGCAGCGCGTCCAGAGGATGCGGCGTGCTCCAGGTCGGGGCAATAACACTATGAAACGGTTCTTGCGAGCCAAAGTCCCAGAAACAGGGCGATAATGGCGCCAACGACGCTGGCCAGCGCATATCCCAACGCCGGCAGCGTCGCTCCGCGCTCCCATAGGGTCGCGAAATCGAGCGAAAAGGCGGAGAAGGTGGTGAAGCCGCCAAGGATGCCGGTGGCGACGAACAGCCGGAGCTCATTGGAACCGCCGCGCCGCATCAGCGCGGCGATGAACAGCCCCATGGCAAAGGAGCCGACGATGTTGATCGCCATCGTCCCCCAGGGGTAGTTGGGACCGACGAGGCGCAAGGCGCCGATGTTGGTCAGGTGGCGGATGCCGGCGCCGATGCCGCCGCCGACCACAACAAGAAGCAGATTGAACATGCCCGTTTACTGCCCGGCCAAGGCAGTGCGGTCAACCCCTTCAGGCCAACGCCTCAGGTCGTCTCGACCTTCTTTGCCTTGCTCGAGCCGATCATCTTCCAGTTCTTGTAGAACATGGAATTGATGCGCTCGACGGTGACCGAAACGATGGCCAGAAGTCCGGCGATGAAGCCGGGGAACGGCGACGGGCGGATTATGTCCATGAACACGCAGTAGCGGCGTCCGTCATACTCGTTGACCGAGCGGTGCAGCAGCGTGTCGTCGAAAATATAGAGCGGGTTGTCGTGCCAGTAATTCCTCGCGCCGTTGCATTCGACGAAAACCTCTGCCTTCACCGGCAAGAGATTGTAGAGGATGCGCAGGCTGAGCCGCAGCGGTCCGAAATGCCAGGAAGTCGATTCCTTGCCTCTGAAGACAGATACGGCAATGGTCTTGATGTATTTGAAATCCTTGTTGAATTCCGCAACATTGTCGATCCGGTGCTTGCCGTACCACTGATAGACATACATGCCGCGACGACCGGTGCCGAAATTGGCGTCGATATCGGCGATGATCTCGTCCTTGCGCGCCTTGAAGACATCAAGAACCTCGTTGACCTCGCGCTGATAATCGGCAGGAAACTGCTCCAGCTTCCACACACCCGGGTTGCCGTAGCAAACGAGGTCCACCAGCAGATTGAAGGGCGACAGCAGCCAGGTGAAGATGCCATTGCCGAGGAAATAGCCGCGCAACAGCGACAGATCCTTGCTGGCGTTGCGCAGCACATCGATCAGGCCGCAGACGATCCAGATCGTGGTCAGGATCGGAATGAAATAGAAGCCGAGCGCGAGCAGCGGGACAGCAATCACAGCCTGGCGAAGCGTTTTGCGAAGGGATTTTGTCATTTTCTGTTCGCGCGGCGCGCTGTCCCCGTTCCGAATTATCGCCCGTCCTGGCAGCCTCCCGGCCGAGTCATGCGACGTGATAGGGCTTTTTGTCATGCGGTACAATCACACTGCTGTGACTGGCGGGGACAGAATTTCAGTTCATCGCGGGCAGGCCGAGTTCGTCCCGTTTGTCCCGCGCACCTATTTTTCCCGCTCGCTGCGCAGCTTTGCCCAATAGTCCAGCCGTTTCTTGATATCGCGCTCGAAGCCGCGTTCGGGCGGATCGTAAAAGGTCTGCCGGCCCATCTTTTCGGGGAAATAGTCCTGGCCGGAAAAGGCATCGGGCTGGTCGTGATCGTAGCGGTAGCCGGCGCCGTAATCCTCCTCTTTCATCAGCTTGGTCGGCGCGTTGAGGATGTGCTTGGGCGGCAGCAGCGAACCGAACTCCTTCGCCGCCCGCGTGGCTGCCTTGAAGGCGGTATAGACGGCGTTGGATTTGGGCGCGGTGGCGAGATAGACGGTGGCCTCGGCGAAGGCCAGTTCGCCTTCGGGCGAGCCGAGATAGTCGTAGGCGTCCTTGGCGGCGTTGGCGATAACCAGCGCCTGCGGGTCGGCCAGCCCGATATCCTCCATCGCCATGCGCACCAGCCGGCGGCCGAGATAGAGCGGATCCTCGCCGGCGTCGAACATGCGGGCAAGATAATAAAGCGCCGCGTCCGGGTCGGACCCACGCACCGATTTGTGCAGCGCCGAGATCAGATTGTAGTGACCGTCCTGGCCCTTGTCATAGATCGGCGCGCGGCGCTGGACGATGCGCTGCAGCCCTTCGGGATCGAAAACCTCGCCGGGTTTGGCGGCGCGCCAGACTTCCTCGGCCAGCGTCAGCGAGGCCCGGCCGTCGCCATCGCTCATGCGGATGAGCATCGCCCGCGCCTCGTCGTCGAGCGGCAGCGCCCTGCCCTCCGTCTCCTCCGCGCGCGTCATCAGCTTGGCAATGCTGTCCTCGCCCAGCGAGTGAAACACCAGCACCCGCGCGCGCGACAGAAGCGCGGCGTTCAGCTCGAAGGACGGATTTTCGGTCGTGGCGCCAACCAGCACGACGGTGCCGTCCTCCATGACCGGGAGAAACGAATCCTGCTGGGCGCGGTTGAAGCGATGGATCTCGTCGACGAACAGCAGCGTCTGGCGGCCATTGGTGCGACGCAGCTTTGCCGCCTCGAACACTTTCTTCAAATCGGCAACGCCGGAAAACACCGCTGAGATCTGCTCGAAGGCAAGGCTGGTCTCGCCGGCCAGCAGCCGCGCCACCGTGGTCTTGCCGGTGCCGGGTGGCCCCCAGAAAATCATCGAGCCGAGCGAACCGGAGTTGATCAACCGCGTCAGCGCGCCGTCCGGCCCGGTCAAATGCTCCTGGCCGACAACCTCGCCGAGGTTTTTCGGACGCAGCCGATCGGCCAAAGGCCGGCCGGGCGGCGCTCTTTCCGGTTCATCGACGCTGAACAGATCGGCCATCTAGGTCTTCTGGTTGGAGCACGATCCTCAGAAATGGGAAGATCGCCTCAGTAACGCAACACCTGGCGCAGTATCTGCCCGCCGCGCTCGACGGTAAAGCGCCACCAGCGTGTATCCTGCTGGGCAAGCTGCGCCAGTGTCGCCGCCGTATCGACCGTCGTGCCGTTCACCTCGCGCACGATGTCGCCCGGCTGGAAGCCGAAATCGGCGGCCGGCGAATCGCGGTTGATGTCGACCACGGTGACGCCCTTGAGGTCGGTGCGCAGGCCGAGGCGCTGGGCGAGCCTGGGCGACAGTTCCGCGACCTTGGCGCCGGAGAACGGGCTGCGGCCATGCAGGGTCACTTCCGACGCCTTGGCGCCTTCCGGCGCGCGCTCCAGTGCAATCTCCATCGTCGCCTGCTGGCCCTTGCTCAGGATGGCGAAGGTCGCCTTGGTGCCGATCGACAGGGTCGCCATGCGGTAATCCAGCGCCTCGATGCCTTCGACCGTCGTGCCATTGAGCTGCAGCACGACATCGCCGGGCTTCAGCCCTGCCTTGGCCGCCGGTCCGGCTTCCTCAACCGACGACACCAGCGCGCCGGTCGGCTTCTCCATGCCGAGCGATTCGGCGATCTGCGGTGTGACCGCTTCGAATTCGGCGCCTATATAGGGCCGCTCGAAGAAATCGAGCCCGGCCTTGGCCGCGTCGGCGAAGGCGCGCACCATGTTGGCGGGGATGGCAAAGCCGATGCCGATCGAGCCGCCGCTGCGGCTGTAGATGGCGGTGTTGATGCCGACCAGCTGGCCGCCCATGTTGATCAGCGCGCCGCCGGAATTGCCGGGATTGATGGCGGCGTCGGTCTGGATGAAGTAGCCCGAATCCGAAACGCCGATATGGCTGCGGGCAAGCGCCGAAACGATGCCGCTGGTGGTGGTCTGGCCGACGCCGAACGGATTGCCGATGGCCAGCACCAGGTCGCCGACCTCGAGCGCGTCGGAATCGCCGATGGCGATCACCGGAAACGGCTTGTCGGAGGTGATCTTGAGCACGGCGAGGTCGAGCGTCTCGTCCTTGAGCATGACCTTCGAGGTGAATTCGCGCCCGTCGGCGGTCGCGACCTTGACCTCGTCGGCATCCTTGATCACGTGGAAATTGGTGACGACGACGCCGCTCGGGTCGACCAGCACGCCCGAGCCGAGCGAGGATTGCGCGCGCGGCTGCGCGCGGCCGAAAAATTCCTCGAAGAACGGATCGCCGTCAAAGGGCGACGTGACCTTGGCCGTCTGCGACGCATAGACATTGACCACGGCCGGCGCCGTCTGCTTGACCAGGGGCGCAAACGACAGCTGCACCTCTTCGCGGCCGAACGGCACGCGCTTGTCGGGACCGGAGGTGCCGTTCTCGCCCTCGACGCCATGCAAGAGGTCGGTCAGCACATCGGAGAGCCCCGGATCGGCTGGCTTGGCGGCGTCCTCGGCCAGGGCGTCTTTCACGGCCGGTGCCGCGGCAAAGGCGGCCAGCGCGCAAAGGGCAACAAGAAACAGCCGTTTGAAGTGCATTCCGAATCCTCCAGGTCGGGCGCCATTGTCCCGACGATTGTGCAAAATGAAAGGCTAAGCCCCTGAAATCTGATTATTCTGGCCCGCAAAGCAGCTATAGGTCGGCTTGAAACTGAAAACCTGCGTCGACCTTCATGAAAAAACAACTCCTGTCATTCCGTGACTTTTTGAAGACCGGCACTTTTGGGCCTGTTTTCCCTTCTCTGAAAATGATCGACATCGCCAGTATGCTAGGTCCGCCTGACGGCTGGATCACGGAACATGCAGAGACGATTCCGGTCTATTGGACTTTCGGAAAGCTCGAAATTTCCTTTGATGAAGAAGCACCTCATTGGATGAACTGGTTTCAGATCGAAGAAGCGGGCTATCTCGAAGGTGATTTTGAGGTTCTCACCGATCGCCTTGTGCTCTCATTGGATGGGTTCAGTGGAGAGACGACACCTTCGGAATTCTTGACTGCCGGCCTTTGGGCTCCAGAAGAGGCAGCGGTGTTCTACGCCGCCTTGAGCGACGAAATATTGCTGAACATCTGCGCGGGTCCCGTTCAGATTCATTTCCGAGTCGATACAGACTTCATCGAAGATGGGGACGCCCAAAAATACCTGACCAATTCCACCGTGTCGCGAGTGGTCAGCGATATAGATTCCCGCGCCACCCTCGACAGTATCTATTCCTATCCCCAACCGGCGTTCGAAGAGATTCCCGGCGCCTTCAATTGGAATCTGCTTAGCGGTCGCGACTACCTGATGCTTACTCGCTAAACGTAAGACACGCTAAACGTAGGACGCCGGTAACAAAAAGGGGCCCGAAGGCCCCTTGAAGTCATTCCTGAAAAACCGAGCCTTATGCGGCAGCGGCTTCCTCGTCGGTGCCTTCGGCCTCGATGCGGGCGCGGTCGCCGGCGCCCTTGGCCGAGGTGTCGCGATCGACGAACTCGATGACTGCCATGGCGGCATTGTCGCCGTGGCGGAAGCCGGCCTTCATGATGCGCAGATAGCCGCCATTGCGGGTGGCGTAGCGCGGCGCGATGGTGTCGAACAGACGCTTGACGACGCCTTCATTGCCGATCTGGGCAATGACCTGGCGGCGCGCATGCAGGTCGCCGCGCTTGCCGAGCGTCACCAGCTTCTCGACGATCGGACGCAAATCCTTCGCCTTCGGCAGGGTGGTGACGATCTGTTCGTGCTCGAGCAGCGACACGGCGAGGTTGGCGAACATCGACTTGCGATGGCTAATGCTTCGGGCGAAGCGGCGGCCTTTAAAACCGTGGCGCATGGCTCTTTTCCTTCTTCAGTTGTTCAAGAGGCCGTGGCCTCTGATGGTTTTCCGCATGACCGTCGGATCGAGCGGCCCACGCCGCCGATCCTTGGAAATTCATGCTCAATATTGGTCTTCGTAACGCTTGGCGAGGTCTTCGATGTTTTCCGGCGGCCAGTCCGGCACTTCCATGCCGAGGTGCAGGCCCATCGCCGCGAGCACTTCCTTGATCTCGTTCAGCGACTTGCGGCCGAAGTTCGGGGTGCGCAGCATCTCGGCTTCGGTTTTCTGGATAAGATCGCCGATGTAGACGATGTTGTCGTTCTTCAGGCAGTTGGCCGAACGCACCGAAAGCTCGAGTTCGTCCACCTTCTTGAGCAGCGCCGGGTTGAAGGCGAGCTCGGTGACGGCCTCGGTGGCGACTTCCTTCTGCGGCTCGTCGAAATTGACGAACAGGCCAAGCTGGTCCTGCAGGATGCGGGCAGCGAAAGCCACCGCGTCCTCGCCCGAGATCGAACCGTCGGTCTCGATAGTCATGGTCAGCTTGTCATAGTCGAGAACCTGGCCCTCGCGGGTGTTCTCGACCTTGTAGGAGACCTTCTTGACCGGCGAATACAGGCTGTCGACCGGGATCAGGCCGATCGGCGCGTCTTCGGCGCGGTTGCGGTCGGCCGGCACGTAACCCTTGCCGGTGTCGACGGTGAATTCCATGCGGATTTCAGCGCCCTCGTCCAGCGTGCAGATGACGTGGTCGGGGTTGAGGATCTCGACGTCGCCAACCGTCTGGATGTCGCCAGCCAGAACCGCACCCGGGCCCTGCTTGCGAACGACCATGCGCTTGGGACCATCGCCTTCCATGCGGATGGCGATTTCCTTGATGTTGAGGACGATGTCGGTCACGTCCTCACGCACGCCGGCAATCGACGAGAATTCATGCAGAACGCCGTCGATCTGCACGGCGGTGACAGCCGCACCGCGCAGCGAAGACAAAAGCACGCGGCGCAGCGCGTTGCCGAGCGTCAGGCCGAAGCCACGCTCGAGCGGCTCGGCGACCAGCGTGGTCAGCGTCTTCTTCTTCGACGAGAACTCGATCTTGTTCGGCTTGATCAGTTCCTGCCAATTTTTCTGGATCATGATGCTTTCCTTCCGTTGACCCACCACCATCCAATCGTGGCGGGCGACCTGGAGTGCCGTGGAGGAGCGCCTTGAGGCGCTCACGCGGCGTTCGGTAATGTCTTAGACGCGGCGCTTCTTGCGCGGGCGGCAGCCATTGTGCGGGATCGGCGTCACATCACGGATCGAGGTGATGGTGAAGCCGGCCGCCTGCAGGGCGCGAAGCGCCGATTCACGACCGGAGCCGGGTCCGCAGACCTCGACTTCGAGCATGCGCATGCCGTGTTCCTGGGCCTTCTTGGCGACGTCTTCGGCAGCCATCTGGGCGGCGAACGGGGTTGACTTGCGCGAACCCTTGAAGCCCTGGGCACCGGCCGACGACCAGGCAATGGAATTGCCCTGCGCGTCGGTGATGGTGATCATCGTGTTGTTGAAGGTCGAATTGACGTGGGCAACGCCCGACGAGATGTTCTTGCGTTCACGACGGCGAACACGAGCGGCTTCCTTGGCCATGATAGTCCTTTCAGTTGATCTCTACACCGCCGTAATGCCAGCGGCTCCACCTTTGAAAGCGAGTAGTGAGCAGGGACTAGCGAACAGGGACCCCTACTCGCTAATGGCTACTCGCTATCGCTCACTTACTTCTTCTTGCCGGCGATCGACTTGGCCGGGCCCTTGCGGGTGCGTGCATTGGTGTGCGTGCGCTGACCGCGAACCGGCAGCGAACGGCGGTGACGCAGGCCGCGGTAGCAGCCGAGGTCCATGAGACGCTTGATGTTCATCGACACTTCGCGGCGCAGGTCGCCTTCGACCTGGTAGTCGCGGTCGATGGTCTCGCGGATCTGCAGCACTTCCGCGTCGGTCAGTTGGTTGACGCGGCGCTCGGCCGGGATGCCGACCTTGTCGACGATCTCCTGGGCGAACTTCTTGCCAATGCCGTGAATGTACTGAAGCGCAATGACGACGCGCTTGTTGGTCGGAATGTTGACGCCGGCTATACGAGCCATATTCTTCTCTTCTCCATGTGGGACCGGCCGGCCTTCAAAATAAGGCACGCGCGGCGCTGTTCAAATTACCCCGCGTCCGGTGGAGGCCGGCCCTTGCGGGAGTTCCCTAGTTTCAATGCGGCTGCCTTGCCCTTGCGGACAAGCAAGCCTCATGCCTGATAGGAAGACGGGCCGCCATAACCCAGCGAACCGTTCCAGTCAAGCGCAATCTTTACTTTACCGTAACGGTCTCCCGCGTCACCGCCGCGAGCAGCGCTTCAATCTCCGCCGTCACGGTGTCGACAGGAGCCATGCCGTCGACACTCCTAAGCGAGCGTTTGGCGTAATAATAGCCGATCAGCGGCGCCGTCTTCTTGTAATATTCCCGCAGGCGCTCTTCGAACACCACCGGATTGTCGTCCTTGCGCACCGGCTGTCCGGCGGCCTTGGCGTCGTCGGCGCGCTTGACGATGCGGCCGACCAACGCTTTGTCGTCGACGACGAACTCGATCACGGCATCGAGGCCAATGCCGCGCTCGGCGAGCATCGATTCAACCGCATCAGCCTGCACCAGCGTGCGCGGATATCCGTCGAGGATGAAACCGCTGGTGCAATCGGGTTGGTCGATGCGCTCGGCCACGATCGCGTTGACAATGGCGTCGGAAACCAGCTCGCCGGCATCCATCACCGCCTTGGCGCGCTTGCCGACTTCAGTGCCGGCCTGTACGGCGGCCCGCAGCATGTCGCCCGTCGACAGCTGCGGTATGCCGTATTTTTCTACCAGTCTTTGTGCTTGCGTCCCCTTGCCCGCTCCTGGCGGCCCAAGCAATATCAATCTCATCTGGCCTTCTTCCCCCCGCGCAGCTTCGACTTCTTGATCAGGCCCTCATACTGGTGCGCGATCAGGTGACCCTGGATCTGCGCCACCGTATCGAGGGTTACACTGACCACGATCAGAAGCGATGTGCCACCGAGGTAGAATGGTACGCCAGTTGCCGAAATCAGGAACTCGGGCAGCAGGCACACCAGCACCAGATAGATGGCGCCGACGACGGTGATGCGCGTCAGGACATAGTCGATGTAATCGGCGGTGCGCTCACCCGGACGGTAGCCCGGAATGAAGCCGGAATGCTTCTTGAGCTGGTCGGCGGTGTCCTTCGGATTGAACACGATGGCCGTGTAGAAGAAGGCGAAGAACACGATCATTGCCGCATAGAACAGCATGTAGAGCGGCTGGCCGTGGCCGAGCGAAGCGAGCACGGTGCTTGCCCAGGCCGGCAGGTTTGTCGTCTGCGAGAAGCCAGCGACCGTTGCCGGCAGCAAAAGCAGCGACGACGCGAAGATCGGCGGAATGACGCCCGACGTGTTGAGCTTCAGCGGCAGATGCGAGGTATCGCCCTGGAACATGCGGTTGCCGACCTGGCGCTTCGGATACTGGATCAGCAGGCGGCGCTGCGCGCGCTCGAAGAACACGATCAGCGCGATGACGATGATGGCCAGCACGATGATCGCGAGTATCAGCCCGGTCGATAGGGCGCCGGTGCGGCCGAGCTCCAGCGTGCCGGAGATGGCGCGCGGCAGGCCAGCGACGATGCCGGAGAAAATGATCAGCGAAATGCCGTTGCCGATGCCGCGGGCGGTGATCTGCTCGCCCAGCCACATCAGGAACATGGTGCCGCCAACCAGCGTGACGACGGTCGAGATGCGGAAGAACATGCCGGGATCGTTGACGATGCCGTTGCCGCCTTCCAGGCCCACTGAAATGCCGTAGGCCTGCACCAGCGCCAGGAGTACCGTGCCGTAGCGCGTGTACTGGTTGATGACCTTGCGGCCCTGCTCGCCTTCCTTTTTCAGCGCTTCCAGCGACGGAATGACCGAGGTCATCAGCTGCATGATGATGGAGGCTGAGATATAAGGCATGATGCCGAGCGCGAAGATCGCCATGCGCTGCACGGCGCCGCCGGCGAACATGTTGAACATGCCGAGCACGCCCTTGGCCTGCGAAGAGAAGGCCTGCGCGAATGCATCCGGATTGATGCCGGGCAGCGGGATATAGGTGCCGAGGCGATAGACGAGCAGCGCGCCGACGGTGAACCAGATTCGCTTCTTCAGGTCCTCCGCCTTGGCGAAAGCCGCAAAATTCAGATTCGAGGCTAGTTGTTCAGCAGCCGAAGCCATGCCTGATTCTCCGCTAGAGCATGATGCCGAAAAGTGTGAAGCGGTTTTCGGACAACGTCATGCGCTACTTCTTTGATTTGTATGTCACGCTCGATGCCCGCAGCTCAGGCGGCGCGTGGCACCGAAGCTCACGAGATAAGCTCCGGGCTCTAAACATGCAAGCGGCCGCGTTGACGCGGCCGCCTAATTGATCGGATCAAAGCGCAATCGTGAACAAAAACGGATACCGTTCCTGCCGACCGCGCTTCAAATTGCCGTTACTCCGCTGCCGCTTCCGGCAGCTTGACCGAACCGCCGGCCTTTTCGATCTTCTCGATCGCGGCCTTGGAGGCGCCGGCGACGTCGAAGGCAAGCTTTGCCTTGAGCTCGCCGTCCGAGAGGATGCGCACGCCGTCCTTGACGCGGCGGATGACGCCGGCGGCAACGAGTGCCTCGGCCGTCACGGTCGCCTTGGCGTCGAGCTTCTTGGCATCGAGCGCCGTCTGGATACGAGCCAGCGACACGACGACAAAGCTCTTGGCGAAGATGTTATTGAAGCCACGCTTCGGCAGGCGCCGATAGAGCGGCATCTGGCCGCCCTCGAAGCCGTTGATGGCAACGCCGGAGCGCGCCTTCTGGCCCTTGACGCCGCGACCGCCGGTCTTGCCCGAGCCGGAGCCGATGCCACGGCCGAGACGCTTCTTGGAGTGCGTCGCGCCGTCCTTGTCACGCAGATCGTTGAGTTTCATCTGGGTTCTCCTGCGCTTTTGCTCAGCCCTCGTCCACGACGCGGACGAGATGCTGGACGGCAGCGATCATGCCGCGCACCGAGGGAGTGTCCTCCAGCGTGCGCTGCTTGTGCATCTTGTTGAGGCCGAGGCCGACCAGCGTTGCGCGCTGTTCCTTCGGGCGGCGGATCGGCGAACCGATCTGCTCAACGGTGATGGTCTTGGTTGCTTTCTTGGCCATGGTCAAAATCCCTGGTCAGATCGACTATTCTTCAGCCGCAACGGCGGTGCCGCGGCGGGCCTGAAGGGTCGAATATTTGATGCCGCGCGCAGCAGCCACATCCTTGGGATGCATCTGGCTCTTCAGCGCGTCGAATGTGGCACGAACCATGTTGTAGGGGTTCGACGAACCCATCGACTTGGCGACCACGTCATGCATGCCGAGCGTCTCGAAGACAGCGCGCATCGGGCCGCCGGCGATGATGCCGGTACCCTGCTTGGCAGCGCGCAGCAGCACGCGTCCGGCGCCCCAGCGTCCTTCGACGTCGTGGTGCAGCGTGCGGCCCGAGCGCAGCGGCACGAAAATCATGTCGCGCTTGGCCGACTCGGTTGCCTTGCGGATCGCTTCCGGCACTTCGCGCGCCTTGCCGTGACCGAAGCCGACACGGCCCTTCTGGTCGCCGACGACGACGAGTGCTGCAAAACCGAAGCGACGGCCGCCCTTGACGACCTTGGCGACGCGGTTGATGTGGACGAGCTTGTCCACCATGCCGTCATCGCGTTCTTCACGATCGCGGCCGCGGCCGCCATCCCTACGTTCCTGTGCCATATCCTGTTCCTTGTTCTTTTCCGGAAGCACGGTTGCTGATAAGATCCGGTGCGCCTCTTTGGGTCACCGGGGGCGAATTATTTTTCCTTGCATGATCTTGACCGAAAAGTCTGCAACTTTTTGCTGCGCTGACCTTCGGTTCGGAACAGGCAATTAGAAGCTCAGACCGCCTTCACGGGCAGCCTCGGCCAGCGCCTTGACGCGGCCGTGATAGATGTAGGCGCCGCGGTCGAAGACGACTTCCTTGACGCCGGCCTTCGAAGCGCGCTCGGCGATCAGCTTGCCAACAGCGGCTGCTGCCTCGGTGTCGGCGCCGGTCTTGAGCGAACCCTTGAGGTCCTTCTCGAGTGTCGATGCAGCCGCGATGGTATGGCCCTTGGCGTCGTCGATGACCTGCACGTAGATGTTCTTCGACGTGCGGTGAACCGAGAGACGCGGACGTTCGCCGGCGACCTTCTTGATCTGGCGGCGGACGCGCTGCGCGCGGCGCTGGATGGATTCCTTGGTAGCCATGATAGTCTTCCTTGCCTTCAAAAAACGGGGGCCGCCATGTGCGGTAGGCGAAAGCGCCTCCCGCGACTGCTCCCCGCGGCGTTGCACTTCTTTGGCCTGGCCTTTTCCGAAGAGTCTGCAACTTTTCGGGGCCAGGCCTACTACTTCTTCTTGCCTTCCTTGCGGACGATCTTCTCGCCGGCATAGCGGACACCCTTGCCCTTGTAGGGCTCGGGACCGCGATACTCGCGGATCTCGGCTGCAACCTGGCCGACCTGCTGCTTGTCGATGCCGGTCACGGTGATTTCCGTCGGCTTCGGCACAGTGATCGTGATGCCGGCCGGCGTCTCGTAAACGACGTCGTGGCTGAAGCCAAGCGCCAGCTGCAGGTTCTTGCCCTGGAGTGCCGCGCGATAGCCGACGCCGGTAATCTCGAGCTTCTTCTCGAAACCGTCCTTGACGCCCTGCAGGATGTTGACGATCTGCGTGCGCGACATGCCCCACTTGGAGCGGGCGGTCTTGGTCTGGTCGCGCGGCTGGACAGCGATTTCGCTGCCTTCCATCTTGACCAGCACTTCGTCGTTCACCACGAACTTCAGCTCGCCCTTGGGGCCCTTCGCCGTCACGGTCTGGCCGTTGACGGTCGCGGTCACGCCCTGCGGCAGCGAAACGGGTTTCTTTCCAATACGAGACATTTGGTTGTCCTCGTCACTTCTCTTGTTTCAGGTCTGCCGAATTAGAAAATCTGGCAGAGGATTTCGCCGCCGACATTCTGTTCGCGTGCTTCGTGATCGGCCATCACGCCCTTCGGCGTCGAAAGGATGGCGATGCCGAGGCCGTTGGCGACGTGCGGGATCGACTTGGCCGAGACGTAAACGCGGCGGCCAGGCTTCGAGACGCGGGCGATTTCGCGCACGACCGGAGCACCGTCGAAATACTTCAGCTCGATTTCGATTTCGGACTTGCCGTTGTCGAAGTCGGTCTGGCTGTAGTCGCGGATATAGCCTTCAGCCTTCAGCACGTCGAGGACGCGGGTACGCAGGCGCGAGGCCGGCGTCGAAACGCTCGACTTCTTACGGCCATACGCGTTGCGGATGCGGGTCAGCATATCGCCGAGAGGATCGCTCAATGACATGTTATGTCCTCCTTACCAGCTCGACTTGACCAGGCCCGGGATCTGGCCGTTATTGCCGAGATCACGAAGCGCGATGCGCGATACTTTGAGCTTGCGATAATAGGCGCGCGGACGGCCGGTAACTTCGCAGCGGTTGCGGATGCGGATCTTGGCCGAGTTGCGCGGCAGGGCAGCAAGCTTCAGCTGAGCGCGGAAACGCTCTTCCATCGGCTTGGACTGGTCCATGATGATCGCCTTGAGCGCTGCGCGCTTGGGACCGTACTGGTCGGCAAGCTTGCGGCGCCTGTTGTTCTTCTCGACTGAGCTGGTCTTTGCCATTTCAGATTTTTCCTTTTCTCGCTGCCGTTACTGGCGGAAGGGGAAGTTGAAGGCCTTGAGCAACGCCCTGGCTTCGTCGTCCGTTTTCGCAGTCGTACAAACGATGACGTCCATGCCCCAGATCTGATCAACCTTGTCGTAGTTGATCTCCGGGAACACGATGTGTTCCTTGATGCCCATGGCGTAGTTGCCACGGCCATCGAAGCTCTTCGGATTCAGTCCGCGAAAGTCGCGGACGCGCGGCAGTGCGATGTTCACGAGACGGTCGAGGAACTCGTACATGCGTTCCTTGCGCAGCGTGACCTTGGCGCCGATCGGCATCTTCTCGCGGACCTTGAAGCCGGCGATCGAATTACGGGCGCGGGTGACGACGGCCTTCTGGCCGGCGATCATCGCCAGGTCTTCGGCCGCGATCGAAGGCTTCTTCGAATCCGCGGTCGCTTCGCCGACGCCCATGTTCAGCACGATCTTGTCGATGCGCGGAACCTGCATCTCGTTCTCGTAACCGAACTGCTCCTGCAGCGCCTTGCGGATGGTCTCGTTGTAGACCTGCTTGAGGCGCGGCGTGTTCTGGGCCTTGGACTGTTTGCTTTCAGCCTTGGGCTTCGTGGTTTGAGCCTTAGCCATTGATGACTTCTCCCGAGCGCTTGGCGACGCGCACCTTCTTGCCGTCCTTCTGGAAGATGAAGCCGACGCGGGTCGGCTTGCCATCCTTGGGGTCGGCCAGCGCGATGTTCGACAGCTGGATCGGCGCTTCCTTGGTGATGATCCCGCCCTCTTGGGACTGGGACTGCTTCTGGTGACGACGGATCATGTTGACGCCGCGCACCAGCGCGGTGTCTTCCTTCGGCTGAACCGAAAGGACTTCGCCCGAACGGCCCTTGTCCTTGCCGGCCAGCACGACGACCTTGTCGCCTTTTCTAATCTTTTGCATTGGTCCGGCTCCTTACAGCACTTCAGGCGCGAGCGAGATGATCTTCATGTGGTTCTTGGCGCGGAGTTCGCGCGGAACCGGTCCGAAGATACGCGTGCCGATCGGCTCTTTCTTGTTGTCGACGAGAACGGCCGCGTTCTTGTCGAAACGGATCACGCTGCCGTCCGGGCGGCGGATGTCCTTGGCCGTGCGAACCACGACCGCCTTCATCACATCGCCCTTCTTAACGCGGCCGCGCGGAATGGCTTCCTTGATCGACACCACGATGATGTCGCCTACGGAAGCGTATTTCCGCTTCGAGCCGCCCAGCACCTTGATGCACATGACACGACGGGCGCCGGAATTATCCGCGACGTCGAGGTTTGTTTGCATCTGAATCATGACTGGCCGCCTTCTTCTCTTCTAACGGGACGGGCTCAAAGCCCCTCCCCGGTCTGTCCAAAATTCGGTTTGTTACGCCTGGTCCGAAGACACGACGATCCAGCGCTTGTCCTTGGAAATCGGCTTCGATTCCTGGATGAACACCTGATCGCCGACCTTGTGGGCGTTGTTCTCGTCGTGCGCCTTGTACTTCTTGGTCATGCGCACGGTCTTCTTCATCACGGGATGCGTGAAGCGCCGTTCGACCTTGACGACTACCGTCTTCTCGTTCTTGTCGCTGACGACAGTGCCCTGCAGAATGCGCTTTGGCATGATTTTCGTCCTTAAGCCTTCTTGGCCGCGGACTTTTCCGCAGCGATGGTCTTGATACGCGCAATGTCCTTGCGAACCTGCCGCACGCGCGCGGTCTTCTCGAGCTGGCCGGTGGCCTTCTGGAAGCGCAGGTTGAACTGCTCCTTCTTCAGGCTGGCCAGATCGTCGGTCAGCTGGTCCTGGGTCTTGGTCCGGATGTCTTCGGCTTTCATGATCAGCCCGTCCTTATTCTGCGATGCGCTGTACGAAGCGCGTCCTGACCGAGAGCTTGGCCGCGCCGAGACGCAGCGCCTCACGGGCGGTTTCTTCGTTGACGCCGTCGATCTCGAACATGATGCGGCCCGGCTTTACGCGCGCCGCCCAGTAATCGACAGCGCCCTTGCCCTTGCCCATGCGCACTTCAGTCGGCTTCGACGTCACCGGCACATCAGGGAAAATACGGATCCACACGCGGCCGGCACGCTTCATCTCACGAGTGATCGCGCGGCGGGCCGCTTCGATCTCACGCGCGGTGACGCGGTTCGGCTCAAGCGCCTTCAGCCCGAAACCACCGAAATCCAGGTTGGTGCCGCCCTTTGCGGTACCATGGATACGGCCCTTGAACTGCTTGCGGAACTTTGTGCGCTTTGGCTGCAGCATCGTTCTAACTCCAAATTCCTAAATAATCAGGCGTTTTCGCGACGACGACCGCGTTCGCGATCACCACCACCGCCATGCGCAGCATCACCCTCGGTCGCGCGACGCTCCGAAGCCATCGGATCGTGCTCGAGGATTTCGCCCTTGAACACCCAGACCTTGACGCCGCAGATGCCGTAAGCCGTGTGCGCCTCGGCCGTGCCATAGTCGACATCGGCGCGCAGCGTATGCAGCGGCACGCGGCCCTCGCGGTACCATTCCATGCGCGCAATCTCGGCGCCGCCGAGACGGCCGGCGCAGTTGATGCGGATGCCTTCGGCGCCCAGGCGCATGGCCGACTGAACGGCGCGCTTCATGGCGCGGCGGAACGCGATACGACGCTCGAGCTGCTGGGCGATCGACTGGGCGACCAGGGTCGCGTCGATTTCCGGCTTGCGCACTTCAACGATGTTCAAGTGCGTCTCGGACTTCGTCATCTCCATCAGCTTCTTGCGAAGCTTCTCGATGTCGGCGCCCTTCTTGCCGATGATCAGGCCCGGGCGCGCCGCATGGATGGTGACGCGGCACTTCTTGTGCGGGCGCTCGATCACGACCTTCGAAATCGCAGCCTGCTTGAGTTCCTTTTCAAGATATTTGCGGATCTTGATGTCCTCATGCAGCAGCTTGCCGTACTCGCCGGTGTTCGCGAACCAGCGCGAATCCCAGGTGCGGTTGATGCCGAGGCGCAGACCGATCGGATTGACTTTCTGGCCCATTATGCGGCCTCCCCTTTTTCTTCGACTTCACGAACGACGATCGTGAGGTGCGAGAACGGCTTTTCGATACGGCTGGCGCGACCGCGGCCACGAGCATGGAACCGCTTCATGACGATCGACTTGCCGACATAGGCTTCCGCCACGATCAGCGCATCGACGTCGAGGTCGTGGTTGTTTTCCGCGTTGGCGATCGCCGATTCCAGCGTCTTCTTGACCGTGCCGGAAATCCGCTTGGCCGAGAATTCGAGATCGGAAAGCGCTGTCGCGACCTTCTTGCCGCGGATCAGCGCGGCAACCAGGTTCAGCTTCTGCGGGCTGATACGGATCGTGCGCAGAACGGCGCGCGCTTCGTTGTCAGCAAGCCTGCGCGGAGCTTTGGCCTTGCCCATGATTATTTCCTCTTCGCCTTCTTATCCGCGCCGTGACCGTAATAGGTCCGGGTCGGAGCGAATTCACCGAACTTGTGACCGACCATGTCCTCGTTCACCGAGACGGGAACATGCTTCTGGCCGTTGTAGACACCGAAGGTGAAGCCGACGAACTGCGGCAGGATGGTGGAGCGACGGCTCCACATCTTGATCACCTCATTGCGACCACCTTCACGAACCTTGTCCACCTTCTTGAGAAGGTAGCCGTCGATGAAGGGGCCTTTCCAAATAGAACGAGTCACTTGGCGTTACCTCTTCTTAGCTCTTGCGCTGATGGCGCGAGCGCAGGATGAACTTGTCGGTCGCCTTGTTGGACCGCGTCTTCTTGCCCTTGGTCGGCTTGCCCCACGGGCTGACCGGATGACGGCCACCGGAGGTGCGGCCTTCACCACCGCCATGCGGATGGTCGACCGGGTTCATGGTCACGCCGCGATTGTGCGGGCGCTTGCCGCGCCAGACCGTGCGGCCGGCCTTGCCGTCGTTGATGTTGCCGTGGTCGGGGTTCGACACGGCGCCGACGGTGGCCATGCAGGAGCCGTGAACGACCCGCTGCTCGCCCGAGTTGAGGCGCAGGATCGCCATGCCCTGGTCGCGACCGACCAGCTGTCCGTAGCCACCTGCCGAGCGGGCAACCTGGGCGCCCTTGCCCGGCTTCAGCTCGATGTTATGGACGATCGTGCCGACCGGCATCGAGGCCAGCGGCATCGCATTGCCTGGCTTCACGTCGACCGATTCACCGGCCACGATCTTGTCGCCGGCGGCAAGGCGCTGCGGAGCGATGATGTAGGACAGCTCGCCATCGTCATACTTGATCAGCGCGATGAAGGCGGTGCGGTTCGGATCGTATTCAATGCGCTCGACCGTGCCGACGACGTCGAACTTGCGGCGCTTGAAGTCGATGATGCGGTACGAACGCTTGTGACCGCCGCCGATGAAGCGGGCCGTGATGCGGCCGTGATTGTTGCGGCCGCCCGACTTGGTCAGGCCTTCGGTCAGGCCCTTGACGGGCTTGCCCTTGTAGAGGCCCGAGCGGTCGACGATGACCAGCTGGCGGGTGCTCGGCGTTACCGGGTTGAATTTTTTAAGTGCCATGTTTGTTGTCCTCGCGGCCTAGCTCAGAGACCCGTCGCGACGTCGATCGACTGGCCGTCGGCCAGTGTCACAATCGCCTTCTTGACGTCGCTCTGGCGGCCGATCGTGCCGCGGAAGCGCTTGATCTTGCCCTTGCGGACAAGCGTGTTCACGGCCGTAACCTTGACGCCAAACAGCGCTTCGACAGCGGCCTTGATTTCCGGCTTCGACGCCTTCTTGGCGACGTTGAAAACAACCTGGTTGTTCTCGGAAGCCATGGTCGACTTTTCGGTGATCGCCGGCGAGACGATCACGTCGTAATGACGGAGGTCGGTCATTTAAAGCGCTCCTCGAGAGCCTCGACGGCGGCCTTCGAAAGGACCAGCGTGCCGCGGCGCAGAATGTCGTAGACGTTGATGCCCTGGATGGGCAGCACGTCGATGTTCGGGATGTTGGTCGCCGCCAGCTTGAAGTTCTGGTCAAGCTCGGCACCGCCGATCACCAAGGCGTTGGTCAGGCCCAGCGTCGCGAAATTCGCGATCAGCGCCTTCGTCTTGGCCTCGGTCAGCTTCAGCTCGTCGATGATGATGATCGACGCGCTCTTGGCCTTGGCCGAGAGAGCATGCCGCAAGCCCAGAGCGCGCACCTTCTTCGGCAGATCGTGCTCGTGGCTGCGAACGACCGGGCCGTGGGCCTTGCCGCCGCCGCGGAACTGCGGAGCGCGTGCCGAATGGTGACGGGCGCGGCCCGTACCCTTCTGCTTGTACATCTTGGCGCCGGTGCGCGCGATTTCGGCGCGGCCCTTGGCCTTGTGCGTGCCCTGCTGGCGCTTGGCCAGCTGCCAGCGCACGACGCGCTGCAGGATGTCCTCGCGCGGATCAAGGCCGAAAATCTCCTCGGAGAGTTTCACCTTGCCGGCGTCCTTGCCGCCAAGCGTTGTGATCTTGAGATCCATTATTCTGCTCCCTCTGCGGCCGGAGCCTCGTTCTTGGCGCCATTCTCGGCGGCAACGGCGCGGATCGCGGCAGGCTTCGGCGCATTGGCCGGCAGTGCCACCTTGGCCGCATCGCGGACCAGGATCCAGGCGCCCTTCGATCCGGGAACCGCACCGCGGATCAGGATCAGGCCGCGATCGGCGTCGGTCGAAACGATCTCGACATTCTGTGTGGTAACGCGGGTGTCGCCCATGTGGCCAGCCATATGCTTGCCCTTGAACACTTTGCCCGGGTCCTGACGCTGGCCGGTCGAACCGTGCGTACGGTGCGAAACCGAGTTGCCGTGCGTCGCGCGGCCACCACCCATGTGGTGGCGCTTGATGACGCCCTGGAAACCCTTGCCGATTGTCGTCCCCGTCACATCGACCTTCTGGCCGGCGACGAAGTGCTCGACGGTGATCTCGGCGCCGACATCGATCATGTTGTCAGCGGAGACGCGGAACTCGGCGACCTTCGCCTTCGGCTCGACGGAAGCGGTCGCGAAATGGCCGCGCATCGCCTTCGACGTGTTCTTCACCTTGGCAAGGCCAACGCCGAGCTGGACGGCGGTATAGCCGTTCTTCTCCTGCGTGCGCTGAGCCACGACCTGGCAGTTCTCCATCTGAAGAACGGTGACGGGAACATGTTCCCCGGCATCATTATAGATGCGGGTCATTCCCACCTTCTTTGCAATCACACCTGAACGCATCGGTTCAATTCCTTTAGAGTTCCGGGCCAGGGGCACCGCCCCTTACCGCGCTCTCATTCCCTTAGAGCTTGATCTCGACGTCGACACCGGCGGCCAGATCGAGCTTCATCAAAGCATCGACCGTCTGCGGGGTCGGATCGACGATGTCGAGCAGACGCTTGTGCGTGCGCATCTCGAACTGCTCGCGGCTCTTCTTGTCGACGTGAGGCGACCGGTTGACCGTGAACTTTTCGATCCGCGTCGGCAGCGGAATGGGGCCGCGGACGTTTGCTCCGGTGCGCTTGGCCGTCGACACGATTTCTTTCGTCGAGGCGTCGAGCACGCGGTGATCAAACGCCTTCAGGCGGATGCGGATATTCTGTCCGTTCATGCGTCACTTCCTTGTTCTGGCGCGGCGCGGGCAAATCCTGCGCCCGCGACAGATCGGTTTAAGTCCAAATTACTCTTTGATGGTGACGACGATGCCGGCACCGACGGTGCGGCCGCCTTCACGGATGGCGAAGCGCAGCTTCTCTTCCATGGCGATCGGCACGATCAGCTCGACATCGACCGTGATGTTGTCGCCGGGCATAACCATTTCCG